>PAZE01000025.1 GCA_002716065.1 Crocinitomicaceae bacterium | reverse complement strand
TAAAAAAAGACTTTGAAATTGCAGTACTAAGCAGAGGATATGGAAGAAAAACAGCTTCTTATATAGAAGTGAAACCTACAGCTAATTATACTGAAGTTGGTGATGAACCCCTTCAAATTAAATGTAAATTTCCTTCAGTAAAGGTTTCTGTTGAAAACAACAGAGTAAAAGGAATATTAAACATACTATACGATTACCCAAAAATAGATTTAATAGTACTAGATGATGCTTATCAACATAGAGCAATTAAACCTGGTTTAAACATACTACTTACCAAGTACAATAGTCCCTTCTATAAAGACTTTATCTTCCCTGTTGGATACTTAAGGGAATCTGCTAAAGGAAGTAAAAGAGCAGACATTATTATAATCACTAAATGTCCAGAAAAAATTACAAAATCTCAAATGCAGATAGTTGAAAAAGCAATATCAACTAATGCAAAAATCTACTTTACCAAAACAAAATACGGAGCAATTACTCCCTTATTTAATTCTTCTAGAATTAGTTTAGACTCATCCTACACTATTTTACTCATTACAGGAATTGCATCAACTGAAGGAATTACAAGTAAACTAAAAAACGAAAAATTAAATTTCAAACACCTCAACTATCGAGACCATTATCCATTCTCAAATAAAGATGCTGATAAAATTTCTGAAATATTTGATACCTTCGCAACAGGAAATAAAATAATTTTAACTACCGAAAAAGATGCAATGAGACTAAAAGGATTAAAGAAATTTAATTCTCTTCCTGTTTATTATATTCCAATTAAAATTGAATTTATTTCAGAAAAAGAAACTTTTGATCAAAAACTAATCAATTATGCTGCAAACAATTAAGGATACAGCTACCTTTATTAAAGAAAAAACTGATTTCAACCCTGAAATTGGCATTATACTTGGAACAGGTTTAGGAGGACTAGTTAACGAAATTGAGACTAGCCACGCTTTACCTTACCAAGAAATTCCTAATTTTCCTGTATCTACTGTAGAAGGACATAGCGGGAAACTTATTCTTGGGGAACTTGGAGGCAAAAAAGTAATCGCACTTCAAGGAAGATTTCATTTTTACGAAGGCTACTCAATGAATGAAGTAGTTTTTCCGGTAAGAGTAATGAAATACTTAGGAATTGAAAAACTTATAGTTAGCAATGCATGTGGAGGAGTAAATCCATCTTTTGAAATTGGGGATATTATGGTCATCTCTGATCATATCAATCTATTCCCAACTAACCCACTAATTGGTCCTAATATTAATGAGCTTGGGCCTCGATTTCCAGATATGAGCGAAGCTTACTGTAAAGAATTAATTTCCCTTGCAGAGAAAATTGCTGCTAAAAATCAAATTAACCTAGTAAAAGGCGTTTATGCTGGTCTTACAGGGCCTACACTTGAAACCCCAGCTGAATATTTTTACACCAGAGCTATTGGGGCTGATGCTGTTGGAATGAGTACAGTTCCTGAAGTAATTGCTGCAAGACACATGTCAATACCCTGTTTCGGGTTTTCTGTTATTACTGATTTAGGAGTTCCTGGAAGAATTGTTGAAGTTACTCACCATGAAGTTCAGCAAGTGGCAGCTAAAGCTGAGAAAAAACTTACTGTTATTATTAAGCAAATGCTAGAAACAATATAATTCTAATGAAATTATCCCAAGCGCTAGAAAAATATGAACCAGTAATTGGTATAGAAATCCATGCTCAACTTAAAACAAATAGCAAAGCTTTTTGCAGTGACATTAATGAATACGGTGGTGTTCCCAATACACAAATCTCACCTGTTTCTTTAGGACACCCCGGAACTCTTCCTAGATTCAATAAAAAAGTAGTCAATTATGCTGTTAAAATGGGGCTAGCATGTAATTCATCGATTACAACTAAAATGCATTTCGATAGAAAAAATTATTTCTACGCTGATCTTCCTAAAGGATACCAAATTACTCAAGATAAAACTCCAATTTGCAGGGGAGGCAATATCATCATTAAAGATGAATCTGGAAATGAAAAACCCATTAATCTCACTAGGATTCACATGGAAGAAGACTCCGGAAAAAGTATTCATGACCAAGATCCATTTAACTCACTTATAGATTTAAATAGAGCTGGAGTTCCTCTTATCGAAATTGTAACTGAACCTGATTTAAAATCAAGTACAGAAGCCTATAATTACGTTACTGAAGTGCGAAAACTTCTTCGCTATTTAGAAATTTGTGATGGAAACATGGAAGAAGGGAGCATGAGATGTGATGTAAATATTTCTATTATGCCAATTGGCAGCAATACATTTGGCCAAAGGGTTGAAATCAAAAACCTTAACTCAATAAGAAATGTGCAACGATCAATAGATTATGAAATATGTCGTCATGCATCACTTCTGAATAACGGTGAAAAAATTGCTCAACAAACTCGAAATTTTGATGCTTCAACTGGAAAAACAATTGGCATGAGAACCAAAGAGTCTGCACATGATTATAGGTATTTCCCTGAGCCAGATTTAACCGCACTTATTCTTTCAAAAGAATATATTGAAAAAGTTAAAAAGTCCCTCCCTCCTCTTCCAAATGAGCTATACAAAAAATACCATCATCAACTTGGGCTTTCTGATTACGATTCTACTAATCTTACTGAAAACAAAGATATTGCACTTTATTTTGAGAAAATGATTATTAGTACAACTAACTACAAGGCTGCTGCTAATTGGATAATGGGTAGTATAAAATCCTATTTAAACCATACTGCTACTACTATTAATCAATTTCCAATAAGTGCTGAAAATATGGTTTCACTTATCGGTATGATTGACCAGGGGAATATTAGCAATTCTCTTGCTAGCCAACAACTTTTCCCTGAAATGCTAAAAACACCAACAGCATCTCCTGAAGAAATCGCCAAAGAAAAAGGCTGGTTATCAAAAAATGATGAAAATGAATTAGAAAACATTATTCTAACTATTTTTAAAGAAAACCCTAGTGAAACAACAAGGTTTAAAAATGGAGAAAAAAAATTAACAGGATTTTTTATGGGAAAAATAATGAAAGCTTCTAAAGGAACTGCAGATCCCAAATCCTCATCTATTTTACTAAACAAACTGATAAAAAATGAAAACTAACCCCTTTCTCATTCTTCTACTTCTTTTTTTAAGTTGCTCCAACGATACTCAAACAAATGAGCCTAGTGAAGCAAATAATGAAAAAGTAAATAATATTAAAACTAAAATAAAAGCAAGTATTAAAAATGCAGATGGGAAAAACTATTATTTGTACAATCTAGGGGAAGATCAACCTAAAATAATAGATTCAGCCACTTTCAATAAAGATGAAATAAATTTCAATTGTTTACTTTCTAATAAATTCAGCATTTTAGGCCTTGGAGAAAATCAACAAAATCTTTTGCTTTTTATTGCAGAAAAAGGCGATGAGATAAGTATAAATAGTGAATATGGAAGAGCTGATTTCAATTACTCTATTGATGGTTCTGAAAACTCAGTTCTTCTAAAAAACTATTTACACAAAAGATTGGCTACAATAAACAAGATAAATGAAGTACAAAAAAAATTAAACCTCCTTCCTTTTGAAGAAAATGAAAAAAGGGAAGAGCTCATGAAGCAGGCTAAGAACATTAAAACTGAATTTGACACCATAAAAAAAGACTTCATTCTTAACAACAGAAAATCGCCTTCTATTTTTATTACTCTTTATGATATTACTAATTTTTTAGAAGAACAATACTTACTTAAAATCGTTGCCGAATCCATATCAACACATTTTCCAAACACTGCTTTTCATCAAGCTTCAATTCTTACAATGAATAAAGCCAATCAACAAATTGAAATGTTAAAGCAGCAAAAGTCAATGCAACAACAACAACAACAAGAAATGGAAACTGCTGGAGTAGCAATTGGGAAACTAGCACCAGAATTAAATTTCCCAGATCAGAACGGCAACTTAATTTCGCTATCTAGTTTAAAAGGGAAGGTTGTTTTACTTGATTTTTGGGCTTCTTGGTGTGGCCCTTGCAGAAGAGAAAATCCATTTGTTGTTAGTTTGTACAATAAATACAAAAACAAAGGGTTTGACATATATAGTTTTTCTTTAGATAAAGAAAAAACAAAATGGACACAAGCGATTGTTCAAGACGGATTAATTTGGGAAAATCATGTCAGTGACCTAAAAGGATGGCAATCTTTAGGAGCTGCCAAATATTTAATTAGAAGTATCCCTCAAACTTTTCTTATTGACAAAAACGGGAACATTGTAGAAATAGGTCTTAGAGGAACAGAATTAGAACAAAAACTTATCGAATTACTATAATTATGAAAACACTTAAACGACTTCTTGTTTTATTTATTTCAATTGCATGCTTTAGTGGGTTTGCTAAAGAAACCAATGTTGAAATTAATGGAGTAATTAAAAATGGAGAAGGACGCACTATTTATCTTCAAACATTTAAAAATGACAAAAGTGTACTAATTGATTCTGCAACCATAAAAAAAAATGGAAAGTTTAGTTTTAACTTATCGGTTTTAGAAAAAAACTTTTTTTCTTTAAGTATTTCTGGAAAAGAAAAAAATGAAATTGCTCTGTTAATTTTAGACAACAAAGACAATACGGTAATCAACTTCAATTCAAATGTTCAAGATTTTGGAACCATTTACAATGTTCAAGGAAGTCACGAGTGCGATGTTATTGAGGACTATGTTAAGATCATAACTAACTACCAGAAAAAAAGAAATGTTGAAACAAATAAATACCAAGATCCAACATCAAAGCTTAACAAAGACAGCATTAAAACAATTATTGATGGTATAGATAACAACTTCAAATCCATTAGAAATAAATTTATTGTAAAAAATCAATACACACTAGCTGTAATAATTACCGCAAGCTCATTAAATCCTCAACAAGATTTTTCACTTTATAAAACCATTAGAGATGGGCTATTGAAGTCTGCTCCTGAATCGGAATATCAAATTGCCTTTAGCAAGCAAGTAGATCAGATTGAAAAACAGCTAGAGGCTCAACAGAAACAACAACAAGAGCAACAGGAACTAAAAAACTTAACAGCTATTGGCAACTCTGCACCTGAACTTAATTTTAACAATCCAGAAGGAAAACTCATTACTTTAAAATCTTTAAGGGGTAAATACGTACTTATAGATTTTTGGGCTTCATGGTGTAAACCTTGTAGAATGGAAAATCCAAATGTGGTAAAACTCTATAATAAATACAAAGATTTAGGGTTTACTGTTTTTAGTGTTTCATTAGATAATAATGTAGAAAGATGGGTGAATGCCATAAGGCAAGATAACTTATCCTGGCCTAATCATGTAAGTGATTTAAAACAATGGCGAACTGAAGCAACAAAAATCTATGGATTTAGAGGAATCCCCTATACGGTTTTAATCGATAAAGAAGGTAAAATAATAGCCAAAAACCTAAGAGGCCCCTCCCTAGAAGCAAAACTTAAAGAGCTATTTGGGAGCTAACAATTAGTATAAATGAGGACGTTTTATTTTCTACAATTCTTGTTTTTTTTTGTTTTTCTAAATCATGCTCAAGATGATTATTTTCAACAAAAAGTAAATACTTACATTGAAGTATCTCTTAACGATGAAAAACATGAACTTTCTGGATTTGAAAAAATAGACTATACCAATAATTCACCGCAATCTTTAGATTCAATTGTTATCCATCTTTGGCCTAACGCATACAAAAACAATAGTACCGAAATGGCTAAACACGATTTAGAAAATGGCGAACTAGAATTTCGATTTTCTGAGTCAAAGAATAAAGGATATATTGATTCACTTAATTTTAGTTCCAACGAAAAGCCTTTAAGATGGAGCTACTTGAACAACAAAATAGATATTGCTGTTGTCTATTTACACCAATCATTACAACCTTCTGAGACCATTTCCATAAGCACCCCTTTTAAGGTTAAAATCCCTCTTGGAATCTTTTCTAGACTTGGCCATATAGGACAATCGTATCAAATTACACAGTGGTTTCCCAAACCAGCGGTTTATGATAAAAACGGCTGGCACCCATTATCCTATTTAAGTCAAGGAGAATTTTACTCTGAATTCGGAACTTATGATGTGAAAATAACCTTACCAGAAAATTATGTTGTTGGAGCAACTGGTGATTTAATTGATGGTAAAAATGAGAGGGATTTTTTACTAAAAAAAGTTGATCAAACAAAAAAAATTATAACCTCTCAGAATTATAGTACAGACATGTCCTTTCCAGAAAGTAGTTCCAACACTAAAACACTACATTTTCATCAAGAAAATGTACATGATTTTGCTTGGTTTGCCGACAAAAGGTATCATGTTTTAAAAGGCGAAGTTGAACTTCCTCACTCTAAAAGAAAAGTAAATACCTGGGCAATGTTTACCAATAATGAATTTGAGCTTTGGGAAAAAGCCATTGAACACATTAATGATGCTACATACAACTATTCTCTTTGGGTTGGAGATTATCCCTACAACCATGTTACAGCAGTTGATGGATCTATAAGTGCAGGAGGAGGCATGGAATATCCAAATATTACCGTTATTGGAGAATCTGGAAATAGCTACTTTCATGATGAGGTAATCACTCATGAAGTAGGACACAATTGGTTTTATGGAATTTTAGGTTCAAACGAAAGAGATAATGCTTGGATGGATGAAGGAATAAATTCCTTTGTTGAGTATAGGCACATGAACAAAAAGTACGGAGACAACAACAATCTTTTTGGAAACAGCCTTTTGAGAACACTAAATTTAGGCGGCAGCTCTCTTATGCAGCTAGGGTATAAGTTTAATGCTTCCAGAAACAACGATCAGCCTATACAAATGGGTTCTAGTAAATACACTAGCATGAATTATGGAATTATTGTATATGGAAAAACTGGACTAGGCTTTAACTACCTAAAAGAATATCTTGGAGATAGCATATTTGATTTTTGCATGCGCTCTTATTTTGAAAAATGGAAATTTAAGCACCCTCAACCAAAGGACATTAAGAATGTTTTTGAAAAAGTTTCCAATAAAAATTTAAACTGGTTTTTTGATGATTACATTGGTTCTACAAAAAAAATAGATTATAAAATCAGTAGAATTAAAAAAGTTTCCGAAAACAACTATACCCTTAAGCTGAAAAATAAAACTGGTTTTAATGCTCCTATTTCAATTTCAGGTATCGGCATAGACTCTTCAAGCTGCTTTTTTAAATGGATTGATGGATTTAAAGTTGACACAACAATTGAGCTAACCTTTAACAACTCAATAGAAAAATTAGTTCTAAACAAGAACGATTATTCCAGTGACTTAATATCAACGAATAATCACATAAAGACTAAAGGGATACTAAAAAAAGTAGCTCCACTAAAATTTAAGTTTCTTGCAGGGCTTGAAAATAGCGATTACTCAACAATTTATTATGTGCCAGTAATTGGCTGGAATTCTTATAATCGACTAATGGCCGGAGTTTCTCTTTACAATTCCATTTTACTTGAAAGAAATTTTGAATGGAACTTCATGCCAATGTATAGCTTTGACAGTAAAGATATTGTTGGATCTGCAGGTTTTAATTTTCAATCTTATCCAACTAAACTTTTCTCTAGAATTAGCTTTGGAGCGAATGTAAAAAGCTACTATAATCAACCTGTTTTTTCAGAAGAAAGGTGGATAAAAAGCGAACTATTTACGGAATTTAGATTCAAATCCAAAAGTTTAAGAAGCTCTCCAGTTCAAAAAATTAAGCTTAGAGCTATAAGAACTGATGAGAATAGTATTTCTCCAAATTTTGAAAGTATTGTACAAAACTCTTATTTCGGTGTTTTAGATTATCAAATTAAAAACAAACAATTTTTAACTCCAAAAAGCTTAAACTTAAAATATATATATGGTGCTAACTCATCTTCTTCACTTGTTAGCTCATTGTCACTTACAGCAAATTACAGAGTTAATTACAACAAGCGTTTAAATGGTGTTGAATTAAGATTTTTCGCAGGGTACAATTTTTACAGCTCAAGTTCTAGATACAATTTTTTAATGAAGGGACAAGATGGCTACAACGATTATTTATATGACAGAACATACCTTGGAAGAAATGTTAGTTATCCAAATATGCTAATACAACAAAGCTCAAATACTCATGGAGCATTTAATGTAAACACTTCAATTGGCAGGCCTGAAAAATGGATTCTTGCTTCCAATATAAAAATAGAAATTCCAAAAATTCCATTTGGCATTTTTTCTGATGTTGGTGTATTTCCAAATATTGAAACTTACCTTGACCCGTCAATTGGGACATGGGAAGAATCTAAGACAATTGAACCTATGCTAAATGCAGGATTATATTTTTATATAAAAGCAAATAAGAAAGAAGTCTTAAGCGTTTATCTTCCATTATTACACACTCAGAACATAAATAACTCTTCAATTCATACAGGCAATACTATTATTAAAAACGTTAATTTTCTTCAAAAGATTACCTTTGTATTATCTCTAGAAAATGTAAACCCTAGAAATTTAATAAATAGCTTTGGACCATAATCAACAAAATCACATCATCTATTTTGCTTCAGATTTCCACCTTGGGGTCCCTTCTTTTAAAGAAAGTATTAAACGAGAGAAAAAACTTGTGAATTGGCTATCAATGGCTGCTAAAGATGCAACAGAAATTTTTTTGGTAGGAGATTTATTTGACTTTTGGTTTGAATATAAATATACCATTCCAAAAGGTTATACAAGATTCCTAGGAAAAGTTGCCGACATTGTGGATTCAGGTATTCCAGTATATGTATTTACTGGAAATCATGATATGTGGATGTTTGATTACCTTGAAAAAGAAATTGGCATAACCATAATTAGAAAACCCAAAAATTTTACTTTTAATTCTAAAACTTTCCATATAGCTCATGGAGATGGACTTGGACCAGGAGATCATTCTTATAAGCTAATCAAGAAAATGTTTTCTAATAAATTATGTCAATGGCTATTTGCCCGTATTCACCCCAATCTAAGTTTTAAAATTGCCAATTATTGGTCTAAAAAAAGCAGAGAAAATGAAAATCAACCAACCACTTTTTTGGAAGATAAAGAATGGTTGGTTCAATACGCAAAGGGGTTATTAAAAGATCAACATTATGATTTTTTCATCTTTGGCCATAGACACCTTGCCGTAGAACATCAAATTTCAGCAAAATCCAAATATGTTAACCTAGGTGAATGGATAAGCTCTTTTACCTACGCAAAATTTGATGGCAACACACTAGAACTTAAGAAATTCAATTAGAAAGAGCTGATTTTACGAATCAAATCAATTATTCTATTAGAGTATCCGGCTTCATTATCGTACCAACCAATGACACGAATTGTATTGGCATTAACTTTTGTTAGGTTAGCGTCAATAATACAAGATGAAGAGTTACCAATTATATCGTTAGAAACAATAGGATCTTCTGTATAAGAAAGTATTGAAGACAAAGAACCATTAGCCGCATTCTCAAACAATTGATTTATCTTTTGAACTGTTGCTGTTTTTTCCACAACACAAATAATATCTGTTAAAGATCCATTTAATACTGGAACACGTATACCTATTCCATCTAACTTACCAAGCATATGTGGGAATATTTTACCTATAGCTTTAGCCGCACCAGTTGTAGTGGGGATTATTGATTTTGCAGCCGCTCGAGCTCTTCTTAAATCCTTATGAGGAGCATCATGAATTTTTTGATCTCCAGTATAGGCATGAGTAGTAGTTATGTAACCACTTTTAATTCCAAAATTTTCATTGATAAGTTTAATCATTGGAGCAGCACAATTGGTTGTACACGATGCATTACTTAGAATAGTTTCTGATCCATCCAATGTAGTATCATTAACTCCCATAACGATAGTTTTAACTGTGCTATCTGTGGCAGGAGCTGAAATAATCACCTTTTTAGCGCCTGCATTAATGTGCTTTTTAGCGCCTTGAGTATCTCTAAAAAAACCAGTTGATTCAATAACTATATCTACATCATTTTTTTTCCAAGGAATATTTTCAGGATTCCTCTCACTGTAAACATTAATTCGACACCCATTTACATTGATAAAATCTGAGCCACTACTAACTTCTAAAGGGAAAACTCCATGTACAGAGTCATATTTTAGCAAATAAGCTAATGTTTCAGGATCTACCAAATCATTAATGGCAACCAACTCAATATCTGAAGAAGATTGCAATAGAAAACGAGTAAAAACACGACCAATCCTTCCAAAACCATTTATGGCGACTCTAACTTTTTTCATATTAGATAATTTATTAAGCAAAAATAGCTACTAAAAAAAAGCCCCAACATAAAGTTGAGGCATTTTTTAAATTATGTAGTATTCAATTAGTATTTTACAAACTTGGCTACTTTATTAAATCCAGAAGATTCAACAACCGCAAAATAAGTACCCACTGGGAAATCTGAACAATCAAAATCCATAGTATGGGTTCCAGACATCATATTCTTCCAAAGAATAGTTTCAATTGTCTTCCCTTGAAGATCATATATGGTAAATGTAACATCTGACATTATTCCTAATTCAAAAGAAACTCGTCCTTCATCAACCATTGGGTTAGGGAAAACTTCTAGTCTATCCAAAATAATATTCTCACTATTTTCTATTGGATTAATTTCCTGAGTGCTAAGAACATCATCAGATCTCCAAATTCCCCTAGCATGAGTTCCTAAGTAAATTGAACCAGGATTTCTAACCGCTTGATATTTGTTAAAAACATCATTTGTTAAAATACCTTCTTCATAATCTCTCCATTGTTGGCGAACATCAAAAACTGGAACAGGTCCAACTTCTTCGTTATGAGGTGTCCAAGAAACCGATCCTGATGTTGGAATAGTAGCACTAAATACACCATACTCTGTTCCAATTACAACAACATCAGTAGATGGATCTTTCTCAAGAACACAACCAAATACAGGCATATTAGGTAAGTTGCCATCAATTGAGCTAAAAGTTGGTGATGTAGAACCACCATTAGTTGAATACCATACTTGAGTTCCACTAGAACCTCCGGTTACAACACAAACATTATTTGGATTGGAAGGATCTACAGAAATATCAGTAATAACACCACCAAAGCTATTAGAAATTTTAATAATGTGAAGCTGATATTCAACTGGAGAACCATCTGTATTAATGTAATCGTGTCCATCAACATCATAATTTATGTTATCTAAAGCAGAACCAGTAATGGTATCACCGGTAGATAATTGAATAACAGTATCTAAGGCAACAACACTATTGGAATTGGGCCTGTAATCTCTACTAGCGGCTTTTATAGAATAAGCGCTATCTAAACCAGAAACTCTTATAATTTCACCGTTAGAAGAACCTATCCATAGCCAATTACCATCTTTTGAAAAATCATAGCTACGAGCACTGCTGTTCATAAATGGAGCCCCAAGAGAAAACAACTTCCACCACTCAGGTGTAACCCCAAATCTCATCATATCTCTAGTAATGTATATGTTTGCTTCGCCTTGAGTTGCAAATAAAGATTGCTTATAATCAGGTAAATTAATAGTATCCTGAGCAACTGGATTGTACAGATAAGGTACTCCAGCAGGAATAGTATCAAAATTTGGCAATACTGAATCATTTAAAGGAATCACTGTGTCATAGCTTACCGTTAAATTTTGAGTTAAAATATGTTGCATCGGAATTTCAAAAGAAGCACTGTAATAAGTCACAGAATCACCAATCTGCATAGATGTTAAAGGAATATATTCAACAGAATCTTTCGTATTTAAATCATTTGCATCTTCAAACAATCGAACAGAATTGTAAAAAGGACCACATCCACTTCCAAGTCCTGGTTGAGAAGAGCAAGGCGCATTGGCTGCTTGCCAGTTTAAACCAGCATCATCAGATCTATAAACTTGACCGTTATATATAGTTGAGATTATAGCATCACTGCTCAAATAAGAAATCTCACACTCAAATCCATCACCACCCATAACTTCTCTAAACTCTAATGGGCTGACACCACTTTTATCGTTAAATTGAGTACCATTATCTTGAGACCCTCCCATAACCTCACCATAACCACCGTAAGCAATTCCATAAAATTGAGTAATGTTATAGCCTTTATTTACTACAGTGTAGGGTCCGTTAGTAGTATTAGGAATAGCAGCCATCTGAACACCACCATCGTTACCAACATACATTCTGCCTTGAGAATTAAAGGTAATTCTATGGTTATCCGCATGAATGTAAAAAGGAGAAGTTAGTGGAGATCCCCAACTAGAAACAATTTCCCATTGACCATTATCACATGTTCCTCCAGGAGTTTGAGTCCACTTCCACAAATCAATTCCTCCAAGAATACAACCGTCTTGAGTTGGATGAGAAGCAATTACGCAATCGTATAATCCTTGAGTATTGTCTCCAAAAGGAGCAAAACCAGTTGTAGCACCAGGGCCTATCTGACACCAATTGGTACCATTATCAATAGACCTGTAAACGCCTTTTAAAGCTCCACTACTGGTTACAAAACAAACGTAAAGCGTGTAATGGCCATTAGCATTTTTAAATGGAGATATTGCATACTCAGATCTACCAGCACCACTTCCAGTCAACTGACCATTAGAATGCAAATCCGTCCAATTAGAACCACCATCTTGGCTAATCCATGTTCGTTGGCCACCCTGAGAAACACCAGTAATAATAACCTGACCATCCAATGAAACTTTAACATCTCCGGTAGTAGCAGTTGGTACTCCTGTGACAGAAGTTGGAGTTCCTCCATCAACCACTTTTTTAACACCTAAAGATGACCCAGAATAATATATAACATCATCTTGGTTATAATCAGAAACAACTTTTGTTACATCCTGACCTGAAGTACCTAATAATTGTTCGAAAGAAGCACCATCGTTAGTACTGTACCAAATACCATCTCCACTTGTAACACCTGAACCTTCAAATGCAAGACTACCTTCAAAAACTGAACCACCTGTGGCAACATAGATGGTTCCATTAACAGTTATAGTAATAGAAGAAATTGAAATAGAACCGTTTCCAGAGATGGCGTCATTTACCGCTAAATCAAAAGCATCTACTCTAGACCAAGAATTACCGGCATTTTCAGTTTTAAATAAGCCACCTGTAACGCTTCCGGCATATATAATATTATCATCAGAAGGGTCAATAGCAATACCTCTTGTTCTACCTCCAACATTATCTGGGCCCTCTTCAACAAATGTAAAGGCACCTGCCTTATTTAGCATCATTGAAAGTACCTCTTGTTTGGCAAGTTTCAACTGTTGGTAATCAATCTGACCAGTAGATTCATCTTGATATAGTGAATGATATAAGTCCGCAGCATCATTCCAAGACTTTGATTTGGAAGATTTTTTAGAAATAGTTACACTTTTGTAAGTAGGTTCTGAAGAAGAATTTTCAGAGAAATTTCCAATAAGAAAAAAAGCTCCTAAAGGAATTAACAAAAGTGAAGAAATTAAAATTGATGATTTTTTCATAGTCTTTTCAGGTTATCTCTATTATTTATTAAGCAGTCGAATTTACAAATAATACCTTAAATAGTTAATTAGTTTAATTATTTTTTTAACTGAAATTTAATAAAAGGTTGATTTTATCAGAAAACGGTAGATAAAATCTAGAAAAGATGCTTCTCGGCATGATAGCTAGAACGAACAAGTGGGCCAGACTCCACAAACTTAAACCCCATATCCAAACCAATATCTCTATATAAGTCAAATTTTTCAGGGGGAATAAACTCCATAACAGGATGATGTTTAGGAGTAGGCTGAAGGTACTGGCCAATTGTGAGAACATCTACCTTAACCATTCTTAAATCTTCCATAGTTTCCAAAACCTCATCATGAGACTCACCAAGACCCAACATTAATCCAGATTTTGTTCTCATTCCCCCTTGCTTAAGTCTTAAAAGCAATTCTAAACTTCTGTCGTATTTTGCTTGTACACGAATCGCTTTGGTTAGCCTTCTAACCGTTTCAATATTATGAGAAACTATTTCAGGAGCAACATCAATTACAGTTTGCAAGTTTTCCCATTTACCACCAAAATCTGGAATTAAAGTCTCCAATGTAGTACCCGGAGATTTTCTTCTTATAGAACGAACAGTCATGGCCCAAACTTCAGCACCACCATCCTTTAAATCGTCTCTATCAACAGAAGTTATTACCGCATGTTTTACATCCATTAATTTAACAGAATTAGCAACTCTTGCTGGTTCAAAAACATCAACAGCATCAGGTCTTCCAGTGGAAACGGCACAAAATCCACATGATCTAGTACATACGTTACCCAAAATCATAAAAGTAGCGGTACCAGCACCCCAACACTCTCCCATATTAGGACAATTACCACTTTCACAAATGGTGTGAAGTTTATGCTCAGAAACTAACCCCCTAACCTTTTTGTAGTCCTCACCAGTAGGTAGCTTCACCTTTAACCAAGATGGTTTTTTGGGCTTTTCCTTTGTAAGTACAGTGGTATTTTTATTCATAAATGAAATTTACAAATGCAATATTAATAATATTTAGCACCAATTAGAAGACTTAAGTATACTGTTGGAAAAAGAAAAGGGTTTTCAATTTCTGTCATAATGGGAATTCTTTGTGGATAAAGATCGGCTACAGCCCCAATTTCTAATGCTTTGATAATACCTCTGTCATCACTAAACTCAAATTCACAACCCAATTTAACAAATCCACCTATATGAAATCGTGCTTCAGAAAAACCCCTAGACCAGGGTCCTCTACCATAAATATTATATATGTTATGCTCTTCTGGATCATATCTTTCAATTGAATATCCAATAATCTGACCATAAGAGTCAATTTGAAGAACCTCTAAATATACAGGCTTAGTTAAACCAATTGATGGCCCAACAGACCAATTTAAGGCAATCTGGAGACCATTTTCCCTAAGCTTTTCTAAAAATAATTTCCTCCCACCGTAACCAGGTCTAAACACCATAAAGGAATTCAGTTTACCAAAAACATATCGTTTAGCACTTTCATCAATAGAACCAAAAATTTTATACTCTTTTTCGTGCTGCATTCCAACAAAGTCAAAAGTGAATAATCTCTTTTTTTTGTAGGTTTTAAACTTAGAATAATTGAAATTAACTCCAAAACCTTGTGAATGCATCACTAAACCGCCCCAAAATTCTTTTGTAAATCGTGCTTCATTTACCTGAACAGCAGGTAGTTGAGTGAACCCTTCCAAAATAGAGCCTTGGATTAAGACAAATAATAATATGAATCTTAAAAAATACATATATGCAATATCAAAGATATGGAATATTAGTAAAAAGTTGCCTAAAAAAGGGAATGTTGAATAGGAAAAACTAACTTTTTTCTTGAACAGAAGCTTCAATATGAAAATCTAATTGATTTTGCTCATATTGTTCCTGACCATAAGCAGGGCAACGTTCATGGGTAGGCCTAAATAAAAAACATGATGAAGTCATAAAAACAACTGCCGATACAATTAAAACTATTTTTGCTTTTTTCATCATGATTAATTTTTCTTGATTACAAAGTTATAAAAATCGTTGTATTACAAAAAAATGTAAAAAAGTAATACCACAAAATAAATTATTATTCAATTCAAAGGTGAGCTACTAAACAAAATCCCCTTCGGAAAAAAGCAGCAGAACAATTTATTATTTTAAAATAAGTTAAAATAACAAAACAATAAACTGCAAGTATTTAGAATTATTGCTTTTGACTCACTAATAATTCTAACTTTACCTGTAAATACATTTGTTTTGGCTACATTAACCTTGAAATTTTTTTCATATAGTAGTTTTTATTTTTTTTTAAATGAGTAATGTTAATAAAGCAATAACTGAATTAAACAAGACTTGGAGATCTGTTTTATCAAAAGAAATTGAAGCGGATTACTTTAAAAAAATAATTTTAAAACTTAATCGAGAATACGATAGTTTTTCCGTTTTTCCTGAAAATGAATTTATTTTTAATGCTTTTAACCAAGCACCCTTTGAAAAATTAAAAGTTGTTATAATTGGGCAAGACCCCTATTTTAATAAAGGACAGGCTAACGGCCTTTGCTTTTCTGTAAATAAAGATACACCTCCGCCCCCCTCCTTAAAAAACATTTTTAAAGCCATCTCAAACGACATAAAAAAAAGTCAATTTAAAAATGGTGATTTATCCTGTTGGAGTAAACAAGGAGTATTGCTATTAAATTCTTGCTTAACAGTAAGGGAAGGAATTCCAAACTCCCACAAAGATATTGGTTGGGAAAAATTCACAGATCAAATAATAAAGCTACTTTCAATCAACAAAGAAAAAATATGTTTTCTACTTTGGGGTAGCTATGCTCAAAAAAAAGCAAAACTAATTGACCCTATAAAACATCTAATTCTGAAAAGCACTCACCCATCTCCACTCTCCGCATACAGGGGGTTTTTAGACTGTAAGCATTTTTCAAAAACTAATCTATTTTTAAAAAAAAACAACTTAACTCCAATTGATTGGAACATTTATTAACAATATGCCATTTAAATTTTTAATAGTAATAGCATGTATAATTTTGGTTTCGGGAAATTTAAAATCTCAAAAAATAAATCTTAATCTTATTGGATTTAACAATAGTGAAATAAACATTTCTTGCTCGTCAAAACTTAAAGCTCAAGAGCTTGTTAAAAATAAATGGATACAATTAATTGAGCAAGGACACCTATTGGCATCTGTAGACTCCTTTATTGAACTAGATTCTTCAAACTACAGTGCTTACTTTTTTAAAGGAAACAAATACAAATATGCTAAGGTTACTACTAATATACCCAAAGAAATTAAATCCCAAATGGGAATAAAAGAAAACAATTTCAAAAACAAATCTATATCCCCTAAAAAACTAACCAGTATAGCAACAACTATTTTAAACTATTGTTCAAACAATGGTCATCCTTTTGCACAAATAAATTTTAAGAAATCTTCATTTGAATCCGCCAATATAAATCTTCAACTTAATCTTATTCTTGGTCCAAGAATAACAATTGATAAAATCATTCTTCCTGATGAAATTAAAAGTCAAGAAAACCTCATAAAAGAAATTATTGGAATTAAATTAAAAGATGAATTTAATCAACAAAAAATTAATTCAATATCTTCAAGAATCAAGGAAACTCCTTATTTCTCTGAACTTAAAGCTGCTGAATATGAAATTATAAACAACAAGCTCAGCCTGTACTTATTTGTTAAAAACAAATCTGCTAAATACGTTAATGGAGTTATTGGTATACAACCTGGGAACAATGAAAAAATAAGCTTCACAGGAGATGCAAGAATAAAACTTGAAAATGCATTTAAAAAAGGAGAAATAATAGATCTTAATTGGAAAAGGATGTATGTTGAATCACAATCGCTTAATTCATATATAAAAACACCCTATCTTTTTAAGTCTAGCTTTGGAATATTTAATCATATTGACCTAATGAAAAAAGACAGCTCCTTTTTTAATCTTTCCAATAGATTTGGCTCAAGCTATTCATTTACAAATAGAAACTTTATCAGCTTTTTTTATCAATTTAACAACTCTAATTCTCTTCAACAATCAATTAATAGCCAAAAAAGCACCAAATTAAATGCTCTTGGAATTGCCTTTGAACTAAACAACTTGGATTATAAGTTCAATCCAAGAAAAGGATTTATAAGTAGAGGAGATTTCAAACTTGGAAACAAAACCATTTTTCACTCCCAAGACTCCTCAAATAACACTACAAGCTCTGTAGATTACCAGCTTTTCTTTGAGTTGTATAACTACTTTAAAATTGGGAACAACAGCACACTTAAGATTGGCGGACAAATGCATTACATTTTAAACCCTTACATATATGAAAATGAGCTATTAAGGATAGGTGGAAACAATAATCTTAGAGGATTTGACCAGCAAAGCCTTTGGGTAAGTTCATATGCAATTGGATTAGTTGAATATAGAATTCTATTGGAACAAAATTCTAATATTTTCACCTTTTTTAATTATGCTTGGACAGAAACCAACACCTTGGAATTCTACTCAAGAGATAATCCTTACTCTTTTGGATTGGGCATTAATTTTGAAACAAAACCTGGAATATTCTCAATCAGCTATGCTCTTGGAGCTCAACAAAACAACCCATTATTACTTAAAACAGCAAAAATTCATTTTGGATTCATTAATTTTTTCTAGACTTAAAAAAACATTTTTTTTTCTGTTGCTATTTTTTTATAGTCAACTTTTGAATAGTCAACAAGTTGCAATTTCAACAATTTTAAATGATTACTTAGAAATTTGTTACCCGAATCACTCCTTTGATAATTTTATTTACATAGGCATTAAAAGGCAAAAACTATATGTTTTTAAGAATCGGAAAATTGTTGCATCATACCACGTATCAACTTCAAAAAAAGGAGCAGGAAATACACTAAACAGCTTTAAAACACCCACAGGTCTTCATAAAATACATAGCAAATTTGGAAATAATGTTCCTTCAGGAGGAATTTTTGAGCATCGTGAATTTACTGGGAAAATCACTACTTTAAATTACGATACAATTGCTACAGGAGAGGACATAATTTGCTCGAGAATATTAAGATTAGAAGGTCTAGAAAAAGGATTTAACAAATTGGAAGATGTTGATTCATTTAAAAGAAAAATATACATACACGGAACAAACGAAGAAGGATTAATTGGCATTAAGGCATCTCACGGTTGCATTCGAATGAAAAACAAAGACATTATTGAACTTTTTAAGATGTGCTCCACTGAAATGTTGGTAATTCTTTTGGAGAACTAAGTTAAACATGTGTTTGAATTTACAATTTGATATTGTAAATTCGCGGTCATTAAAAACTAAAAAGACAAAAATGAGTCAAACAACAGAAAAATTACCCTATAAAGTTAAAGATATTAGCTTAGCTGATTGGGGAAGAAAAGAAATTACAATTGCAGAAGCAGAAATGCCAGGGCTAATGAGTTTAAGAGAAGAGTTTGGTGACTCAAAACCTCTTTCTGGAGCTAGAATTGCTGGATGCCTTCACATGACCATACAAACGGCTGTTTTAATTGAAACACTTACTGCGTTAGGTGCTGAAGTTACCTGGTCTTCTTGTAATATATTTTCAACTCAAGATCAAGCTGCCGCTGCAATTGCTGCTACAGGTGTTCCTGTTTTTGCTTGGAAAGGGTTAAACGATGAAGAATTTGATTGGTGCATTGAACAAACAATATTTGGCTTTGAAGGAGGGAAACCGCTAAATATGATTCTTGATGATGGTGGAGATTTAACTAATATGGTTTTCGATAAATATCCTGAACTGNGTAAAGACATCAAAGGTCTTTCTGAAGAAACAACAACTGGTGTTCATCGATTGTACGAAAGAGTTAAAAACGGAACACTCGTTATGCCAGCCATCAATGTTAACGATTCAGTTACTAAATCAAAATTCGATAATAAATATGGTTGTAAAGAATCTTTAGTAGATGCCATAAGAAGAGCTACAGATGTTATGATGGCTGGAAAAGTAGCTGTTGTTGCTGGATATGGTGATGTTGGTAAAGGATCTGCTGCTTCTTTAAGAGGTGCTGGAGCTCGTGTTATTGTTACTGAAATTGATCCCATATGTGCACTTCAAGCGGCAATGGATGGATTTGAAGTTAAGAAAATGGATAATGCTTGNAAGGAAGCAAACATTATTGTTACAACTACTGGAAACAAAGACATTATTCAAGGTCATCATTTTGAAAGCATGAAAGATCAAGCAATTGTGTGTAATATTGGTCACTTTGACAACGAAATTGACATTAGCTGGCTAAATAACAATTATGGAAATACTAAGGATACTATCAAACCTCAAGTTGACATGTACAACATTAACGGTAATACAATTTATGTTTTAGCTGANGGCAGACTTGTAAATCTTGGATGTGCAACTGGTCACCCATCATTTGTAATGAGCAACTCATTTACCAACCAAACACTGGCTCAAATTGAATTATGGACTAATTCTGATGCATATGGGAATGAAGTATACATGCTACCAAAACACTTAGATGAAAAAGTAGCTAAGCTTCACCTAGAAAAAATTGGAGTTGAACTTGATGAGCTTAGAACAGATCAAGCTGAATANATAGGTGTTAAAGTTGAAGGACCTTACAAACCTGAGCATTACAGATATTAATTTTTAAACCTCTTCAAAAAGTCCTCCAATTGGAGGACTTTTTTTTGCAAATGAATTTCAAAAAAAGACTTTTATATTATTTATCTGGATTCACTATTGGATTACTACTTGTATTTTCAATTCTTGGTATTAGAGGCTGCGAATGGCTTCCAAAAACCAGAATAATAAATGCTATTAATTCATCACAGCTTTATATAAGTAAAGCTGATTTAGAAAACATCAAATGTAACCAAGCTACAAACGCTGTTTTTAATCTATTAAGCTATGGTGAAATTGATTTTAGCAAAAGTGACACAAAAAATAAACTAAAGAAATACTTTATTAAAAGTAATAAGCTAAGTGCAGTTGTAGAAATTAATTTCAGTGACTCTACATCGAAAATCCAAAATATAAAAGGATTACCAAAATGTAAAATTGTTAAAAACAATTCATTTATACCCTTTTACAGGACAAATGAAATGATGTTAAGTATTCTAAAAAAACTACCTACTAAATTTGAAGATTCTTACAATTGTTCACTTAATCATTACAAGCTAGACTCTACATTTTCTAATAAAATACTATCCAAAGGAAAAATTATTTTCAACCATAGTCTTCCCAAAAGAAAACCAAATCCTCTTTTTATTGCTGAATTAAAAATAGATTCATCGTTATTTTATGTTTTAATTCAACAAGGAGAAAAAAGGATTAGATTTAAAAAACTAATTAAAAATAATAACGCAAGTAAAGATTTTCTTAATTCATTTCTTTTTTCAAAAAATGAAACCCTACCATGCAATTAACAATCTAATTCTCCACTAAAAACTTACTAACGTCTAGTGCTGATTTTTCAGGAATTTCCTCCATTGGAATATGCCCCACATTATCGTACATCAAAACTCTGGAATTAGGAATATCTTTGTTAAAGTATTCTGCATGCTTAGGGCTTAACCACCTGTCTTTATTACCCCAAACAATCAAAACTGGAATTTTTAATTTAATTAAACTGTGTGTATTTTGAATAAGTTTTGAATTGGCAATTCGAACAAACGCATCCAGATTTCCTTCTCTATGAATAAGCGAAAAATAACGATCTACCAGCTGGTCGGTAACTACTTTCTGATTATTGAAAACCTGTCGAATAAATCTTCTTACAACTGCCTTAGGAATATAATTAAAAACATTTCGTAAAACTGGTGTTTGAGCAACAACGTAAGGAAGTGGATAATTGCGGTCATTAATGTACCCAGCTGAATTCAACAAAACTAGCTTTTTTATTCTATTCTCAGCTTTAAGTGCCAATTCCCAAGCCAACCAACCTCCAAGAGAATTCCCTGCCAAATAGAAAGTATTTACATTAATAAGATCAAGAAATTTATATATGAAATCAACAAAAATTGGAATACTATATTGATTATCTGTTGAGGGTCCAGTAATTCCAAAACCAGGCAAATCTAAACGAATAACCCTAAAATTATGTTTAAGTAAATTCGCCCAATCGTCAAAGGTATGTAAGGAAGAAAAAGTACCGTGTAATAACAACAAAACTTCTCCATCACCCTCATCTTTATAATGCACATTTAGACCATCAATTGTTATAAATTTTGAATTTTCATCAGTATATTTTTTAATTAATTGGTCTAAATCCATAGATATTGAATCATTATAAATATAGTAATTTTTGCAGGTTAGAATAAATAGCAAAAAAATCTTTGATAAGTTACAATACCAAAATACTAAGTAAAAAATATTTCATATTAATTTCATTTTCATACATTAGAAGTATCTAGAGCTATGAGACAGTTTTTACTTTTTATTACTTTTTTTATTTTCAGCGCAAATGGTTTTTCTCAAAATGATTTGGCTAAAAACTCTATTTATTTAGAATTTCTTGGAAAAGGTTTATTCTATTCCTTAAATTATGAACGAAACATTTTTCAAATTAATGACCTTATAGGAATTAATTTGAGTTCTGGAATAGGAGTTTTTCCAGGACTCACTTCAATAGAAAAATCTACTGACTTATTTATTCCTTTTGAAGGTAATGTTTCATTTTCAAAAAACCACCATCATGCTGTAATTGGCTATGGAACTACCTATTGGAGATATAAAATTAACTACATTGAAATCGATAATTCAAATTTATCCCAACAACCTGTACAGCCATCTCTTATTCCAACAACTGAATGGTTTGCTCACATGGTTTTTGAATACAGATATAAAAAGCCTGAAGGAGGATTTCTATTTAAAATTGGATATACTCCTCTTTTTTTCGCACCAATACAAAACACCTCTTTTAATTCAAGGATTAACTATCAAACCTCATTCAACCTTGGTTTAGGATGGTCATTTTAAAACTTTCATTATGCGCTACATATATTTCTTTTGTCTTTTACTATTTATTCTAAGCTGTAAAAAAACTACAATAGAACAAGACACTAAAATTGGAGGATGCACAGATCCTGATTCACCTTTGTATGATCCAACCGTAGATTTTGAGGATGCCTCTTGTTTATATGCATATATTCAGGAGTATGAAATTTCTTATTATCCAGGAGAAGATCCTGATGCTTCTTGGCCTATTTTAACTTGGGATGACCCTCTATCTGGATCAAATGCAGATTTAATTCTAACCATTTGGGAACAAGAAACAGGAAATAATATTTTCACTTCTTCAGAACTGCCCAACCAACCTTATAACTCTCCTGGAACATGGAACGCCCCTGAAAACATAAAATTATTCAATAAAGAATACCAATGGGAATTAGTTGACTATGATGGTCTTAACAGTAATGATTTTATAGCATCTGGAACGTTCAATCCAATTGAACTAGCATCTGAAGGAGAAATCACTACTATTGGAAACCATACTGCTGGCAACCAATCTCAATTAAAAATATATTACTATCTAGCTCCTTAATTTTTAACTCTTTTAAAGAAAAGCTGCAAAGCAACAAAAGAGAACAAAACATTAGGCACCCAAACAGCAATTATTGGAGATAGGCCAATATTAGTAGCTGCCACAGTAGTCATCTTCATAAAAAATATATATACTAAGCCAAAACCAAGACCTATTACCAGATTTTTCCCCACACCCTCTCTAGATTTTACCGATGCCACTGAAATGCCAATAACTGTCAAAATGTAGGCTGCAAAAGGGTAAGCAGAACGCTCATACTTTGCAATATCAATAAAAGTAGTAGAGTTTCCTTTTTCCTCTTCTTTTTTTCTAAACTTTACCAATTCAGGTGTAGTCATTGCAAATGTGATTTCACTTCGATGGCCCAAATCTGTAATGTTAAAATTAAGAGTTGTATCAATCTCCTTATAAAATTTAGTAGATTCATTAGTTTCGTTAATGGTTCTAATAAAAACATTATTTAACTTCCAATTATTAGATAAGCTATCTCCATATGCTTTTTCTATTTGCATATCACTTTTAAGAATCCAATTGTTTTTTTCTATTTCCTGCCATTGCTCAATCCACATTCTACGAACCAGTGTTTTATTCCCAATAAACTGCCTATAGCTTACAATTGTTCCTTTTTTTATTTCTAAATGAACATCCTTAAAATGAACATTAAACTTTGTGTACATATTTTCAAACTCTAACCTGTGCTGATTAGCAACAGGTGCAATCAAATGATTCATAAACAATGAAATAATAAGCAAAAAAGTAGATGCTATAATATAAGGTCTAGAAAACCTCCAAAAACTTACTCCATTACTCAATATGGCTATAACTTCAGTTCTTTGAGACATAAAGCTGGTGAACCATAAAACTGACAAAAATATAATTAGAGAAGAAAAGAGGTTGGCATAATGGATAAAGAAAAAAGGATAATAACCAAAAATAATATCAGAAAATGATAAATTATTTTCAGGATCCATAAAATCACTCAGCTTTTCACTTATATCGAAAATGATAGAAATGCTCATAACTACCATAATCATGAAAACATAGGTTCCTAAAAACTTTCTAATAATATAGACATCTAATTTCTTCATAGATCTACATTCTTGTTGTCACCTTTTTAATCATCTGAGATTTCCAATTGGAAAAAGTTCCATCAATTATTCTAGCTCTAGCCTCTTTTACTAACCATAAATAAAAAGATAAATTATGTATTGATGCAATCTGAGCACCTAAAAGCTCCTTTGAAATCATTAAATGTCTTAAATATGCTTTTGAATACGCTAAATCAACATGAGCTGTTCCATTTTTATCAATTGGAGAAAAATCATTTTGCCATTTTTTATTTTTAATGTTAATGATTCCCTCAGAAGTAAAAAGCATTCCATTTCTAGCATTTCTTGTGGGCATAACACAATCAAACATATCAATACCTAATGATATACACTCCAAAATATTTTCAGGTGTTCCAACGCCCATAAGGTATCTTGGTTTGTCTTTTGGGAGAATACCACAAACCAAATCTGTAGCCTTATACAGTTCTTCATGAGGTTCTCCTACAGAAAGCCCACCAATAGCATTTCCATGCCGATTGAAACTAGCTATTTTTTCTGCACTCTGAATTCTGAGATCCTCATAAGTACTTCCCTGAACAATTGGGAATAGTGTTTGATTGTAATCGTACTCAGTTTTGGAAGTATCAAAATGATCACAGCATCTTTTCAACCAGCGGTGAGTTAAATGCATTGATTTTTTGGCATAAGAATAATCACATGGATATGGTGTGCATTCATCAAAAGCCATTATAATATCCGCACCAATAGTACGCTGAACATCCATAGCATATTCTGGTGTAAACAAGTGCGATGAACCATCTATGTGAGATCGAAAAGTAACTCCCTCCTCTTTTATTTTCCTTTTTTCCGACAGGCTATATACTTGATAACCACCAGAATCTGTAAGAATAGGCTTATCCCATCCTATAAACTTATGCAATCCACCTGCATTTTTAAGCACTTCTAATCCAGGTCTTAAGTAAAGATGATAAGTATTACCAAGAATAATTTGTGCATTTACCTGAGAATTTAAATCCTGTTGACTAACTCCTTTTACTGTTCCAGCAGTTCCAACCGGCATAAAAATAGGTGTTTGAACAATTCCATGATCGGTTTCAAACTCTCCAGCTCTTGCATTAGAATGAGAATCTTTATTTATTAGTTTGAAGTTCATAAATCTGTGAATAAACATCAAAGTAACAAAGAAAAAATAAGTTACATACAACTACTTTTATAATGTAAAAGAATAAATCAAATGATTTTTAATTTTCATTTTCTATTAATAGCTGTTCTAAGCTGTTGTTTTTTTATTCAATTGCTGTATTTCTTTTACTTTTTTATTCGTTTAACATTTCATAAAGCCAATAAGAATAGTCAACTAAAAGAACCTGTTTCAGTAATTATTGCAGCAAGAAATGAAAGTGAAAACTTAGAAAATCATCTTCCATTAATATTAAATCAAGATTATCCAGATTTCGAAGTTATTGTGGTTAATGACCGATCTTGGGACTCAAGCGAAAAAGTACTTGAGAAATTTAAAGATGTATATAATAATCTAAAAATTGTAACTATACCAGATTTAGGTAAAGACAATTTCTCTAAAAAATTTGCCATAACATTAGGTATTAAAGCAGCTAAAAACGATTTACTTCTTTTCATTGATGCTGACTGTTTTCCAAATTCAACTCAATGGATATCTACAATGAGTATTTCCAACTCAAATCAAAAAATGATTTCTTTGGGTGCTGGTCCATACAAAAAGGGAAAAGGATTACTCAATGCTTTAATCCGTTTTGATGCAATACAAATAGCGATTCAATATTTAAGTATGGCAAAAGCAGGGTTAGCATACATGGGCGTTGGGAGAAATTTATCCTATAAAAAAGAAATTTATAATAAAATTCAAGGATTTAAAAGTCATTATCACATTGCATCTGGAGATGATGACTTGTTTGTTAATCAAGCTGCCGATTCCAAAAATACACAGGTTGTTTTTGATGAAAATTCAATTACTTTCTCAATTGCTGAAAAATCACTTTCAGCATGGATAAAACAAAAATCTAGACATCTTAAAACTAGCCACTTATATAAAAACAAAACAAAAATTTTGATATCAATTTACCCCATATCAATCATTTTACTTTACTTATCTTTTATTGGGCTTTATATTGGATACAATGAAACCTTTTACATTTTTTCAGTTATACTGACAAGATCACTTATTCAAATAATTTTATTTTTTAAGCCACTAAAAATTATGGGAAGTAAAGAACTTATTATTTTTACACCATTGTTAGAACTACTATTACTTTTAATTTATCCGTTTTTTCATTTGAAGAAAATACAAAATCCCTAAGATAAAAAATGAGCGAACCTATATCGATAGATCATCTTTCTGAAAAAGCAAAATATGATTACAGTTTAGTGTTAAAAGCTACTCATAATAAAAATCAGCAAGCTTTTACCGAGTTAATGGATAGGTATAAGGATTCGATTTATTTTATGCTACTAAAAATGGTCAACAACAAAGATGATGCTGACGATCTTACAATTGAGGCATTTGGAAAAGCATTTAATCGTCTTAACCAATACACGCCTAATTATGCTTTTAGCACGTGGTTGTTTAAAATCGCCACCAATAATTGTATTGACTTTATTAGAAAGAAAAAGAAAAATGTTCTTTCTATCGATAATAGATATGAAAATGAAGAAGGAGATTCATTAATGATTGAACTCAAATCTACAGGCAGAGATCCAGAGCAAGAAGCCATGAGAGAGCAAAAAATAAAACTCATGCGTGAAGTAGTTAAAAAGCTTAAACCAAGGTATCAAAACCTTGTTGAATTGCGTTATTTTAAAGAGTTTAGTTATGAAGAAATTTCAAATGAACTGGATTTACCTTTAGGAACAGTTAAAGCTCAGCTTTTCCGTGCTAGAGAGTTTCTGTACAATATCATGAAAAACACTAGAGAATCAATTTAAATTTTGAAAGTTATTGAAAAATACTTTCCAGATTTAAATGCCCAACAAAAAGATCATCTAAATCAGCTTAAAAAAATCTACTTTTTTTGGAACAAGCAAATAAATGTTATTAGCAGAAAAGATATGGATTCTTTTTATGAAAGACATGTTTTGCATTCAATGGCTATTTCAAAATTAATTTCATTTAATAAATCTTCAGACATTCTAGACATTGGCACAGGAGGTGGGTTTCCAGGAATTCCTCTAGCTATTTTATTTCCTGAAAGCAACTTTACATTAGTTGATTCTATTGGTAAAAAAATTAAAGTAGTAAATGCCGTTAAAAATGAGCTAAACCTAAAAAATGTCAATCCAATTCATTGTAGAGCAGAAGACGTTTCTGAAAGCTTTGACTTTATAATCAGTAGAGCAGTTACTAGATTGACCAAATTCTTACCATGGACAAAAGGAAAGATAAAACTCAAACAAAATCATGCTATTCAAAATGGAGTTATCTACCTAAAGGGAGGAGATATTAACCAGGAACTAAATGAATTGAAATTGACTAGAAAACCACAAATAGTTCCCATCACTGATTTCTTTGATGAACCTTTTTTTGAAACCAAACTAGTTGTTCATATTCCTTTGTAATCATAACATTATGGCACATTTATTGGTTAATAAGTTTAACAATAATATGATTTAAACAATTTTAACAACTTTTTTGCAACTATTTTCCTACTTTCATTGTTTGAGTTATAGCTATAAAAACAAAATCCATGAACAGATATAAATCATTACTATTTTCAGCATTGCTGTTTGCTGTTTTTAATAGCTATGGTCAAACAGATTTATCCAATAAATCTACTTACTTCAAAATTGACAAGTTAATTGACAATATTGACAAAATGTATGTTGAGCAGGTAGACAAGAAACTACTTATCAAAAACTTAATTATAGGAATGTCCAATCAAGTACCTATTTATTCTGGGTACCACAAAAATATTCTTCTAGACAGCCTCAATATTACTAAGCAAAACAAGATTGAATCTATTGGGATTAAATTCAAATTTAAATCAGACTCTATTTTAATAAAGGAAGTTATTTCTGGAAGTGGTGCTGAAAAAAGCGGTTTGGTTAAAGGCGATAAAATAATACTTATCGACTCTAATACTATTGACAACATGTACTATTACACAGATGTAGTTAATCATCTTTGTGGAAAAGTAAATAGCTCTATTAATTTAACCATTATAAGAGCTAAAGATACTCTAAAAAAAGCAGTTGTTCGAAAACCTATCCCAAATTACAGCTATGTTTTATTTGCCGACTCTAATTACCCCGAAAAATCTTTAACCGATTACAAAAAAGCCATTGAATTTTTTAATGCTATTTATCCAGACTCTATTAGTGTACCCACAATATCCGAACATGGAATTAGATATATGCTTGAGCAATTAGACCCTCATTCTACGTACATTTCATTGGAAGACATTCATGATATGAATGCTCCTTTAAAAGGCTCTTTTACTGGTGTAGGGGTCCGTTTTCAGATTTTAAAGGACACCATAATTATTGTCCAGGCAATTCCTGGTGGCCCCTCTGAAAAAGTAGGCATTCAATCTGGAGATAAAATAATTTCCATTGATGATGAATTAGTGGCTGGGGTAGGCATCAAAAACAATGGTGTAAGAAAAAGACTTTTAGGGGACAAGGGAACAAAAGTCAACGTAAAAATTAAAAGAGGCAAAGATGATTCGCATATAGATTTCACTATTGAAAGAGATAAGATACCTATTTATAGTGTAGATGCTTCTTATATGGCTAGCCCTAAAGTAGGATACATTAAACTCAATAATTTCTCTGCAAGTTCAGTGGATGAAATCAA
The DNA here is from genome assembly GCA_002716065.1 of Crocinitomicaceae bacterium. Taxonomy (GTDB): domain Bacteria; phylum Bacteroidota; class Bacteroidia; order Flavobacteriales_D; family Parvicellaceae. The sequence goes on along the minus strand of PAZE01000025.1, from coordinate 10,828 downwards.
AAAAGCAGTTTACCAATTAAAAGCTGAGGGAATGAAAGATTTAATTCTGGATTTGCAAAACAATGGTGGGGGATATTTAATGACTGCAGTGGAATTAGTAGATCAATTTCTATCTGAACCTAAACTTGTTGTTTCCACAAAAGGAAGAGCATATCCTGAAAGACAGTTCCAGACTAAATACAGTGGATTACTTGAAAATGGAAAACTCGTAGTGCTTGTAAATGAAAGTAGTGCAAGTGCAAGTGAGATTGTTTCAGGTGCCATCCAAGACTGGGATAGAGGATTAATTGTTGGAAGAAGAACTTTTGGAAAAGGATTGGTCCAAAAACCCATTAATCTTCCTGATGGGACTCAAGCAAGAATTACCACATCAAAATATTACACTCCAAGTGGAAGATGTATTCAAAAGCCTTATGAAGGTGGATCAATTGCCTACAGAAGAGAAAAATACAATAGGTACAACTCTGGAGAATCTTTTCATAAAGACAGTATTAAATTCAATAAACAAGAAAGCTACTTAACTAAAGTTAACCAACGAACTGTATACGGTGGAGGTGGAATAATGCCAGATGTATTTGTTCCCTTAGACACCTCAGGAACTAGCAAATATTATTCTTCTTTAATCCGGAAGGGTATTATGAATCAATTTGCACTTACTTGGGTAAATGAAAACCGAAAAAAACTGGAAAGTAAATATCCATCTTTTAATAAATTTAAATCAGATTTTAAAACTGAAAAGGTGGTGAAAGATTTGATAAGCTACGCTGAAAAAGAAGGACTAGAGTTTAGTGAAGAAAGTTTTAAAAAAGCTGAAAAAACCATAAATATTCGGCTTAAAGCAAATATTGCTCAAGATTTATACGACTACACTCGCTTTTATGAAATTATTAACGATTTAAACGAAACACTTCAACGTTCAATAGAGCTTCTTGATGATGGTAAAGCATTTAAAAATTTCACTAAAAGTTAAATCAATTCTATATTTACAAAAAAACAATCCCTATGAATGACAATATCAAAATTGGACTATTAATAGTAATACTTGCAATGGTATCGTTAAATACTTATAAAATTTTTCAAATAGAAAATGTAGATGTTGGTAAAAAAGTAGAAGCTGCTCCTGTAAAAGAAAAATCAAAAAATCTTATTAATAAAGCTCAAGAAATACCTCCATCAAACCCTTTAATTAATGAAGCGGCAATGGGTCCATTAACCACTATTTTCTTTGATACAGAGGAAAAAGATTTTGGAAATGTTAATATAGATACAGAAAACAAATACTCTTTTGAATTTATAAATAACGGAACAGAACCATTAAAAATATCTAACGCCAGAGGTTCTTGTGGCTGTACAGTTCCCGATTGGCCTAAACACCCAATTATGCCCGGTCAAAAAGGGAAAATAGATGTCGTTTTTAAGCCCAACAAATCACAAGCTGGAAAACCTCAACAAAAAACTGTAACTGTTACTGCCAACACAAAACCAGCTAATACTGTGTTAAATATTAAAGCTTTTGTTAATCCTGAATAAATTTCTTTGCTTTTGCATTCTTTCTTTGATTTCTGGAAATGTTTTTTCTCAAAAATGTATTCCCAGCACCATACCGTTTCATAATGGTGAGCAGATCGATTATGATGTCTATTATAATATGGGGAAAATATGGGTGCCCGCAGGAAGAGTCCGTTTTACGGCTAACGATACCATCTACAACAAACAAAATTGTTTTTTCTTTGACGGAAAGGGAAAATCTTTGAAAAATTACGACTGGTTTTTTAAAGTTAGGGACAGGTACAGCGCAATTGTAGAAAAAGAAAAATTCCAACCCCTACGATTTACAAGAAATGTAAATGAAGGCTCTTTTTCTTTATACTACGATTATGTATTTGACAACAAAAACGAAAAAGCTAAGGTTTATGAAGACAGAAAAGACAATAGCAAGTACAATATAATCGACTTTCCCAACTGTTCATATGATGTAATGACATCTGTATACTATGCAAGAACATTAGATTATTCCGCTATGAAGGTTAACGACTCTATACCATTAACTATGATGGTAGACAAAGAAATTTACAACTCTTTACATATAAAATACCTTGGTAGGGATACCATAGAAGATCAATATGGAAAAAAGTACAGTTGCCTAATTATAAGTCCTCTTTTAATTGAAGGCACCATTTTTAAAGAGGGAGATAACATGAAGGTTTATATAACAGATGATTTAAATAGAATTCCAATATATATTGAAGCAGAAATTTTAGTAGGATCTATAAAAGCGTATGTAAAGTCTATCAAAAACCTAAAGCATCCACTAAATACGATTAAATAACCTTCTTCTTTTCAACTCCTTTTTAATTAAGGAAAGCTCTCTTCCAGTTTGACCTGCAACTGAAGTGTTTTCTTCAGCTCTTCGTATTAAATATGGCATAACTTCATCAATAGGGCCATAAGGAACATATTTAGCTACATTATACCCAGCTTTTGAAAGGTTAAAACTAATATGATCACTCATTCCTAGTAATTGAGCAAAATAAATTCTTGAATCTGCTGTATCAATATTGTTTTTTTTCATTAAATCAATTAGCTGCAAACAGCTTTTCTCATTGTGAGTTCCTAAGCAAATAGCAATATATTTCAACTCACTGACACACAACTCAATAGCTTTGTTAAAATCATTGTCTGTACTTTGTTTATCTTTTTGAATTGGATCAGGGTATCCTTTCTCAATTGCCATAGCTCTTTCCTTTTCCATGTAAGCACCGCGAACTAATTTTACTCCAATTTTAAAATTTTTCTCTTTGGAAAGACTCAAAAGGGTATTTAAATAATCCAATCTATCCCAACGATAAAACTGTATAGTTGTATACACAACGACCTCATTTTTATTGTACTTATGCATCATCAATTCAGCAATACGATCAATTGTTCCCTGAAACCAACTATCTTCAGCATCAATAAATATTCTTACTTTTTTCTTTGCTGCATAAGCACATATTTGATCTACTCTTTCAATTAATTTATCATACTCAACAACTTGATCGATAGAAAGATTTGAAGTAGTTAAATTCGCTGCCTTTAAAACAGAAAATGTAGAAAGACCTGTTAATTTAAAAACAGAAAATGGAATCGAATCCGAGTTAAAAGCCGCATCAATAGTTTTTATAATTTCTTTAACTGTAGAATCAAAACTACTATTTGAACCTACTCCCTCAACAGAGTAATCTAAAATGGTTCCAACATTATATTTAGACAATTCATTAATTCTATCAGCACAATCGTTAACATTCTGACCACCACAAAATTGATCAAAAATGGTTTTTTTAATTATTAATTTAATTGGCAGGTTCAATTTTAAAGCCATTTGAGCTAAGTTTCCGCCAACTTTAACCAGAAATTGATTACTCATCAGCTTAAAAAGCTGATAACCTTTTTTAAGTTGATAATTAGTTTTATAATCAAATGCTATTTTAGTATTATCGAAATCCAAACGATTTTAATTTCAATGAAAAATCAAAAATATTAATTAAATATTGATATCCTATTTACTGTTGAAGAATCCGAATATTCTAAAGAAAAATTTATTTATTATTCTATTAAAATCTGAAGAAAGATTTAAAAAATAGGTTAAGGTAATGTATACTACTAAAACAACAACTGACTTAACAATAAGTTGAAAATAAAAGTTGTCGATAATATGTCCTTCAACTAAATAAACAATAAACAAACTAGTCAATGAAATTAACAATACAACAATTGATTTATAAGAAAATGGTTGAAGTCTAAATTTAATTAGCAAGAATAAAAAAGAGAAAAAGTTAAATAAAAATACAGAAATAGCAGTTGCTAAAGCAGCGCCTTCAATCCCTAATCCCCTAGGAAGACCCTCAAAATAAGGAATAAAAAATAGATTCGTAACAAAGGTTATTAAGGCTAGAAAAAAGGTCAACAAAGTTCCAATATAGTAATACTTAGAAAGAATAATAATTTTTCCATTAACTCCTGAAGCAACATTAATTAATTTACCAAAAGCTAAAAACAAAAAAACCCACTTCCCAGATGAATAATCCTTGCCGGTAAAAATAAGAAGTGAATCTATATTAATCCAAATACCTAAAAAAATCAAAACTCCAACAATAAGCTGATTAATTGAAGATTTTTTATATAAGCTACTTATCAAATTAATATCGTTTTGATGCCAAGCCTTGGAAATAACTGCACTAGCAATATTTGACAAAGCTCTTGCAGGCATTTCAATTAACGTTGCCATATATGAGGAAATAGTATATATGGTTATATAATATAGACCGATATTAAAATCGTCTTTTGTTCCAAAAGCTGCAACACCACCTAAAAGAGAACCTATCATAAGTAAATCAATTCTATTGGAAAGATTGCTAGCTAGGCTTGTTAATGTATTAGCAAATCCATATTTAAGCACCTCTTTTTTAGCACTAAAAGAAAACTTAAGCCTAAGATTAAATTTTATTTTTTGATCAGCTAACAAATACAAGAACTCTATTAGAGATGATAGAGCATAGATTAACACAAAAGCAATCATAAATCCATTAAAATCTAAATACCCTAAAAAAACGAAAAGCAACAAAAAACAGCTTAGCAACCTAATTAATATCTCGTTCACAAAATTTGGAAATACAGTTTTGAAATTAGCCTGCAACAAACCGCCAAAGTAATTGATTAGTATTTGAAAAAAAACAAGTGGAATTAAATAGAAAAAATACTGAATAAATAATTGAGAATTTTCAGCATAATAGTACTCAAACAAAGGTTTTCCAAAACATAGAAAACAGGTCAAAATTGAGAACCCTATTATTCCAATAATAAATATAAAACTTCCTACTCCATTATAATCTCCGTTTCCTTTATTGAATTTAGGAATAAACTTCATTAACATTGAACCTCCTCCTAAAGAGGCTAATTGAGAAAACAAAATAGTAAAAGCAATTAAAATTCGTGTTAAACCAATTTCCGGATCAGGCAATACGATTGGATAAAGTATCATAACATTAATGGCCCCTAAAATAGCACCCGAAAATACTATTACAGAGTTCGATAAGGTCTGTTTAGCTACTATTCCCATGTTATGAAATACTATTAAGCAAATTACTTAATTTCATTGTTAATTCCTCCCTAGAATATTGATCTATAGAAGGAGTATAGTTTATTTTGTTGTAAAATACATCTAGTATCTGTTTTTTAATTTTCGGTATATCATTAAACTCACATGTAATTCCTGCATTACAATTTTGAACGATTTTAGACACATCTCCATCTTCTGGGCCTATAACCAAAGTAGGTCTTGATGAGGCCATGTATTCAAAAACTTTTCCAGTAATTATACCTTTTGCATTTGGTGTATTATTTACCATTAGCAAAAGAAGATGGGATTTCATTTGTTGTTTTATCACTAAATCATGAGATAAATATGGAATATGATTAAGATAGCTTTCCAGATGGTATTTTTTTATACTATCCAATACTGAATAGTCAACCTTGCCAATTAACTTCAATTGAAATTTATTTGCAAACAACTCATCTTCTTTAAGTATTTCTCTAAGGGCTATCCATAAAGATTGATGATTTCTTGAAGGTGTAAATGACCCTATATGAGCAATAGTAAATTTTTCATCTAAAGGTAATTCCTCATTAATCAAATCCTTTTTATCATAGCCATTCTCAACAACATGTACGTTTTCATTACCTAATAGTTTTAATTCATTAGCCAGAGTATCACCAACTGTTAAAATCAAATCAGCACCCAATAAAACGGATTTTTCAAGCTTTCTATGTTTTCTATCTGCCCAATTTGACAACATCAAATCTTTATAAAAATCTATGTTTGTCCATGGATCTCTAAAATCTGCAACCCAGGGAATAGAAAAATCCTTAGCTATTTTTTGAGCAATCAAATGAGTTGAATGTGGAGGCCCTGAAGAAACAATTGCATCAAACTTATTGATCTTTAAGTAACTAGATAACATCCTTATTGAAGGTTTAATCCAAAATTTTCTCGCGTCAGGAATAAAGAAATTACCTCTAACCCAAACACTAAGCTTCTCTAAAAAAATAGCTTTTTTCTTTTTTTCAGAAAGAAATCCAGAATTGATTTTATCCTCCTTATTTCTGCCAGTTATTTTCTTGTAAAATCCATAGGGTTCCCATATAGGAGCTTTAATAACCTGAATATTATCAGGAACGTCATTTAATAAAGCCTGGTCCAAAACTGGATATTCACCATTTTCAACAGTAAACACTGTCGGGTTCCAATGATACTTTGGCAAGTATTTTATAAATTTTAACCATCGCTGTACCCCAGCTCCTCCAGATGGAGGCCAATAATATGTTATGATTAAAACTTTTTTTTTAGTCATCCTTATTTTTGAACACAGACAAATAAATAAATCCAACTACTAATAGTAAAATAGCACTAGAAGATGCCAATGCTACGGCTGATAAACTTTTAAACGATTCTAATTCGTAATAGAGTTCAATTTGTTTTGATCCACCAGGTATTTTCAACCCTCTTAACGTATAATTAACCCTATTTATTTCTACATCTTTTCCATCAATCTTTGCTTTCCACCCTAGAGGATAATAAACTTCAGAAAAAACCACATAAAAATATTCGGATGGATTTTTGTTTTCCAACCCCTCTAAGGAATATGATATCTTATTTGCTCTATAGTCAGACAACTCAACCTGAAGTGTGCTATCATAACTATATGATCCAACAATATTTTTATTAAACTCATAAGAAGTATCTGTAATTGCATAAGAAGAAGGATTCAAATTTTTGAGCGCATTAAATTCATCATTAACGTTTGCATAACCCAAAACCTTGTTCACAAACCAAGCATTGCCTAGTCTATTTTTATTGACTAATCCAGGAACTTTTGACTGTTGCTCTCTGTTCATGGTATAAATTTCCGCAATAGACTCAACAAAAGGTCCAGATCCATTTGAGTTTAAAATGACATATTTGGTATTTAACATATTGAGTAATGGGATATCATCTGTATTGAATTGACTAACTTTTTGAAGCTCGTAGCCTAAAAGGGTGTCGATTAAGTCTTGATAACGTTGAATTTTTGCTGAATGATACCCACCAATAGATTTATGAAAGTAAGAGGTCGATGTTTCTTGAAAAACTCCCGATGGAACATTTAATACCCTATAATTGGTTAATCTATTTAATTTTCCAAATGTTATACGATCTACTTCTCGTTGCTCTAAGGGATTCTCATTTTCAACAGATTTTTGATCTAAATAATCCTTAATTTGACTACCTAAATCAGGATTTTTAATTATTTCATTGCTTAAAATAGATCGATCTGCTGAAGAAGCTATCAAGGGCATTAATTTCTCATTTTCTAGTTGCCAATGCTCATAATCTCTTTTAACACCTTCATTGTTATTTAAGTAATCTTTAGCTATAGGCCACATGTCTATTAAAAACAAAATACCCAATACTGCAAAGAATAAATTTGTAGTTAGCTTACCATTGAAACAAAACAATAAGATAACAAATGAAATAGCAATTAAAATAAATGATCTACCAGCAGAGCTTGATACAATAGAATTCCTGTATTGTTCTAATTCAGTTTTTGCTTTAGGAATTAAAGGAATAAGAGACTGATTGTAATATGCCAGTAACTGTTCTTTGGTAACCTTGTTTTCTTGCAAAAATTGAACATCATTAGCTTGTTGATCTCTTTGAGCAATTAAAGTTTGTGTATTAAATTGACCAGTCAATTCTCTTTCTGACAACAAATCAAAAAACATAGAAGGAAACAAAGTGAATAATAAAAGAATTAAACCCAAAAAAGAGGATGAAAATAAAAACACCTTCTTGTTCGAAATTGATGACTTAAATTTCCCTAAAAATGAAAAATTTTCTCCCCACCAAGATTTATTTTTCAAGGCATCATTTAACCACAAAAAAGCAACTATGCAAAATGTTAGTTCTAACAAAACTAGAACAATAGTGACCGCTCTTAAGTTCTTATAAAGCGGAAGATAGTTCCAAAAAATATCTGTAAACCATTCCATATTCTTTCCCCATGAAAGAAAAAGTGCAATAAAACAAATCAATAGAATTGGCCATTTAATTTTATTTTTGCAAAAAATGATACCTAGAAAAAACAGGAAACAAACAATTGCTCCGATATAAACAGGACCAGAAGTTCCAGGTTGATTTCCCCAATATTCATTAACCCCTTGAGTTTGTAAAAAACGTTTTAGATTATCGTATTTATCTATATTTTGAAAATCTTCATTTTGAGCCAAAGATGCATCACCACCTCCTTTAATGTCAGGAATTAAAAATGACCATGACTCTCCTTTTCCATAGCTCCACATTAAAGCCCTGGACTTATAATTTTCATTAGATTTTTTGTCAATATTTTTTTCAGAAACTAATTCCGATCCAGCTCTTTGAGAAAATTTAGAATATTCATAAGTACCATATAAATTGGGAATAGAGGTTGATATAGCCAATAAAGAACCAATTAGTAAAAAAGCAGCTCTAGAAACAAAAGTATTCAGCTGTTTATTGTAAATATTACGAACTAATTCATAAATAAAGAGCACTCCAAATACAAGAAATAAATAATATGTAACCTGAGGATGATTAGCACCAATTTGCAATGAGGTAAACAGAGTAAATACAGCACAACCAAGGAATTTTTTTGATCTTAATATCATTAAAAATCCACCCAAAGAAGGAGCCATATAAGCCATAGCCATAGCTTTAGAATTGTGTCCTACATCAATAATTATAAAGAAATAGGTACTAAAACCATATGCAATAGCTCCAACTAAAGCCAACCATGGATTTACACGTAAACACAAAAGGAAAATATAGAACCCTATCATATAAATAAAAAACACATTTATAGGATGAGGCAACCCCAATTGCAGTCCTTTATTAACGTGTCTTAGAATATTTGATTTGTAAACAACAGAAATCTGTGTTGCAGGCATACCACCAAACATTGAGTTAGTCCATAAGGGCTCGGCATCAAATTCCTCTCTAAAATCGACAACCTCATTAGACATCCCTTTGTGTTGTTGAATATCAGATTGAAATACTCTGTAATTACTTAGTGCTGGAGAAAAATAAATCATTGCAATTAGTAGCATCACAGCTATTGCAACAAGTTGAGGTAAATACCTCTTCAAATTAGCTTTCATCTTCTTTATAATTATAACATAAAGATAACAACTCAATTAAACTAATAAATGAGATAATGCTAATAAAATCTAAAACAAATTATTTAGAAAGGTACAAGTTCCTCTCCGAGTAAACTTTTCTGAAAAACGGATCTTTTAAATCTTTAATAAATCGAATTGCTTCTCCAGTAGATTTCATTTCAGGCCCCAATTCTTTGTTAACATTTGGGAATTTATCAAAAGAAAAAACAGGGATTTTAATTGCATAACCATTTTTCTTTGGTTGAAAATTAAAATCTTCAATTTTTTTCTTTCCCAACATTACTTTAGTGGCATAATTAACATATGGCTCATCAAATGCCTTAGCAATAAAAGGAACTGTTCTTGAAGCCCTCGGATTTGCTTCAATTATATAAACGGTATCATCTTTAATAGCAAATTGAATATTAATTAACCCAACTGTATCCAAAGCGAGTGCAATCTTGTGGGTATGCTCTTCTATTTGTTGTATAATAAAATCACCCAAATTGAAAGGTGGAAGAACAGCATAAGAATCACCAGAATGAATTCCAGCAGGCTCAATATGTTGCATTATTCCAATAATTTGAACATTTTCACCATCGCATATTGCATCAGCTTCAGCCTCAATTGCACCAGATAAATAATGATCTAAAAGTATCTTATTATCAGGCATATCTCTTAATATATCAACAACGTGATGCTCAAGTTCATCTTCATTAATTACAATCTTCATTTTTTGTCCACCTAAAACATAACTAGGTCTAACAAGTAAAGGAAAACCTAAATCCTTAGAGAGTTCAATGGCTTGCTCAGCACTTTCCACAACCCCAAATTTTGGATATGGTATATTATTATCTTTCAGCAAGGAAGAAAAACTCCCCCTATCTTCAGCTAAATCTAACGCTTGATAGGTTGTTCCAACAACCTTAATTCCGTATCTATCTAATTTTTCTGCAAGCTTTAAAGCAGTTTGACCACCTAACTGAACAATTACACCTTCAGGTTTTTCATGCAAAATAATGTCATAAATATGCTCCCAGAATACAGGTTCAAAATACAGCTTATCAGCAGTATCAAAGTCTGTAGAAACAGTTTCTGGATTACAATTAATCATGATAGTTTCTATTTTTTCTTCACTCAGCGAAAAGCAAGCATGACAACAGCAATAATCAAACTCAATCCCTTGACCTATCCTATTAGGTCCGCTTCCAAGAATTATTACTTTTTTCAAGTCAGATGGATTAGCCTCACAATCATTTGAAGCTTCTGTTGATATATCATATGTTGAATATAAGTATGAAGCTTCAGAGTTAAACTCCGCTGCACAAGTGTCTATTCTCTTGTAAACTGGAAAAATATTTTCCTTTTCTCGGAATTTTCGAATCTCTACAGTTGTTAGATCTAATAATGTTGCTAACCTAGAGTCACTAAAACCTATAGATTTAGCATAGGAAATATCAATTTTTGAAGGGTAAGGCCCAATTTTTAAAAGCTTTTTTTCATAGGATATTATTTCTTCAATCTGCTTTAAAAACCAAGGATCATAAAGTGTAAGTTTGTTGATCTCTTCCAGTTTAAGTCCAATGCGGAAAGCATGGCCGATAAATAATATTCTATT
>PAZE01000024.1 GCA_002716065.1 Crocinitomicaceae bacterium | reverse complement strand
AATTCATTTTCAAAAATATTCTCAAATTAATTTCAGTCTTGTTGCTGTTAATTTAGATCAAAAACAACCCGGATTTCCCGAACATGTTCTTCCCAACTATCTTTCTGAATTGGGAGTTAGCTACAAAATTGTTGAAAAAGACACCTATAGCATTGTAAAAGAAAAAACACCTGAAGGGAAAACTACTTGCAGTTTATGTTCTCGATTAAGAAGAGGAATATTGTACGATACAGCAAGGAAGTTAGATTGTAATATTATTGCACTTGGGCATCACAGAGAAGATATATTAGAAACATTTTTCTTGAATTTATTTTTTAGTGGGAAGCTAGAAACTATGCCTCCCAAATATAGAATTGACAAGGGTGATTTAGATGTTATTCGTCCTTTAGCTTATTGTAAAGAGGAAATGATTTCTGCATTTTCAATCTATAAAAAATATCCAATTATTCCTTGTAATGTTTGCGGTTCACAACCGCAACTACAGCGACAAGCTATTAAAGAGTTACTTTCAAAATGGGAAGATAAATTTCCTAATAGAAAATCTATAATGTTAAATGCACTTAAAAATGTATCACCATCTCACCTACTTGATACAGATTTATTTGATTTCAAAGATTTAGAATCTTCCTTAAAAGATGATAGTCACTTGGTAATTTAAATTACTGTTTGTAAAAATCATCAACTTTTGGAGCTACACCAAACTTAGTAGATAAGGTAATATGATTGGAAGTACCTGAAAAATGATACTTTGAATTGGAATAGCTCAAGTTTAATTTTTTAATCTTAAAACCAATTCCCCAAGATATTCCTGTTGTTCCAGGTCTAGAAGATGGTTTTAACTCAAACCTTCTTTTAAAATCATATCCGAATCGAAGGTGAAAGTTTTTAGAAAGGAGAAATTCACTACCAATAACAATATGGTTGAAAAACTGCGTTAAAAAATTCGGATTTACAGGAATAATTGGCTGACCTGTAAGTGGATCTATACTTTGGCTTGATGAGGGGTCAAAATAAGTTAAATTCCAACGCTGTAAATCATGATAGGTAAAGGTGAATCTAAATGGTGCATGTCCTAGCTTTTTACTAATTCCTAAATGAATTCCAAAAGGAAGAGACTCACTATTTCCAATTGTATAGGATTTTAATTGATAGCCAAAATTTTGAATAATAATTCCAGCTCCAAATTCTTTTGCTCTATTTTGATAATTAAAAGCTAAATCCATAGCTACACCAAATGCGGAATAGGATTCTAAAAAGCTTGCTCCAATTTTTAAATTACCACCGATCGAAAAATTTGAATCAATTGCCCTACCTAAACCGGCTTGAATAAGAATATCGTTAGAACTAAACTCACTTCCATTTCTTTCACCAGAAGCATCTGCGTATTCAAATTTACCATAGTTGGCATATAATATTGAACCACTAAGAGTGCCAATATTTTTTAAATGATGTACATAGGATGAGAAACCATAATCTGTATCAGCAAAATAATTTACATAGTTAATATTAAACTGTCCATGGTGAGATGGATTAAGTATTGCAGGATTCATTACTCCTAATGATGCATCCTGATCGTAAATTGAAAGAGCATAACCACCCAATGCTTCTAGCCTAGCAGCATTTGTAAATTTCATAAAACTAAAAGTGTTTACTCCACCATTTTGAGCAACCACATTAATAAATAGAAATATAGGCAGTATAAATCTTATAAGATTCATTTATTGTTAACGGTTAGACTACAATAAAATTATACATTAAATCTAAAATGCATAACATCTCCGTCTGCAGGTAGATAATCTTTTCCTTGAACTTGTAACTTGCCAGCCTCCTTTACAGCATTTTCGGAACCGTACTCTATATAATCTTTGTAGGCAATAACTTCCGCTCGTATAAACCCCTTTTCAAAGTCCGTATGAATAACTCCGGCAGCTTGAGGAGCAGTCATTCCCTTTTTAATCGTCCATGCCTTAACTTCTTTTACACCAGCAGTAAAATACGTTTGCAAATTAAGCAACTTATATGCATATCGAATAAGCTTACTAACACCAGGTTCTTCTAGACCTAAATCCTCTAAAAACAACTGCCTTTCTTCGAAAGATTCTAATTCAGAAATATCGGCTTCTATACCAGCGCCTAAAATTAGTACCTCTGCATTTTCTCCAGCTACAGAAGATTTTAGCTTTTGTACATATTCATTTCCTGTAACAACAGAATTTTCATCAACATTACATAAGTATAAAACTGGCTTTATAGTTAGTAAATTGAGCTCAGCGACATAATTTACCTGGTCTTTTTCTAATGAAAGCGATCGAGCAGAGTTCCCAGCCTCTAAATGTTTCTTAAGAAGTTCATAAACAGCATAAATCTTGGCAGCATCTTTATCGCCAGATTTCGCCTTACGCTCGATTGCACCCATTCTTTTTTCAATGGTTTCTAGATCTTTTAGCTGAAGTTCCATATCAATAACCTCTTTGTCTCTGATGGGGTCAACACTGCCGTCTACATGAATAACATTACCATCTTCGAAACATCTTAAAACATGAATGATTGCATCAACTTCACGAATATTTGCAAGAAACTGATTTCCTAACCCCTCACCTTTATGAGCACCTTTAACCAAACCAGCAATGTCTACAATTTCTATTGTTGTAGGAATTACTTTTTCTGGCTTAACAAGGTTTTCCAATTTATTGAGTCTCTGATCCGGAACAGTAATAGTTCCAACATTTGGTTCAATCGTGCAAAATGGAAAATTTGCAGATTGTGCTTTTGCATTTGAAAGACAATTAAACAAAGTAGATTTACCAACATTAGGTAAACCTACAATACCGCATTTTAAAGCCATAAATTAGTGTGTTATTTATCTGTCGTTATTTAGAATAGTTACTGTTCCGGTAGCATTTTTTGTACCATTGTTATAAGTTATAACATAGTAATAGGTTCCATCTGAAAGCGGGTTCCCCTTCATATTTATACCATTCCAATCATTTTGATAAGATTCAGTTTTATAGACTACTCTACCCCATCTGTTAAAAACCGTAAAGTGAACATCATTGTAGTTGTTAGCAAATTGGGTAGTGAAATAATTATTAATGTTATCAGTAGAATTTGGTGTAATAACATTAGGGATTTCACATGGTTCTATAAATAATTGGAAATTATCATCAACTGTATTACATGTATTTGAAGCTTCAACAGTATAGTCATATACGCCATCTAAGAATTGATTGGATAAAATTAATATGGTGTCACCTGTTCCTATAACATTTCCATTTCCATCAATCCATGAATAATTTACACCTTCTAAAGAAGTTGATGAAATAAAAACAAAGACATCGTTACCAGTACAAATAGTATCAAAAGGAGGAACTTCAACAAAAGGATCTGCCAAAAATTCCAATTCATGACTTAATGTATCTTGACAGTAATTGTCAAAAAAGTTTAAGATATATATACCGTATTGATCTACTTCAATAAATGGATTTAAGACGTTAATACTTGAAAATGTTAAGTTTCCAGGCCCTGAATAGCCCCATACACCACCTGAAGTTGCAGTCATGCCTGTGTACTGAAATTCATCATCACAAATAGAGGTATCACCTAACATGGTTGGTCCTGGTGTAACAAATACGTTTATTGTTGTATCGTAAGAACATCCAAAATTGTCCTCCACCTCAAAAGTATAAGAGGAAATACCTGTAGAACTTGGCTGAATAAGAATGGTTGTATCGTTATCAACAATTATGGTTGGGTTAGAATACCAAAATTCATTCGTTATTAAAGGGGAATAAAATTCAGTATTGGGATTTAAGGTGTCGTTAAAATAAATCCCCCATTCACAAATATATCCATCGTCAATTCCTAAATTATCTCTTACTGTTAATGTCCATGTGCCATTAATTGGACATCCACTCATAGCGGGTATAAAAGCTTGTTCAGGTTGATAGGTGCCTGGAACAACCATATTTCCAGTTGATGGACCTGTGGCAGCAGTAGTAGCATAGCCATTATTCCATGAAGGTAAAGATCCTGGTTGCATTGAAAAACAATACTCTTCACACACACCAATATTACCAGTGTTGTTATCGTATGCTCCCCCAAGAAATGTGTTCCCTCCACCGAAACCTCCAGCGAATAAACCATTTCCAGTATAGCTGTTGAAAATATTTACACTACTTCCATTAGGACATTCAAGCATCATCTCAAGATCCCCTAAATAAGAGTGTTCAATTTTAATACATACCTTATCTATGTCTCCAGAATTTTGCAATGTACCTCCGGGAGTGAAACCAGCAATTGCAATATCAGTAGTATAATTCTGACCAGAACCATCAGGAAGATAAGTTTGTGCTCCAAAAACTCCTCCAATAGGAAAATTTGTAGAAGTTGGATCTACTCCAGCGGTATCTGTTGCAGTTACCCCTCCTATTAATTGAGTGGTAAGGCCAAGGCACAAGGTGTCTTCTAAAGCCATACAAGTTTCAAAACTCGGAATTGTTGAAACTCTTACTCTAGCAGATAGATAATTGAAAATACCATAAGAATCTTCCACTTTCATGGTTACAAAATATCCATTTCTTGCTGGTGGAACAAATAAAACTGAATCTCCAGTAACAGTAGTACCATCACTAAATTCCCATGTTGTAGTATGGTTAGTAGATTGCATATATCCACCTCCGCTTAGAGCAGCACTATCACCACCAGGTTCATATGGAAAATATGGAGTTGCAACAAAGTAAACTGAATCGCCTAAACATACATCTACATATCCAGTATCAGCAGGAGTTAAATCACTAATAACATCACCAGAGCCATTAGATTCACCAAATGAATAAGCTACCATATGGTTGGTAAATGGCTGTGCAAGATTAGAACAGGAAATATTTGCGTCCCATCCAGCACCTTCTAAAGAAGCATCGCTGACAAAATCAATGGTTAAACAACCTGAAGTATTTGCCCAAGAAGCAGGAATGTTTAAACCGTTTGGGGTAATTGAATTGTTAAGTTTTTCAAGTAAAGGACTTGCATTAGTTGGTCCATCGTAAACATAAATTGTATCTGAGGGATCAACATCAAAAAGATAACCAGCATTAGTAGCAAAAACAGCTACAACTTTTGATCCTGTTGCATCAGGACAAAAAGTTATAGATTCGTTTTCGTTTGCAGAATAAGCACTTGCGGAACCTCCAGTATCATGGAAATTTTGAATAGAACCATTGTTGAAATTTGTGGAACAACCACATGGTCCATTAGAAGAAGAAGATGTCCAATCTGGATCGTTGATATTTACATCTGGTTGTGCCCAGCAAGAAAAAACAATTAATAGACTTGTTGAGAGGGTATATAATTTCTGTTTCATTTATTCATTTCTGAGGATACGTGCTGACCAGATTTTACTACAAGCAATAAATCTTTGTCTTTGACTTTGAAATATTGATAATCGTTTTCTTTTAGCTGAATTTCTAGTTTAAAGAAATTAAAGTTTTTTACATCATTTATTTGGACTGTTCCAGAAAGTCTAGTGGAATAGTCTTTTTCTTTTGGAGCTTCAACAAAATAGTATGCATTGTCTAAACAATATTCAATAAGCTCTAACCTGTAGGGTTCATTTTTCTGAATTGTTTCCAGTTCTTCTTGAGAAAATAATTCTAATAATCTTTCATCAAAAGAAGTTGAACTCTGAGCAGATATAGAGGCTGTAAAAAGAAAAAAAGTTAGTAATAGTAGATTTTTCATAGTTGTTTTTTTTGGGCACGTAAATTTAATTAAATCTTCTTAATATCAATAATTAAGATTTTAACTTTAATTGTTAATAATATTTAGTATTTGTCAAAGATTAAACCCACTTTGGGTTATTAATCTATTTTGATATAGCTTACTTTTGACGAAATTATTATTCAATAGGATGCATATAGATAAAATCAATCAGCTTAATTCATTTTGTTCTCAGGTAAGAAGAGATATTGTAAGAATGGTACATGCTCAAAATTCAGGTCACCCAGGTGGTTCTCTTGGATGTGTTGAGTTTTTTACTGCTTTATACAAAGAAATTATGACTCACTCTCCTACACCATTTAGCATGGATGGTCATAATGAAGATTTATTTTTTCTTTCTAACGGTCATATCTCACCTGTTTTTTACTCAACTCTTTCAAGATCAGGTTATTTTTCAATTGATGAGCTAAAGACTTTTAGAATGATTGATTCTAGACTTCAAGGTCATCCAACTACTCATGAGGGTTTGCCGGGAGTTCGTGTTGCTAGTGGTTCTTTAGGTCAAGGGTTAAGTGTTGCTATTGGTGCAGCTCTTGCAAAAAAGTCCAATAAGGACAAATGTTTAGTTTATACCCTTCATGGAGATGGAGAGTTGCAAGAAGGACAGATTTGGGAAGCAGTTCTTTTTGCTGCTGCAAATAAGGTGGATAATATTATTGCTACTGTAGACTACAATGGTAGGCAAATAGATGGAGATGTAGATGATGTACTGTCATTAGGTAATTTAAAAGCCAAGTGGGAAGCTTTTGGATGGTGTGTTTTAGAGTCTAATGGGAATGATATTGTTGAAGTAATAGAGACGTTAAATAAAGCTAAAGAGTTAACAGGTAAACAACAACCCATTGTAATTATAATGAAAACTGAAATGGGTTTTGGTGTTGATTATATGATGGGATCTCACAAATGGCATGGAGTTGCTCCTAATGACGAACAGTTGGAAATTGCTCTTAATCAGCTTCCCGAAACTTTAGGAGATTATTAATTCCCTCTTTTTGGAATCATTATTGATGGTTTAACCACATGAATAAAATATTTTTTTTAATATCAATTATCTTAATCTCCTTAGGTAATCTTCATTGTCAAAACAATGATATTGAAAAGATTAGACTACTATTTATTTTTGATGGTTCCAATAGTATGAACGCTCAATGGGAAAAAAGTAGTAAAATAAAAATTGCTAAAAAACTACTTAATCAAACTCTTGACAGCCTAAAATTTATTGATAATATTGAAGTGGCATTAAGAATGTATGGTCATCAAACAAGGATTAAACCTGGTAGTCAGGATTGTTCAGATACCAAGCTAGAAGTTCCTTTCTCCCCAGAAAAAGACAACTACAATAAGATTAAATCTAAAATTAGATCTCTTGAACCTAAAGGGACTACACCTATTGCAAGATCCTTAGAATATGCTGCTGATGATTTTCCTGAGTGTGATAATTGTAGAAATGTAATTATATTAATTACCGATGGTATTGAGGCTTGTGATGAAGATCCTTGTGCTGTATCTCTTGCCTTAAGAAAAAAAGGGATTAAGCTAAAGCCATTTATTATTGGAGTTGGATTAGACACTTCCTATTTAGATCAGTTCAATTGCGTTGGTGAATTTTTAAGTGCAGAGACAGAAGACTCTTTTAAAAGTGTACTAAGCTTTGTAATTAGTCAGGCTCTTAGTAACACTTCTACTCAGGTAAAATTGTACGATAGTAATGGTAAACCAAAAGAGACTGATGTAACTATGAGTTTCTATAATTCAAAAAACAATAAGCTTCTTTACAATTACATGCATACAATGAACAGACTTAATGTTCCTGATACGCTCTCTTTAGACCCTTTATATACGTATAAAATGGTAGTTCACACTCTTCCAGAAGTGGTAGTTGATAGTATAAAGTTAATTCCTGCCAAACACAATGTTATTAAAGCAAATTGTCCTCAAGGTGTTTTGCATCTTAGGGTTCAGGGTACAAATAGTCAATTTACAGGAATTAATGCTATTATTCGTGAAAAACAACAACACCCTACTATTAATGTGCATAACATGAATACTACTCAAAAATATCTTGTTGGATTTTATGATATTGAGGTGCTTACACTTCCAAGATTGTATTTTAATAGTGTGAAAATTAATCAAAGCAGTACCACAGAAATTACAATCCCCAAATCAGGAACATTAGCTGTTTCTAAAGGATCTGGTGCAGCTGCAATTTTTCAGCTTAAAGATGGAGAAAATATATGGGTTTGTGATTTAAATTATGCTGCTTCTACAACAAAGCTAAATTTACTACCTGGTAACTATAAAATTACTTATAGATTGGGCAGGGCTACTAGTACAGCTCACACCATTATAAAAACATTTAAAATAACATCTGGATATCAAGAAAATATAACACTTTAGTATTATGGAAATAAAAGTTTTAGGGAACAAAGATACAAGATCGGGTTTTGGAGATGGATTAACTTATTTGGGAGAAACCAACCCAAATGTTGTTGCCCTCTGTGCAGATTTAACGGGATCGTTAAAAATGGGTGATTTTAAAAGTAAATTCCCAGATCGTTTTTTTCAAGCAGGAATTGCAGAAGCTAATATGGTAGGAATGGCAGCTGGATTAACAATTGGTGGTAAAATTCCTTTCACAGGTACTTTTGCGAATTTTTCTACTTCTAGAGTTTATGATCAGGTCAGACAATCTATTGCCTACTCTGGTAAAAATGTAAAATTATGTGCTTCTCATGCAGGGTTGACTTTAGGTGAAGATGGAGCCACTCATCAAGTTTTGGAAGATATTGGAATGATGAAAATGCTTCCTGGAATGACGGTAATTAATCCATGTGATTACAATCAAACTAAAGCAGCTACAATTGCAATTGCTGATCATAATGGACCAGTATATTTGCGTTTTGGAAGACCTAAGGTTCCTATATTTATCCCAGAAAATACTCCCTTTGAAATTGGTAAAGGTTTATTAATTCAAGAAGGAACTGACGTTTCTATTTTTGCAACTGGTCATTTAGTATGGGAAGCAGTTGAGGCTGCAAAAGTTTTAAATGAACAAGGAATCTCTGTTGAATTAATAAATATTCATACCATTAAACCTTTGGATGAAAAATGTATCTTATCATCAGTTGCTAAAACAAAATGCGTAGTTACAGCAGAAGAACATCAGGTTGCCGGAGGAATGGGTGAATCAATTGCTCAATTATTAGCTTTAAAAAATCCAACTCCAATTGAGTTCGTTGCTGTGGATGATAAATTCGGAGAAAGTGGCAAACCATTGGATCTAATGAAAAAATATGGTTTACATTCATCAAATATCATCGAGGCCACGCATCGTGTTTTAAAGCGAAAGTAATGGCTTTATTGGATGATAAACAAAGAACTAGAACAACAAATATTAATCCTATTCAATTCTTCTAAATCTAAAACAGAAGGTTTTAATTTGCTAGTAAACACTTTCAAGGAGCCCCTTTATTTTCATATTAGAAGAATTTTAATATCACATGATAGTACTGATGATGTGTTGCAAGAAGTTTTTATTAAATGCTGGAATAAGTTAGATACATTTAATCAGCAATCAAAATTATTTACCTGGTTGTATAAAATCGCCCACAATGAAGCTTTGCAGTGGTTAAGTAAGAATAAAAAGCACATTCAATCAAATCTTCAGCAGATTAATCAACAACATATTCCAACCACAACAATTTTTGCAAAAGATGCTAAAGAGATTAGCTTAATTCTTGAAAAAGCATTATTAAATCTACCACAAAAGCAAAGGTTAGTTTTT
Organism: Crocinitomicaceae bacterium; assembly: GCA_002716065.1. Taxonomy (GTDB): domain Bacteria; phylum Bacteroidota; class Bacteroidia; order Flavobacteriales_D; family Parvicellaceae. The sequence goes on along the minus strand of PAZE01000024.1, from coordinate 11,347 downwards.
CAGTACAAGTATTTCGAAGATTTGAGTTACAAAGAAATACAACAAATAACTGGAGTTAGTATTGGTGGATTAAAGGCCTCCTATCATCATGCAGTAACTAAAATTAAAAATTATTTAAGTGACCATTAAACCTTTTAGATTTTTATTCATCCTATAAGTAATGCAAAACAAAAAAGACATATTGAAAAACTATCAAGATCATAAGCCTAGTTCTGTCTATAATGTCCCTGATGGATATTTTGATGGGCTTAACAATCAAATTTTTGATAAAATCAACAACAAATCAAAAGTTATTAGCTTGAATTTTTTATTTAAATATGCTGCGGCAATAGCTCTGTTAATTGGTAGCTACTTCCTGTTCAATTCAACTCATTCAACAATTGAAATTAGTTATGCAGATTTAAACGAATCTATTGATGAATACATGTCTTTTGAAGATGAGCTTTTTTATACCTTTGTCACTAGCGAAAATGATGAATCCATGAGCTATCTTGATGTTGAACAAAACATATCTGACTATCTAGAAATCGAAATTTATTAACTCTAAATACTTACAATTATGAAATTTATTTTAAAACAATTCACTTTACTTCATCTTTTGTTTTTTACCATTTTTTTTGCCAACTATTCTTATTCTCAACAAACACCTAAAGGTGAAGACAAAGAGGCTGCAAAAATTGCGTTTTTCACTAATAAACTAGCCCTTACTACAGAAGAGTCTAAGACCTTTTGGCCAGTTGTCAATGAAATGGAAAAAGAGCTAAAAGATTTAAGAATCCAAATGAAAGACCAAATTAAACGACCTAAAGGTGAGGCTGAAATATCTGATAAAGAGTTGGAGTCTATGATGGATGCAAGAATGGAAATGGGTAAGAAACAAATGGATATTAAAATAAAATATCATGAAAAGTTTAAGGAAATTCTTCCCATAAGAAAAGTTGCAAAATACTATGAGGCAACAAAAGAATTTAAAAAATTACAAGCTCAAAGAAAAGCGAGAATGAAACAAAGAAGAACACAGCAACAAAATCAATAATTTTTTTTTAAAAAACCGTAAATAGCACCTTTTGGGTGCTATTTTTTTGTCCATACATTTTATATAATTTCAATTATAGTATATTCACTAGATGAAAATAAAATTCTGGATAAAGGCATTTCGATTACGCACTCTTCCCCTTTCAGTTTCTTGTATTTTAATGGGTTGTGCACTTGCTAGCATTGATTATAGAGTTGATTTACGGGTGGTCCTTTTTTCTTTAATCACCACCATTTTACTTCAAATTTTGTCTAATCTAGCCAATGATTATGGTGATGGTGTTAGAGGAACAGATAAAGCCAGAAAAGGGGAACAAAGAATGGTTCAATCAGGATTTATTTCAAAAAAACAAATGCTTTTTGCAGTAGTTATTTTTGGCATATTATCATTTCTTTCTGGAGTTGTCTTGTTGTATTTTTCTTTTGGCTTAAATCAACTCTCTAATAGTGTTATATTTTTATTTTTAGGATTATTAGCCATATGGGGCGCAATTAAATACACCATGGGAAAAATACCATATGGATATATTGGATTAGGCGATGTATTTGTTTTTATTTTTTTCGGTATTGTTGGAGTGTGTGGAAGTTATTTTCTACTAACAAAAGATCTAGATTTAACTGTAATTCCTGGAGTTTTAATATGTGGCTGTTTGAGTGTTGGTGTTTTAAATATGAATAACATAAGAGATTATGATAGTGATAAGATTGCTGGAAAGAGAACAGTTGTAGTCAAAAGAGGATTAAAATGGGCTAAAGTTTACCATGTTTTGTTATTAGCCATAGCAATGCTTTCTTATTTGTCTTTATACGTATATACCAATAATACCAATAATCATATATTATTAATTGGTTTATTGCCTATGTTAATTTTACTAACTAATGCAAAAAAAGTTATTCTTTCAACAGAAAATAGTCAGTTAGATAGTGAATTAAAAAAAATTGCTTTATCCACTTTTTTGATTGCCCTAATTCTAGTAATTACCTTTGGTTATTTTTAATGTATATTTTCATTTTTCAACCAATCTGTATACTCTTTTTTGAATTTTTCGTGTTGTGCATTGGTAGATGAAAAATTATGATATCCAGAATATGCAGGTTGAGCACACATAAATAAATAGTTATGTTTTTCATAATTTAAAACAGCATCAATAACTCTAGGATCAACAATACATATTGGCCCTGGAGGCAAACCAGCATATTTGTAGGTGTTGTAAGGAGAATCCACTTCTAGATGCCTATAGTATAAACGTCTTAATTCAGGTTTATTAAGGGCGAATTTTACAGTAGGATCAGCTTGAAGTTTCATATTTTTATTTAACCTGTTAAGATATAAACCAGCAATAGTTGAATGTTCATCATATTTAAGACTTTGCTCGCTTTGTACTATGGATGCTAAAATGGTGATTTCAGATTGAGATAAACCAATTTTTAGAGCTTTCTTTTTTCTTTCGCTATTCCAAAATTTTTTGTATTCCTTGGCCATAAAAGAAATAAATTGATTGGAGTTGAAGTTAGCATACACTTCATAGGTGTTAGGAATAAACATACATGGAAACTGTACTGTTGTAAATCCATATTTCGCAGAAATAGCTGGATCTGTAAATGAAGCATATAATTGAGTGAAATCAACGGATATAAATTTTGAAATATGATTAGCTAAATCTTCTAATGTTCTAACAGAGGGTACAGTTAATGAAATAATTTTTTGATTTCTCATTAAATACAATTGATTCACAAGAACATTATTACTCCATTTTCTTTGAATGGTAATCTTGCTTTTTTTTAATACAGATTGAGAATAATTTTTGTAATCAATAAGTAGATTAAAAGAGTTGGTGTCGTTAATTACATTTTTTTGGTACAAGTAATTGGCTAATTCTGTAAAAGGCACATCGTTTTCAATCTCTAAAGAAATAGACTCACTGTCAAAACTAAGAATATCTAAGTTTTTGGCTTTATATAGATTGAAATATGGATATACTATATATCCAACTAAAACAACTAATACTGCAATTAAAATAGCACCTTTTTTCCTCAATCTAAACGAATTAATTCATGATTGTTATAGCGATAAATATGTACTCCTTTATTTTCATATCCACTTGTACTATCTACTTGTGAAATATTAATTTTAAAGAAGTAGCCATTATTTTTAGCACTTTTAGAATAATAGTTGTCTAAATTATTTTCATAAAGCATAAGTCCTTTTAATGCATTGAAAGCAATGTCAAATGCAATAAAAGAAAATTTTTCAGGATCAAAATTAAATTTAGAACGATGTTTTTTAATAAAATCAATAGTTGATGAACTATGGTAATTTACTCTTCCACTTAAAGGAATATGTAAATTAAAACTGTTTTTATACTTTTCATCAATAGTTTGCATGTCTTTCCATTTCTCCATACCATAAACACAAAAAGAATGCTTTCTATATTCGTAAGTATTCACTAATCCACTCAGCTTTGTCATAAAATTGCTAACAAAACCAATGTCATTTGAGGGGACAATTATAATATTTTCCACATCAGCTTTTAAGTGTTTTTTAATGGCACTTAAATTACTTGAGCTAGTTAGAGATATTGATGTTAAAGAATCTAAACTATCCGGAAGATTACTGTTGTAATAGCTTTCAAATGCATTTGCATAAGACAAATCATTTTTACGCATTTTATTAACTACTAATATTCGATTGAGTTCTTTTGGTTGTTTTAAATTGTACTTTGCAAGCTCAGTTACCATAGTTTGTTTGGAAGGAGTAATTCTAGTTAGAAATTTATTGTTAAATAAAGCCTGATTAGGAATGGCAACTGGACAAATAACATGTATTGAATGTTTATTACAAAAATCAGTTACTAACTTAATATTACGCATGTAGATAGGACCGATAACAAGATGACTTTTGATAAAATTAGAATCAGCTAAAATTTCATCTATAGCATTACGGTTGTTTTTAGTGTCATAAACATTTAGTTTAACATTTAAACCTGCTTTCTTTAGGGAATCAATTGCCATTAAGACACCATTGTAAAAATGTGTACTTTGAATAGAGTTTACATTTAAAGGGCATTTTTGTAAAGGCGGACAATTTGCTAGAATTGAATCATTTTCATCCAATAGTAATGGCAGTAATAATGAAACAGTAGTGATAGAATCCTTAGAGAAATTAAACAGTGAATCCTTTGTTGACTCTAACAAGGATAGATCCTTTGTAGAAGTTTCATCACAATCTACTTTTTTAACTAAAATTCGTATTTCTTCACCTTTTTTTAGTCCCTCAAGTAATCCATTATTAATACTTTTAATTGAGCTAATGGTGACATTATACATTTTAGATATGGAATAAAATGTTTCCCGTTTTTTTACCTTATGAATAAATATACTATCGCAAGGTCCACCGAGGGGGTTTATAGGATTTTTTACAATTGGAGTAACAATATTAGTTGTATCTATTTTTGAAGAGGGAATAACAATTGATTGTCCAATTTGTAAAGTTTCGAGTGCATTGGGATTAACTTTTTTAAGCTGATCTATACTAACACTATATTTTTTAGATATTGACCAATAAGTATCTCCAGATGATACAATATGAATTATTGAATTAGTAGAATCTATATTTATTGGAGTTGTTTTATTCTGAGACTCATCTGTTGGAATAATTGGAATATAAATCACTTGATTTAACTGTAATCCTTTTTCAGCTTCAGGATTATTGTCAAATAAGAGATTTAAATCAACACTATAGAGTTTAGCAATCCCAAAAGAAGTCTCTCCTTTTTTTACAATATGTTTATAAAATTTACCTCCCTGTTTCTCAATGATATCAGTAGAAATATCTTGTGAATAAGTGTATGTTGTTAGAAAAAAAACAACTAAAAAAATAGATACGCTATGTATTTTTTGAATTACTCCCATTCTATTGTTGCAGGTGGTTTTGAGCTGATATCGTAGGTAACTCTATTAATGCCCTTTACTTTATTAATTATGTCGTTAGATGTTTTTGCTAAAAAGCCATATGGAAGATGACACCAATCTGCAGTCATGCCGTCTGTAGAGGTAACAGCCCTTAAGGCAACAGCATTTTCATAGGTTCTTTCATCACCCATAACTCCTACTGATTGAACAGGAAGAAGTATAGATCCCGCCTGCCATACCTTATCGTATAATCCATTATCTTTCAAGCCTTGTATAAATATATAATCTACTTCTTGCAAAATCTGTACCTTTTCTGCGGTTACTTCACCTAAGATACGAATTCCTAGTCCAGGACCTGGAAATGGATGTCTTCCTAAAATAGTATCTGGCATATTCAATGAATTACCTACTCTTCTAACTTCATCCTTAAATAAAGACCTTAAAGGTTCAACTACTTTTAACTTCATATAGTCAGGTAGTCCACCTACATTATGATGTGATTTAATTGTTGCCGATGGCCCTTTTACGGAAATGGATTCAATTATATCTGGATATATAGTGCCTTGGGCCAACCATTTAGCACCTTCAACCTTATTAGATTCTTCATCAAAAACTTCAATAAAAACATGACCAATAGCTTTTCTTTTTTCCTCAGGATCTGTTAAACCAGCTAAAGCATCGTAGAATTTATCTTTAGCATCAACTCCTTTTACATTAAGACCTAAGTCCTTATAGCTATCTAAAACTTCATCAAATTCGTCTTTTCTAAGTAATCCATTATCAACAAAAATACAATTGAGCTGACTACCTATTGCTTTATGAAGAAGAATGGCAGCCACACTAGAGTCTACACCTCCAGAAAGACCTAAAATCACTTTTTCATTTCCTATAGTCCTTTTAAGCTCATTAACGGTGGAGTCAACAAAAGAATCAGGGGTCCATGATTGATCGCAATTACATACTCCAACAACAAAGTTCTTTAATATAGTTTGACCTTCAAGGGAATGATATACCTCAGGATGAAACTGTATTCCAAAAGCAGATTTACCTAAAATTTCAAAACCTGCATTTTCAACATCTGAAGTACTACATATTTTCTGGAAATCATCTGGCAACTCTTTAATGGTATCTCCGTGAGACATCCATACTTGACTGTCTTTGGATATCCCATTCATTAAATCACAAGAATTATCAATAGTATTAAGGTTTGCCCTTCCATATTCTCTTGTTTTAGAAGCCATCACTAATCCACCATTAGAATGGACAAGATATTGAGCACCATAACAAACACCTAATAATGGAATTTTTCCAAGGTAATTAGATAAATCAGGATTAGGAGAATTTGTGTCGTTTACACTAAATGGGCTTCCTGAAAGGATAACGCCTAAAATTTCATTCTCAATAGAAGGGATATTGTTAAAGGGATGAATTTCACAGTAAACATTCAATTCTCTTACTCTTCTAGCGATTAGTTGAGTATACTGTGAGCCAAAGTCAATAATTAAAATCATTTTTTGCATATGCAAAACTAAACAACCCAACAATAAATATAAGTTTTAGGAGAAAAAAAATCAATATATATTTGTTGGTAATATTTTTTGGCATTTTGGATACTAAATACCTAATAGTAATTGTAGGACCTACAGCAGTTGGAAAAACTAGTCTTTCGATTGAGATTGCAAAGTTTTTAAAGTGCGAAATTATATCTGCTGATAGCAGACAATTTTATAAAGAAATTACTATCGGAACAGCAAAACCCTCTGAAAGTGAATTGGCTCAAGTCTCCCACCATTTCATTAATAACATAAGTATTTACGATAAATACTCTGCAGGTCAATTTGAAAAGGAAGCACTCATTTGTATCGACCAATTATTTAAAAAATACAAATATGCTGTTGTTGTTGGTGGATCAGGAATGTACATAGATGCAATTTGTAAAGGAATTGATGATATACCTTCAGATTGTCAAATAAGAAATAAACTAAATGAACAATACAAAGAAACTGGAATAGAATCCTTGCAAAAGGAACTAAAGCAGAAAGATCCCATTCATTTTAGCAATATGGACATACAAAATCCACAACGTTTAATTCGTGCTTTAGAAGTCTGTAGAGTTTCTGGAAAACCTTATTCAAGTTTTAGAACAATGAAATCAAAAAAAAGAGATTTCTCGTTAGTTAAAATTGGCTTAAATATGGAAAAAGATATCCTCTACAAAAGGATAAACAATAGAGTTGATCGTATGATAAGTAATGGTCTTTTAAAAGAAATTGATTCAATAAAGGAGCATAAAAATATAAATGCTTTAAATACAGTTGGTTATAAAGAATTGTTCAACTATAAAAATAAGTTGTGTTCTTTTGATCAAGCCATTAATGATATAAAAAAGAACACCAGAAGATTTGCCAAACGACAAATGACATGGTTCAAAAAAGATACTTCAATTACTTGGTTTAAGCCTAATGATTTTCAACTTGTTATGAATCACATATTGAAAAAAACAACTTAATCCAATAATTCCATTTCTTTACTTTTAAGAAGATCCAGTTGTTTATTCATTACCAAGAACCACAATGGAGGTATTAACGANAGTAAAATCATACCAGGATAACCTGTCGGCATTTGGGGTGANTTATCAAAACTTCTAAGAATTTGATATTTTCTGTTTGATTTATAATGATGATCACTATGCCTTGATAATTCAAAGAGTAAAATCCTTCCAATTGGATGATTACTGTTCCAACTATGAACAGGCATTACTTTTTTATAGGTTTGACCATCGTGTTTTCTACGTAAACCATAGTGTTCAATATAATTAACGGTTTCTAAAAGAAGAATACCTAATGCTGCTACAGAAAGAAAAAGTAGTACTGCTTTTAAGGAGAAAATAAAATATATAATTAGCAATAGTAAAAGTTGAATTAGCTGAAAAATTAACATCTCATTATTTAAACTAAATATTGATTTGCTCATTTTTTGAAGTCTAAATTTTTCTAATTTCCAAGCTGACAGGTAACCATTTACAATAGATCTTATCCAAAAAAAATAGACTATTTCATTTCTTCTTGAGGATGCAGGATCTTCCATTGTTGCCACTTTAGAGTGATGTCCTCTGTTGTGCTCAATAAAAAAATGCATATAAAAAGATGAAAGCAATAATACTTTAGACATAAACTGTTCATACTTTGTAGATCTATGCCCAAGCTCGTGTGCAACATTAATTCCTAAAACACCACATGAAATACCCATAGAAACTGTCATTCCAAATAACTCATAATTGGATGTTGAAACATATGACACAGTGTATAGGTAGTAAAAAAGAAGCATCCATTGAATAGGAACTATTGAGTATATAACTGCATCGAAAAATCTACTTTTTTTAAAAATAGATTCACTCATTTTAGATAAATTTTCAGAATTCCCATTGGTGAAAAGCTCTACAAAAGGTATAAATAAGAAAGCATAAACAGGAAGAAAGAAACTCCAATTTCCACCAATATAAAAGCCTATAAAAGCAATTAATATCACTGAGAAAACAGCTAAGTATTTATATTTTTTTGCTATTAATTTCATTATCTAAAAAAAGATTGTAGATCATTCCATCTGCCAATCCTACTTTAGGGACAATCATTTGAGTAGCCTTGAAGGCCTTCATGACTTTTGCATAAATCTCACCAGAAGGAACAATTACATCAGCACGGTCTGGTTTTAACGCTAATTTAATTATTCTATCATCAAAAGAAAAAGCAGCTATGTATTTTACTACAGCTAAAAGTTCATCTATATGAATAGGTTCTTTGAATTTTTTACTACTTAAATTATATAATTTGTTTATACTTCCTCCAGTTCCAATAGCAGTAAAGTTTTCATTTGAGATGTTTTGTTGTTCGATCCAAGAATAAATATTGGGCCAAACATTGTCATCAACATTGTTTTTTAGCATTCTAACGGATCCTATCTTAAAAGATTTTGCTGCGATTCTATTATTGTCTTTAATAATTGTAAGCTCTGTGCTGCCTCCACCAACATCAATGTATATGTAATTGGTAGATTTATTTAACTCAGCAAAATGAAAATTTGAAAAAATAAGATCTGCCTCTTCTTTTCCTGAAATCAAATCAATTTTAACACCGGTGTTTTCCAAAACTTTTTGAACTATATTCTCTCCATTTGTTGACTCTCTCATGGCACTTGTAGCACATGCCCTAAAAAAATCAACTTTATTTATTTTCATTAAAAATTTAAATGCCTTAAAGGCATTTATCATATTGAGTGTGTTTTCTTTAGAAATTTCACCGCTTGTAAAAACATCATTTCCCAAGCGAATAGGGACTCTTGTTAAGCCAATTTTTTTAAAGTAAAAAGTCTTTTCATTACCATCAAAAACGGCTTCTTGAATAAGTAATCTAACGGCATTAGAGCCTATATCAATAGCAGCATATATCAAATAAATCAAGTTTCTTGACAAGATAAAAATATGAACTTTTGATTACAATTTAACTATGTAATAATTAAGTAAATTGGGATTAATCGTATTTGCTTTGAATAAATCTGATAATTTTGTACAAAAAACAGGTATGGAACTTTGGAATGAGTTTACTCCCAGTTCAATTGACGATTGGAAAAATAAGATACTTAAAGATCTGAAAATTGAATCTCTTGAGCGAATTAACTGGACAAATTCTATTGGTACTATTGATCCTATTATTGACCAATGTGCAGAAATCAACTCTGTAAATTCATCTTCTAATTTATCCATAAATGCTGATTTTAATTTGGAAAATAAATTTTCAAATGAAGTTTTATTGTATGCATTAAAATGTGGTGTTAATTCAATTTCTCTTAAGGGAATACCATCTAAAAAATCCCTTAATGGTGTAATGCATGAAATTATTTCTACTCATATTCAATTTTCGTCTGAGAATTTCTCTAAAGAACATGAATTTTGGAATAAATACATCAATCAATATAATGGAACAATTAACGGAAGTTTTAGATACGATCCCATCAATTACTTCGCCTTAAATGGTCATTGGTTAACTTCTAAGGAAGAACAATTGTCATCTTGGAATAAATTCTATCAATCAACTCAAACTAATTCATTGAAATCAATATATATTGACGGTAGTATATATGGAAATTCTTTAGCAAATCCAGTTCAAGAGATAGCATTTACAATTGCTCATTTAAATGAATACTTAAATCTTATCAGCTCAAAAGAAAATTTACACAAAATAATTGTTAAGGTTTCTGTTGGCAATTCCTACTTTATTGAAATTGCAAAAATTAGAGCGTTAAGAAAATTAATTAAAGCTGTTTCAAATCACCATAATATAGATGTTAATATTCAAATTGAGACAACCACTAATAAAGCAAGGTTGTCACCTATTAATAAGGAGCTAAATTTACTTCGCTTAACTACCTTTTCAATGGCTTCAATTTTGGGCTGTGTAGATATTCTTACAATTAACCCAGAAGCTATTAACGATACTGACCTTCTTAAAGCGATTAGGCTAGCTACTAATATTCCAATAATTCTTAATGAAGAATCCCATTTTTTAAAAGTTAATGATCCAACACGGGGAGCATATGCAATTGAACAAATTACATCCTTACTAAAAGATAATAGCTGGAAATTATTTAAAGAAATTGAAGAGTACGGTGGATGGATAGAATTTATTCAATCTTCTTCACCTCAAAAAAGTTGTTCTAAAAATGCAGAAATTTACATCGACTCAATAATTCAACATAATGAAAGTATTGTTGGTTTCAATAAGTATTCTTATAAGGATGTAAAATTAAAATCTGTCCCTTTTACAAGCTCAGCTGCTTTTAATGAAGTTAATTTAGAATCGATTGTATGAAAAGATTAAGCTTTAAAAACATCAAACTATCGGATCTTATTTCAGAGGAATCAGTAGAATCCAATTCTACCTGGCTGAGTCCTGAGAACATAGAAATTAAACAGCAATACGCTAAAGATGACATCCAAAATCTGTCTCATTTAAAATTTGTTGCTGGAATACCTCCGTTTTTAAAAGGGCCCTACTCTACTATGTACTTATCTAGACCATGGACCATTCGACAATATGCAGGATTTAGTACAGCAGAAGAATCGAACGCTTTTTATAGAAAAAATTTAGCGGCTGGTCAAAAAGGATTATCTGTAGCTTTTGACTTGGCTACTCATAGAGGATATGATTCCGATCATCCAAGAGTTGAAGGTGATGTTGGTAAAGCTGGTGTTGCTATAGATTCTGTTGAGGATATGAAAATTTTATTTGAAGGCATACCTCTTGACAAAATGAGTGTATCAATGACCATGAATGGAGCTGTCCTACCAATTATGGCATTTTATATTGTTGCAGCTCAGGAGCAAGGAGTTGATATTTCTAAACTT
>PAZE01000023.1 GCA_002716065.1 Crocinitomicaceae bacterium | reverse complement strand
TCTAATATGGTTCTTATGCATGGTGTTCGGAATTTTCCAACTGAAATTAAAGATTTAAACATTAACAGATTAGATATTTTAAAAGATCACTTTAAAAACATCCCTATTGGTTATGCAGATCATACTTCAGCAGATAATGATCTATCAAAATACATAGACCTTGTTGCTTTAGGTAAAGGAATATGTGTTTTTGAAAAACACATTACTCTTGATAGAACTAAAAAAGGAATTGATTATCAAGCAGCACTTGAACCGGAAGAATTTAAATTCTACTGTAATTTAATTAAACAAACTCACCAATCATTAGGGTCAAAAACTGAAACTCCTTTTTCAGAAAGTGATCTTAAATACAGGAAATTCCAAAAAAAGAGTATTGTTGCTAAAAAAGACATTGATTCTGGAGAATTAATTTCTAGAGAAAACTTATCATTTATTCGTAATGAGAGCCCTGGAATCGCACCAATAGAAATCGATTCCGTTTTGGGGAAAAGAGCAAAAAGAAAGATATTTCAATTTGAAAACATTTTAATAAAAGATCTTAATTAGAATGAGCAAGGTGTACATAATAGCAGAAGCTGGTGTCAATCATAATGGAGACATTAATTTAGCAAAAAAGCTAATCGATGTTGCTGTAGATGCTAAAGTTGATGCAGTTAAATTCCAAGCATTTAGAACTGAACATTTAATTTTATCGAATATCAAAAAGGCTCCTTATCAGATAAAAAACACTGGAAAAGATCAATCTCAGAGTGAAATGCTCAAAAAACTTGAATTAACAAAAAATCATTATTTAGAATTAAAGAATTACTGTGATAAAAAAAATATCGATTTTCTTATTACACCTTTTGATGAGGTAAGTTTATTAGAATTAGAACAGCTTAACTTAAAAACGTATAAAATTGCTTCTACCGACACCACAAATATTCCTTTTTTAAGAAAAGTAGCAAGTACTGGGAAAAACATTATTCTTTCAACTGGAATGTGTTACATGGATGAAGTTCAAAAGGCTGTTGAGAGTATACTGAAAATCAATAAAAATCTTACCTTAATGCATTGCACTGCAAATTACCCATGCAAAGACAATGAAGTCAATTTAAACGTCCTAAACACCTATAAAAAATTTAATTGCAAACTCGGATATTCTGATCATACAATAGGTTTTGGAGCATCTTTATATGCTATTCCAATGGGAGCAACAGTTATTGAAAAGCATTTCACTATTGATAAAAATTCTTCTGGACCTGATCATATTGCTTCATTAGATAAGGATGAACTATTTTCTTTTGTACAACAAATAAGAAAAATTGAAACTTACTTAGGTTCAAGTAAAAAAGCACCTACACCATCTGAATTAAAAACAAAAAAATCTCTTCAAAAATGTTTAGTTGCAAAACAAACAATACTTAAAGGCGAACCATTATCAGAAAATAATATGGTTGCTAAAAGAACTGGTGGAAATGGCATATCTCCAATAAAATTTGATGAAATTAATGGCATTAAAGCAATTAGAGATTTTAAAAAAAATGAAATAATTGAAATCTAATCAACTATTATCTATCATTGGTGCTGGTGGGCACACAAGAGCAGTCATTGGTCTTCTTATTGACAATGAATTGCCTATTGAAGGCTTTTACGACACTAACATTAAAGAGGGAGAGGAAATCCTTGGAATAAAAGGATCATTAATTGACAACCTTCCTGATACATCACAACTTATTTTAGCTATTGGAAACAATGAAAAAAGATCACTATTTTACACTAAATACAAACAACGTATATACCAACCTACAATTGCTCACAATAGTGCATATATAAATAGTTCGGTAGTTTTAAAAAACAGCTCCTTGATTTTTCCAGGAGCACACATTAATTCTTGTGTCTTTATTGGTGAAAACAACATAATTAACACTAAATCTATTATAGAGCATGAATCAATTATTAAAAATAATTCTCATATATCTGTAGGCAGCATAATATGTGGAAGGGTTGAAATTGGAAACAATTGTTTTGTAGGTGCAGGGGCTATTATTAAAGATCAATTGACAATTTGTGATAATGTTACAATTGGCGCAGGAGCAGTTGTTGTTAACAACATTAGTAATCCAGGTATATATGTAGGTAATCCAGCCAAAAAAATAAGATGATTTACATTTCTACAAGTTGTATTAAAAAAAGCAAAATAGCCGATGCTGTTTTAGAACTTATTAAAAATGGTTTTCAGAATATTGAACTTTCAGGAGGAACAAAATATTATGATGGTTGGCTAGAGGAATTAATGGACTTAAAAGGCAAATACAATTTAAACTACTTAGTTCATAATTATTTTCCACCACCCAAAGATGCATTTGTTTTTAATCTTGCTTCACTAGATAATGAAATAGCTAGTAAAAGTATTCAACACGCTAAAAAAGCAATTGATACTGCTTCAATTTTAGAAGCAAAAAAAGTTGGCTTTCATGCTGGATTTTTAATAAATATTCCTGTGAACCAAATTGGCAAAAAAATTAAAGCACAAGATTTATACAACAAAGAACTTTCTCTAAAAACATTTATTGAAAATTATCATGAAATTCTTTTGTACTGCACAAAAAAGAACATCAAACTCTATTTAGAGAATAATGTTTTATCAAAAGAGAACTTAAAAAACTTTAAAACTAATCCATTCTTTTTGGTAAAATCACAAGAAATAAGCTTTTTTAAAAATCATCTTAAATCTTTTAACTATATTTTTGACTACGCTCATTCCTATGTAAGTTCAACATCTTTAAAACTCAATGAATCAATAGAATTTGATAATTTTATTAATCAAACGGATTACTTGCACATAAGTGATAATGATGGGTATTCTGACTTAAACAACTCTATTAAAAAAGGATCTCCAATATATAAACATCTTTGTGAAAACCCACCGATTGATAAAACTGTAACTTTGGAGATTTATGAAGATATTAGTCAAATAAAAAAGACCTATAACTGGTTAATCAATCTAAAACAATCTTGAAAAACTCAATTTGCAATAAAAAAACAACTATTAAAGAAATTTTGTTGTTTATAAATGCTGATCCAGCGGGAATTGCCTTTATAGTAAATGACAATTCAATATTGTGTGGATTAATAACAGATGGAGATATAAGAAGACTATTGATTAGTGGAAGGGAATTAGACAGCTATCTAGTTGAAAATGATTACTCCAACTACGTTTATGCAATTGAAGGGCAACCTATCGAAAAATTATTAAATGAGGTAGATAAAAAAGTAAGAATAATTCCAATAATTTCTAAAGACGGTAAACTTATAGATTATTTCAGATACGAACATAAAACACACTTTACTCCTGTAGCAGAACCAAGTCTAAAAGGAAATGAGTTAAAATATGTTACAGATGCATTATTGTCCACATGGATATCTAGTAAAGGCATTTATTTAGATCGTTTTGAAAAAGAATTTTCTACTTTTTGCGACACCAATTATGGTGTTGCAACATCTAATGGAACAGTTTCTATTCACTTAGCATTAAAAGCACTAGAAATAGGTGAAGGAGATGAAGTAATTGTCCCTGATTTAACATTTGCTGCAACAATCAACCCTGTTATACTCTCAGGAGCTAAACCTGTTATTGTTGATATTGATAAAAATTCATGGACCATATGTCCAAAAAAAATTAAAAAAGCTATTTCTTCTAAAACAAAAGCTATAATACCAGTTCATGTATATGGACAACCCTGTGACATGGATAGTATAATGAAAATAGCTAATGAGCATAATCTTTATGTTATTGAAGATTGTGCTGAAGCACATGGTGCAACATTTAAAAATAAAAAGGTTGGCAGCTTTGGCGACATTTCTACTTTTTCATTCTTCGGAAATAAAATCATAACTACGGGTGAAGGAGGGATGTGTGTAACCAACTCTGAAAAGCTTTTCAATAAAATGAAAGTTTTAAGAGACCATGGAATGGATCCAAAAAAAAGATATTGGCATAAAGAAATTGGTTTTAATTATCGAATGACTAATCTTCAAGCTGCAATCGGATGTGCTCAATTAGAAAAAATCAATTCCATACTAGAATCTCATAAAAAAATTGAAGATAATTACAAAAATGAATTAAACGATTCTAACCTTGAATGGCAATATAATTCAGAAAAAGCTAATCGTGTTGTATGGTTAGTTTCTTTACTTATTCCAGCTGATAAAAGAGATTTATTAATAGCTCAGCTGCAAA
Source organism: Crocinitomicaceae bacterium (assembly GCA_002716065.1). Classification (GTDB taxonomy): domain Bacteria; phylum Bacteroidota; class Bacteroidia; order Flavobacteriales_D; family Parvicellaceae. The sequence goes on along the minus strand of PAZE01000023.1, from coordinate 54,351 downwards.
CAAAGAACATTGATGCAAGACGATTTTTTTATTGCCTTTCTGAAATGCCATTGTATGAAAAATATGCTCTAGACTGCAATATCTCAAAAGAAATTTCATCTAGAGGAATCAACCTGCCAACAATAGAAGATATTGATTATAAGTTAATTAGAGGCATTGTAGAAGATTGCATTAATTCATAATATAACACTTAAATTTTATGGAGAAAGATAAGATATATCAAGACTGCATAAAAATTTTGGAAATTGAACGATCTAAATCTATAGATCTTTACAAATATAAATCTATAGAATTATGGCCATGGATTAGAAGGTGCTTATTAGACGCTTATTTAAAAAAAATAAGAGGCGAAAAAATAAAACAGCTCAATAAAAATAATTTACTAAACTTAAAGCTTCTTCTCACTCACAGCTTGATTTACATAAAATCAAAAAAGAAATTCAAGAATTATTTAAAAAATTTATCCATTGAAAAAACAGATGTTTTAATAGTGGATCAAGAAAATGATTACTTAGATAAGATAAATTATCTAGCATATAATAGGTACAGTGATCCATTTTATGAACTGTTAAAATCAAAAAAAAAGGTTAATAAAATTACAACTAGTAATCAACGTAATTCTTTAAATGCTTTATATCCAAGCTTACTAATAAATTGTGAAGAATTGCTCCTTTATTACTTTTCAAAACACTATTTATTGTCATTTATTCCAAAAAAGTCATTACAAAAGGTGTTTGAAAAATTAATAAGTGAATTAGATTTAAAAATAGATCTCGATTTTTGTGTAAATAATTTTGTTAAAATATTGTCTTTTGAAAAGTTATTTATATCAGTACTTTCAAGTTCAAAACCTAAAATTATTTTCTGCAAAATGTTTTACTCCGTTGAAAATATGGGTTTAAACCTAGCAGCAAAAAAATTAGGCATTAAAGTTATTGATATACAGCACGGAAAAAATGGAAAGTACAACCATATGATGTCATGCTGGAGCAGGTTTCCTAAAAATGGATACAAATTACTTCCCGATTTTTTTTGGACTTGGGGAGATTATTTCTCAACCAATATAAACACCCACTTCCCAAAAAATCTAAGCAAACACCATACCATTTCAGGGGGCAATTTGTGGCTTTCTAAATGCATACATCAAAACCCATTTGAATTAACTGAAAATGAATCTGTATTTCTTGAAAAAATTAAATCGAAAAATTGTATACTATTCGCTCTTCAACCGATAGATAAAGAAAATACGATTCCAGAATGGGTAATAAATGCTATAATTGAGACTCCCGAATACTTTTGGCTTATTCGAAGACATCCAAGACAATCTACAAGTGACGTAAACTATAAAAACACTAACGAATTAGAAAATGTCGATACTGAGTTTGCATCTACAATACCACTTTCAGTTTTACTAAATAATTGCATCTACAACATAACATTATGGTCTTCTGTTTGCATAGACGCATTAGAATTTAATGTTAAATCAGCAATAATCCATCAAGAAGGATTTAAAATCTATGAAAAAGAAATTGGTGATGGAGTATTTGACTACTGCACAAATGAACATGAGTTGAAATTAGTTCTAAAAAAGACCAAAAAAACACATTTAAATCAAAAAAAAATGATTAGCGATCCTGAGATAATAAAAAATAATCTACTAAAATTTGTTGAAAGCTTTTTTACAACAACTTAATAGTTTTTACCATTTCTTTATTAGAAATAACCACAAAGTAAATTTGTTTTTGAGATCCAATATTTATTCTAAGAATTTCTGCATTTAGCAAATCAATATTCTTAAAAAATATCAACTGACCTATTGAGTTGTAAACCTGTATATTGGTATTATTCATATCAAATTGTGACTGAACAATAATTTCATTTTCAGATTTATAAACTTGTAAATCATCTTGATCATTTACAATATTTTCAATTGAAGTTGAAGTTGAATCTACAACAACAATAGTATACGATACATCATCATAACATAAAGGCAGTAAACTATTTTCAGCAGTTAAGTTAACCTGATAATCTCCAGGATTAGAATAAAAATTTACAGGATGAGTCTCATATGAAAAATCACCATCATCAAAGTCCCAAAAATAGTTATCTGCACCCAAACTTAAATTAGTAAGTTGTAATTGAACAGGTTGAGAACCTAAAATTAAAGTGTCATCATTAATTGAAAATTCTGCAATTACCTCTTGTGGTTCATTAACATTAACATCTATAATATTGTTGTCACATGACAAAGCTTGATTGGTAGAAATCTGATAATTTCCTGCAGGTAAATTATCAAAAAATAATGAGTCACTATTAGCTGTTAGACTAGAAAATAATGCTCCATTGTTGTATAAACTATATGTATTTGAATTTAAAGAATTACCCTCAATTTGGATACTTCCATCATTAAAATCAAAGCAAGAAGCAGAAGAAGAATAAACTGAATAATCTCTAAAAATTTTCAAAAGAAATCTAGGGAGAGTTGTTGTATCACTTGAGACAAAAGTATATAATGAATCTGTAACAAGATTTGTAGTAATTCCTGTATGTAAATCTTCTAACTCTATACATCCGAAATCCATAAAACTTTCAGGTATATTAAAGCTAATTGTGTAATTTCCTTGTGCGGTCAAACCAGATAGTGCTGCCAATTTTAATTCAGAATAAAATGAACCATCACCAATTGCTACAACTGATAAATCAATAGAATCCTCACACAAAACAGATAAACTTGGAGCCTCGTCAGGTAATTCAGTAAAAAGTTTTGGAAATTCAAGACCTAAATCATATGAATCTGATGCATTGGCTAATCTTCTTACAATAAGCTCGTCAGAATAAGAATTTTGATCGCCTGTTAAAAAAACATGCATATCATTTGAAGAAGAAAAACTTTTAACAAATGGTTTATCTGTTCGTACCTTATCATCTTCATTTATAGTAACTGAGCCGTTAGCTTGAATTCCCTTAACCCAAAAAGCTTGTGAATGGGCAATTTCATTAGTAACATCATTTGTACCAATTCCACTAAAATACAATCCATAATTACCCGCAGTTGCATTCCATGTCCAAATAGCATCTTCAATTCCAGATTTAGAGACTAAATCCCAATCAATAGTACAAGGATATGGATTACCTATAAGATTCCAACCATTTTGATCATCACCACTTCCAGCACCGCCATTCTGAGTAACATTTATAGTTTGAGTTCCCGTGTAGGGTAAGCCAGTAACAGAAAGTGTATAATCTGTTGCATCCATATATATTCTGTAGCCATTACTAGGACCTGTAGAATTGGAAATGGCATTGGTTGCTTCAACCCATCCATTATTCTTATCTCCTAATGCGTTAGGTTCAGCATAAGACAATGCATTAACCCAAGCAAAATTAGGGTAGGTAGAATTCGTAAACCCACTAAATATAACTCCATTGTTTTGCCAATCAATAAGATTTGTTCCCTGAACAGGAGAGGTAATTTCTCTCCAACCTTGACTACTCATGGAGAGTAATCTTTCAACTGTTAAATCCCCATTTATTGTACAAGTCTCTATATTATCCATTAGAGCAGTTCCAGACGCAATAGATTTTAAGGTTACCAAACCTGATGTAGAAAATGTACCAGAAACAAGATTCAATATTCCAAATACATTCTGATTTCCTGAAGCAACTGAAACATGACCGGATGCTCCTCCAATTATTGTTAAAATATACCAATCGGTATCACCTATAATTTTCTGTGAAACTCCACCATCAAAAGTAACCGAATCACCATCAAAATAAGTATAAGTACCATTATTTCTCCAATCAAGACCAATAAAAATATTAGAACTGGAAGAAGTAATACTACCAAAATTATTTAAGTTACCTTCAACATCTAAAACACCATTTAAAGTATTTACAGATCCTAATTGAAAATCCAAATCCCCTTCAACATTCAAGTTTGATGCAGAAATATTCAATCCACCAGTATTACTAACAGTTAAATTCAAAGCATTTGCAGTCGATAAAACTGAAACAGTATGCCCTACATCAATAGTAACGTTATTTCCAGAATTAGGAATACAGTTACAATTCCAAGTAGTGGGATCGTTCCATGTTTGACCATCAACAATACTTATAATATCTGCGTCTCCATTAGCTAAAATTAAATAATCGCCATCATTTAACTGAAAATCAGTTACCGTAAAAGAAACCTCACCCCCCGTTAATGTGGAAGGACCAATAGGACCAACAGCCCCAGCTGTGAAATCACCATCACTATCGATATATAGCACATATGAATTTGGGTCACCAAAAGATAAACCAGAAGATAAATCGAATGTCATTGAAACAGTTCCAAAACCTGCACCTGACTCAGAAAATCTCCACTGTCTTTCAAGCATAGCTCCAGAAGCACCTAACCCAGGTGGAATTCCACTAGCTGTTGAAGATAAATTACCATTATCATGACCCCATAAAAGGTATTCTCCATTATCTAAACCAGAAGATGTAATTCTTAAAATTCCTTCACCTTGAGCGTCTAAATGTTCATTTGAAGCATCTTCCCTTCCTATCCCAGCTAGCTCATTGCCATGAGTTGCATCAAAAGAGAAATAATCGTTAGCCGATAAAGCAATTGAATACTTAGTACTTAAGTAATTGTCAACAATTATTCTTTGTGCATCATTTAAAGTAGAATTATAAACAATAACTTCTGAGATATCACCAGTAAAAGGATACTGGTTTGTAGCATTAGCAGCACCAAGAAATGTAGCATTATGACCTGAAGGAATGGCAGCGGCTAAATTATCGCTAGCAATAAAATTTTGATCTATATAAGTTTCAAATAATGTAGTTCCATTCCATCTAGAAGACCATATATGGCTACCTAAATTATATGCGTCAATAAGCTTAACAATAGTGCCATCAGCTTCTCTGGAGTGAGCAATAAACTCAGTAGATGTAGAAAAATTACCCCACATAATTGAAGAATTAAAAGTTGTTCCCCCTGAATAATCAGACCTAAGAAGAACTTGTGTATTTGAATTGGATGTATTGGAAACCATAATCCAAGAAAGCTGATTTGTTTCTAGCGAAGGAATTGAACTTGATTGAAAAAAATCACTATTAAAACTGACCGCAGGTCCACCATTTATTGTGCTATTTAAAGTATAAAAAGGTTGCAAAGGAGCTGAAGGTTGCGAAAAATTATTACCATTACCTGAAACATCTGACCATGAAGATAAAAAATCACCATCATTAGCAGTAATTTTAGTAGCATCTAACCAAATAGAGAGTTCATTTAAAGAGCCTACACCACCAGGACCATTTGGCACTTGAGAATAACAACTAAATACATAAAAAAATATATTTAGTGAAAGAAATAGTTTACTCATTTTAAGGGATAATATAAATTTACACAAATTTAATCAAATATAGTTAAAGCTTACAATCAGTTTTACCTAACGAATTTTACTAGCATATTATGAAAACTGGAATTATTATACAAGCTAGAACTGGATCAACAAGATTGCCAAATAAGGTTACAATACCTTTCTACAAAAATAAAGGCATATTAGAACTAATAGTTGAAAGAATCAAAGAATCATCAAACCTTCCTATCGTAATAGCTACCACGACAAACCCTTTAGACAATAAAATATTTAAACTAGCCGCTAAAAAAAATATCAGCTGCTATAGGGGAAGTGAAAATAATGTGCTTGATAGATTTATAAAAGCAGCAGAAAAATTTAACTTATCAAATATTATTAGAGTTTGTTCAGATAATCCATTTATTGATATTGAAGACATAAATGTTCTTTCAAATGAAAATAACTTTTTTGATTATTCTTGTTTTTGTATAAACAACAGTCCTTCAATTATATCTCATTTAGGCTTTTGGGCAGAAAAAGTATCATTAAAAGCATTAAAAAAAATAAAAAATAAAACTAGAAAACAATTTTATTTAGAACACGTAACCAATTACATTTACAATAATCCTGAAAATTTTAAAATAAATAAACTTGAAATTGAAAACCAGTTTAAAGTTAATAATGTAAGACTGACTTTAGATACAATTGAAGATTTCAAAATTCAAAAAAAAATCTTTTCCTCACTTTTAGAAAAAAACAATGGCTATAAATTTAACAAATACGATGTATTAAATTATCTTAATAGCAACCCTATATACTTTGATAAAATGATTCAAAATATTTCAACTAATGAAAAATAATTCCACCTATATAATAGGTGAAATAGGTCAAAACCATAATGGTTCATTAGACATTGCCAAAGAACTAATAGATATGGCTAACATGTCAATTGTTGAACCGGTTTTTAACACAAAAGTCAAGAAAATTGATGCAGTTAAATTCACCAAAAGAGATTTAAGTGAGGAACTTTCTAATTCACAAATGAATAAACCTTACAACTCTCCACATTCTTTTGGAAAAACCTATGGTGAACATCGTAAATATCTTGAATTAAATGATCAAGAACATTTTCAATGCTATAAATATGCCAAAGAAAAAAATCTAGACTTTATTGAAACATTATGTTCGATAAAATGCCTATCAATACTCAATTTATTTAATCCTGATTTTTTAAAAGTTGCCAGTAGAGATTTAACTAATATTCCTCTTATTGAAGCTTTATCCGAAACAAAAATTCCAATTATATTATCAACTGGAATGGCAGGTGAAAAAGAATTGGATGAAGCATTAAATACAATTCTAAAAAATCATGCTGAAATATCCATTCTTCATTGCGTTTCTGAATATCCAACAAGACCTGAGAATGTAAACTTAAAATCTATCAACTACTTACTCAAAAATTACTCCAATTACAAAGTAGGGTATTCAGACCATACTATAGGAATATCAGCTGCTGTTGCCGCTGTTGCTATGGGTGCTAGTATTATTGAAAAACACATTACTCTTGATAGGAAAATGAAAGGAACTGATCACTTAGGTTCCCTAGGGCCCGATGGATTAAAAAGGTTAATACGAGATATTAGAATATTAGAAAAATCATTAGGTAAGGAAAGTATTTTTATATCTCCAACAACAAAGCAAGCAAGAATTAAGCTAGAACGATCTATAGCTAGTAACAAAGAATTAAAAAAAGGACATACAATTTCAAAAGATGATATTCATTTATTATCTCCTGGAGATGGTGTAAAGTGGAATGAAAAAAACTTAATTATTGGCAAAAAAGTAAAAAATCAAATTAACAAAGATGAAATCATATACCTAGATAATATTATTTAATTTTCATCAACATCTCCGTTACCATAACCATAGCCATAGCCATAGCCATAGCCATAGCCATAGCCATAATAAGAGCTCCATTTTTTAAACTTAACACCATTTAGGATAATTCCGACACTGTTTATTTTAGACTTTTTAACTATTTCTTCAAAAAATGAAATTCCTTTTTTATTTGCCTTCTTTACATTCATTACAAAAATACTTGAATTAACTTTTGAAGAGAGATACAATCCATCACTTACAAACCCAATTGGAGGAGTATCTAAAAATAAATAATCAAAGTTGTTTTCAGAAAATTTAATGATCTCATCCACTCGATCAGAAAGAACCAGTTCAGATGGATTAGGAGGAATCACACCACTAGTTAATACAAATAAATCATCATCAATTTCTTCAATATAATTCCCTAAATCATCATTTGCGGACAAAAAATTAGAATTACCATTAGTATTTTCTAAGTTTAAAACTTTATGAACTTTTGGCTTATGCATGTCAAAATCAACAAGAAGCACTTTCTTACCAGTTTTACTAATGATCCTAGAAAGGTTTACACTCATAAAGGTTTTACCTTCTCCAGGATGAATTGAGGATATTAAAAATGATTTTAACTTTTTATCTTTTTCACCAGAGAAAAAATTCAATGATGTTCGTATGCTTCTTAAGGACTCTGCAAAGTTAGATTTTGAAATGATTTCTGGAAGCAACACTCCTTTTTCAATTTCTAAATATGGAATAGATCCTAATATTGGAAATTCAGTGGAATTACTTAGTTCTTTTAAATTTTCAATTTTATTAAAAATCAACTGCTTTAAAACAACAAAACAAAAAGCAACAACAAAACCAATCAATAAAAACATATAAACCAAAGAATCCGAATCTGAATCTATTCTGCCCAACAATCTCGCTTTCTCAATAACTTTTGTCTGAGGAACTATTCCTGAACGAGCAATAAAGGTATTTGCTCTTTTTTCCAATAAAAAAGTATATAGCTTTTGATTTACTTGAAGTTTCCTATTAATTGCTTCCAAATCCCTTGCAGACTTAGGTACATTTCTAACTAATTTTTTAAAAAAAGCTATTTCAGAGTCTTCATCTTTAATTTTTTCATGAAGCGCATTTATTGAATTATCAATATATATTAACAAATCTCTTCTCTGATTAGCAATAGATTGGTTCAATTTCAACAAATCTTGGTGTTCTTTTTTTACTCCATATTTTAAATCTACCTTTTTCAATTGAGCTTGATAAAATTTAGATATTGATTGTTCTAAATAAACATCATCATCCAAAATAAATAAGGAAGGAGGCAATATATTTTCATCTTGAACCGCAGTTATATATGATCTTAAATTTTCTAATGATTTTATTCTAAGTTGAATCTTTCTTTTAGCAGACTCATGATTCATTAAGTCCCTAAAATATTCTGTTGCTTCCTTATCAATATCTAATATGCCCTTTTGGTCTCTTACATTTTGTAAATCATATTCAATAGAATCCATTATAGAAACCACTTCTTCCAATTGAACATTAATATATTTCAATGTATTTTCATTAATCTGAAACTGATTTTGAAGAGTATAATCAATATAAACTTGAGCTAAAGAATCAAGGAAAAGTTTTGATCTTAATGGTACTTCATCATCTAATTCAATGGTCAGAATCGATGTGTAATCAATATTATTTACCCTGATATTACTTAAGATTCTGTTGACCCAATAATTCATTGAATGTATTACAACCTTATAATTAATTTCAGAACTATTTTCAAAATTAAAAGACTTTGTAAGCTGAGTGTTTATGGAATAATCAACAGAAACTTCAGTAGAATCAAAATAATGAGTTCTACTAATTGTATTTCCGTCAATTTCATAAGAAATTGAATATTTATTTTTATCTAAAATTTTAAAATCAATCGGTAATTCATAAAGTTTAGCATTCAAAATATCCACATCAACATTAAACGGCATACCCGAAAAAAATTCTTTGGTATTTAATCTTCCAACAATAAAATAGGACTTTGAAAAATCAAGTTTAGAAAGTGTTTTCTCAATCAAATCATAAGATGTAATAATTCTAATTTGATTTGTAACATCTCCGTAATAATTGTAAAAACCAACATTTGAATATAATTTTTCCTGATAATCATAAACATCATTAGATTTTAAAAGAATTTCAATCTTTGAAGCATAATTTGGTATAATCTTATACTTGTAATAATAACCAGCACAAAAAAAGACAATAGGAAAAAGTATAAACAAATACCATCCCTTAATAATGGCTTTAATCATCCATTGCAAGTCTTTTATAGAAATTATTTTACTAGATAAATCGTTATTCAATCAAAAAAATTTAAATATTTGACTCAAATATAAGTTATAGTTCAAAAATTAAACATATTTATAAGTATAATTATATTCTAATTTAAAGAAGAAAATTATCTTTACACTTTCTAATGAAAAGGATTTTTACATTATCCCTAGCTATTATCTTTGTTTTTTCAAGCTCTTATTTGCTTGGACAAATTGGTGGTGGTGGACCTCCCGGTTCAGGTGGCCCACCATGCTGGCCTCCTCCATGTGTTCCTATAGATGGAGGCATAAGTATTTTAGTTGCTATTGGGACCTTTTTTGGAGGTAAGTCATTTTATGACTTTCTAAAAAATAAATCTTAAAAATCATTTTTTTGAATTTTTCTTTCCTTTTGAAATTATTTAAAAATAGGTCAACTAGATTTATCTTTGTTTTTATAACTGGAATCATAATATGGTTCACATTATATCATTTTATTTACAAACTAGACGTTTTTTTTTCCTCCGAAAAACAACTCATTGACATTCAAAAATCAATATCTATTTTAATAGGAAAACAGTCAAATTTTTTACTTTCAATTTTGGGTTACGTAACATCAATAGAAATTCATACTGATATGGTCGTTACTTTAATAGAAAATAAAAATTTCAATCATGGAGTTTGGATTGGCGAACCCTGCAATGGATTAAAATTATTTGGTGTTTTTGCCATCTTTATTTTGGCTTTCCCTGGTGAGATTAAACATAAAATATGGTATATTCCATTAGGAATCAGCTTGCTACACATTATTAATGTAATTAGAATAGCCATTCTAACTATTCTATCTGCTTATAACCCCTATCTTTTAAATTTTAACCACAACATCACTTTTCAACTTATCATCTATTCATTTATTTTTCTTCTTTGGTACATATGGACCAAAAAATTAAGTGCTATAAAATCAAAAAATGAATAAAAAAAATCTATTCATATTTTTGCTTTTTATTTGCAGTATTTCTTTTGACTTTTTAAGAGATTATATTTTTCAAAATATAAATTTTCAGCTATTCTATCTTTCTCATTTTATTGATGGTTTAGCTAGAATAACTAATATGACAGATAGTAGAATTGAATCATTGATTGGCAACCTATCGATTTCAAATCTAAAATTTATCAAGTGGGGGTTGACCTTATTCTTTATCCTTGTTTATCTTTTAATCACCATTTTAATCAGTAAATTAATTTTTAAAGAAAAAGAGTACAGACTTTTTATTTTTACAACACTTTTTTTTAGTCTAATTTCTTTACTATTTTATGTTTTATGCATTAGTACCAAGTCTCTTACACTCAGTTATTCTTACTATTATATATCGATTGAAATAAGTCACTTTCTACAATCATCACTATTTGTAGTTTCAATGTTAATGATTTTTAAAGTATATCTACTTTTTAAAGCCGCTGCTAACAAGTAAATTTCTACATTTGCATCAAAGATTTAAAGATGCATACAGACAAACAAATCTTCGATTTAATTGATCAGGAGAAAACTAGACAAACCAACGGAATAGAACTTATTGCCTCTGAAAACTATGTAAGTAACCAAGTTATGGAAGCAATGGGCTCTGTACTTACCAACAAATATGCGGAAGGTTTACCAAATAAGAGATATTATGGTGGATGCGAAATAGTTGACCAGGTTGAATCCATTGCTATTGAAAGAATAAAAACACTCTTCAATGCCGAGTGGGCTAATGTTCAACCACACTCTGGATCTCAAGCCAATTCAGCAGTTATGCTTGCTTGTCTAAAACCAGGAGATGCTATTCTTGGTTTTGACCTTTCCCATGGTGGACATTTAACCCATGGATCTGCTGTGAATTTTTCTGGAAAATTATATCAACCAAATTTTTATGGTGTAGAAAAAGAAACTGGAGTAATTGACTACAACAAACTAGAAGATAAGGCTAACTCTATAAAACCAAAAATGATTATTTGTGGTGCCTCTGCATATTCAAGAGATTGGGACTATAAATCGCTTCGGCTAATCGCAGATAAAGTTGGTGCACTATTACTTGGAGATATCTCTCATCCTTCTGGACTAATTGCGACAGGTTATCTTAATAATCCTATTCCATATTGTCACATAATAACTAGTACTACACACAAAACATTAAGAGGTCCTAGAGGAGGAGTTATTTTAGTTGGGAAAAACTTTGAAAACACCTGGGGAATTAAATTAAAATCAGGAAAGAATAGAAGCATCACTTCATTGTTAGATTCTGCTGTTTTTCCTGGCTCTCAAGGAGGTCCTTTGGAACATATCATTGCTGCTAAAGCCATTGCCTTCAAAGAGGCTCAATCGGAAGACTTTAAAAAGTACTGTGGAAATGTTATCGACAATGCAAGTATAATGGCTAATGAGATGGTCAGCAGAGGCTACAGCATTATTTCTTCTGGCACAGACAATCATTCCATGTTAATTGATTTAAGAAGTAAAAATGTTACAGGAAAAGAAGCAGAAAATGCACTTGGAAAAGCAGACATCACCGTAAATAAAAATATGGTGCCTTTTGACACCGAATCGCCATTTATTACAAGTGGAATTAGGCTTGGTACTGCTGCTATTACTACTAGGGGAGTAAATAAAGAAGAAATTAAAGAAATTGTTGAGCTAATTGATGAGACTATAGTTAACTACGATAACGACACAAAGCTCAAAGAAATTAGAACTAAAGTGAACAATTTAATGTCAAACAAGCCATTATTCAAATGGTAAAAAAAATTACTATGTCTATAAAAGCAAATAATCCTAAGCTAACCTCTTGGATTGAAGTTGAAAAAGATTCAGATTTTCCAATTCAAAATTTACCTTTTGGTATTTTTTCAAAAGAAAATAAATCGCCCAGAGTTGGAGTTGCAATTGGGAATCAAATTCTAGATTTGAAAGAACTTTTTAAATTGGGTTATTTAGACTCACTTGATTTCTCTTTAACAGATTTTGACAACAACTACTTAAATTCAATGATGCTACACGGTAAGCATTCAACAAGAGAACTAAGAAATACCATTTCAGATTTATTAAGCAGTGAAAACCAAACACTTAAAAACAACACTCATCACATTGCTGATGTTCTTCACAGTCAACATGATTGCACTATGCATTTACCTGTAAAAATCGGTGATTATACAGATTTTTATTCTAGCGAACAGCATGCATATAATGTTGGATGCATGTTTAGAGACCCCAATAACGCACTTCTTCCTAATTGGAAGCATATTCCAGTAGGTTATCATGGAAGATCCTCATCAATAATCATTTCTGGAACTCCAGTTTACCGACCTAAGGGGCAACAGAAACCCGATGAAAACAATCCTCCTGTTTTTGGCCCATGTAAATTGTTTGATTTTGAACTTGAAATGGGGTTTATTACTTATCAAGGAAAAAGTCTTGGAGACCACATAACTACAGATGAGGCGGATGAATATATTTTTGGAATGTGTCTTTTTAATGATTTATCTGCCAGAGATATTCAAAAGTGGGAATATGTTCCGCTTGGACCTTTTTTAGCCAAAAATTTTGCCAGTTCAATGTCTGCTTGGATTGTAACTCTTGACGCTTTAGAACCTTTTAGAATTCCTGGCCCTAAACAAGAACCAAAAATTCTTCCTTACCTAGAATACAATGGAGATAAACATTTAGACATTAATTTAGAGGTTATCTTAAAAACCGAACAAGGTATTGAGAAAACAGTAAGTAATAGTAACTTTAAATACATGTACTGGAATATGAACCAACAGCTTGCCCACCATTCCATTAATGGATGTAACATTAATTGTGGAGATTTACTAGCCTCAGGCACAATTTCAGGCCCTGAAGAAGGAAGTTACGGATCAATGCTTGAGATTTCTTGGAAGGGAACTAAACCAGTTGATATGCCAGATGGCACTCAACGAAAATTCATTAATGACAATGATACCATCATCTTAAAAGGATATAGCAAAAAAAATGGAACAAGAATAGGATTTGGTGAGGTATCTACTAAAATCTTACCTAGTAAATAATTAATGGCTTACAACGAAGAAAAAGAAAATAAACAAATCTTAAATGCCTACAGAGGCATTCTTCGTTCTATGAAGAGCAACCGCTCTAAGGAAGAAACAAAAGAAATCAGAAAAGCATTTGATGTTGCAGTTGATGCACATAAAAACATGCGAAGGAAGTCTGGAGAGCCTTATATCCTTCATCCTATTGCAGTAGCAAGAATATGTTCAGATGAAATTGGATTAGGTCCAATTTCTGTAATATGTGCTTTACTTCATGATACTGTTGAAGACACCGATATTACATTAGAAAATATTGAAACCCTATTTAACCCTACTGTAAAAAACATTATAGACGGATTAACTAAATTATCTGGAGTTTTTGATTTGACAACATCTGCTCAGGCTGAAAACTTCAGAAAGATGCTTCTTACAATCCCTGAAGACATTAGAGTAATCCTTATAAAGCTTGCTGACCGTTTGCATAACATGAGGACTCTAGATGCTATGCGTGAAGATAAGAAGATTAAAATCGCATCTGAAACTTCTTTTCTATATGCCCCAATTGCGCATAGACTCGGTTTAAATAACATTAAAACCGAACTAGAGGATCTTTCATTTAAGCATACCAATAAAGCTAGCTATGAAGAAATTGAACAAAAGCTTGAAAAAACAAAACCAGTAAGAGAGCGATTTATTCAAAAATTTTGTTCTCCCATAAAAAAATCTCTTGAAAATCAAGGATTTAAATACACCATCAAAGCTAGAACTAAAGCAATTAATTCAATTAACCGAAAGATTAAACAAAAAGGAGTTGATTTTGAAGAGATTTTCGATGTTTTTGCTATTAGAATTATTATTGACTCATCAATTGAAGATGAAAAAACAGAATGCTGGAAAGCATATTCCTTGGTGACAGATCATTACATTCCCAATCCAGAACGTTTAAGAGATTGGATTTCTCACCCTAAACAAAACGGATACGAATCTCTTCACACTACTGTAATGAGTCCAACGGGGAAATGGGTAGAAGTGCAGATAAGATCAAAAAGAATGGATGAAATCGCTGAGAAAGGTCTAGCTGCCCATTGGAAATACAAAGAAAATAGCAGTTCAAACAGTGGTTTCGATCAATGGATTAGTCAAGTTAGAGATCTAATTGAAAACAAATCTTCTGATGCTTTGGATTTTATCAATGAATTTAAATCCAATCTTTATTCTGAAGAAATTTTTGTGTTTACTCCAAAAGGTGAGCTTCATACTCTTCCACAAAAAGCAACTCCCTTGGATTTTGCTTTTCTAATACATACTGAGGTTGGCGCTAGATGTATAGGGGCAAAAGTTAACTCTAAGTTAGTTCCTTTAAGCTACAATTTAAAAAGCGGTGATCAAGTTGAAATACTGACTTCAAAAAACCAAAAACCAAAAGAGGGATGGTTAGACTTTATTGTTACTTCCAAAGCAAGAAACAAAATCAAACAATCTCTTAAAGAGGAAAAAAAGGTAATTGCTGATGATGGCAAAGAAATACTTACTCGAAAATTATCTAACTTAAAAGTAGAATTTGACGAACACAATTTAAAGGAATTACTTAAGCTATATAATATTTCTGAGCATACTGAGATGTATTATCAGATAGCAAAAGGGAAATTAGATCTAAAAAAAATAAAAGATATTGTAATCAAAGGTGGAAGACTCAAATTTGGATCCATAACAAAGACCATTAAAAACTCTTTTGAGGCGTTAATCAGTAAAGTAGCTAAAAGTTCAGAAGAAATTGTAATTGGAGAAGGTGCAGATCCAAAATTAGATTTCAAATTATCTCCATGCTGTAATCCACTTCCAGGAGATAAAGTTTTTGGTTTTGTCACTATAAATGACGGAATAAAAATACATCGTTCCAACTGTCCAAATGCAAAACAACTTAGAGCTAACTATTCCTATAGAATCATACCTGCAACATGGAAATCAGAAAAATTAGAATATTTTGTAGCTGGTATTAAATTCATTGGTATTGATGATGTTGGCTTACTAAATGAATTAACAACCATTATTTCTCAAGAAGAAAAGGTAAATATGAAGTCGTTAAACTTCAATTCTAATGATGGAATTTTTGAAGGTGACATTATGCTTTATGTTTATGATAAAGACCACTTAGATAATTTAATAGAAAAGCTAAGAAATATTGAAAGTATAATCACTGTTGAAAGAATAGAAAAAAGTGATTTTTCATAACATTTTTATCATTTATAAACAAATAATGATTTTAGATTACTTTAATTATAAATTTGCATCATTATTTATATCACTTAGATATGGAAATAGATAAAGGTAATCAAATAAAAGTAAGAGATATCTTTTCAGATTATTTGGCGGAAAAAGGTCACAGAAAGACACCTGAAAGATATGCTATATTATCTGAAGTATATACTATTCAAGGTCATTTTGATATTGAAAGCCTTTACACTAATATGAAAAACAAAAATTATAGAGTGAGTAGAGCAACTTTATACAATACTATTGACTTGTTACTTGATTGTAAACTAATAAGAAGGCATCAGTTTGGTCAAAACATTTCTTTTTTTGAAAAATCTTTTGAATTTAAACAACACGACCATATTATTCTAGATAACGGTGAGGTTATAGAATTTTGTGATCCTAGAATTCAAAAAATAAGAAAAACTTTAGAAGATATTTTCAATATAGAAATTAACGAGCACTCTCTTTACTTTTATGGGAAACGAAAAACTTAAGCATGTTTAATTTTCAAATTACAAATAAAAACTCATTCATTCAGTTAGATCTTCAAGGCAGACTAATGATTCATGAAGACGCACAAAAGCTTCAAAACCAAACTACTAGCCTACTAAGTAAAGAAAACAATCATGTAATTGTAAACTTTGAAAAACTTAGCTACTTAAATAGTAGTGGTTTAGGGGCATTAATAACTATCCTGACAAAATCTAGAAATTTTGGTGGAGACACTATAATAACCAATGTACCTGAAATTATTAAAGAATTACTTCTTGTATCTAAACTCAATACGGTATTTAAAATAGAAGAAACCTATTCTCAGGCTGTTCATTCATTGGATAAAATAAAAAATAATTAATATGGGAGCTGATGTTCTTTTAGGTCTCCAATGGGGAGATGAAGGTAAGGGGAAGATTGTTGATGTGCTTACACCTGAATACGATATAATTGCACGGTTTCAGGGTGGTCCGAATGCAGGTCACACTCTTGAATTTGATGGAATAAAACATGTATTACACACAATACCTTCTGGAATTTTTCGCAAAGGAGTTAAAAATGTTATTGGAAACGGAGTTGTTATAGACCCAATTATTCTTAAAGAAGAAATTGACAAACTAATTGCTCTAGGTGTTAATGTTAATGAACAGCTTTTAATTTCAAAAAAAGCACATATTATTCTGCCTACTCACAAGCTCCTTGACAAAGCTTCTGAAATTGCTAAAGGAGAAAAAAAAATTGGATCTACTCTTAAGGGGATAGGACCTACGTATATGGATAAAACTGGTCGAAATGGTATTCGAGTTGGTGATTTATTTGAAGATAATTTTAAAAAGAAATACGATTCTCTAGTAGCTAAACACTCTACCCTACTTAATTTTTACTCCATGAGTGTAGATTTAGGTGAGTTGGAAAAGGATTTCTTTGAAGGTGTTGATCTAATAAAATCGTTAACTGCCATCGATAGTGAACATTTTTTAAATAATGCCATAAAAAAAGGGAAAAAGGTTTTAGCTGAAGGTGCTCAGGGGACACTTTTGGATATCGATTTTGGAACATACCCTTTTGTTACTTCTAGTAATACAATAACTGCAGGTACATGTACAGGACTAGGAATTGCACCAAATAAGATTGGTAAAATTATTGGGATTTTTAAAGCCTATTGTACAAGAGTAGGAAGTGGACCATTTCCTAGCGAAGAGGATAATGAAACAGGTGAAAAAATCAGACAATTGGGACATGAATTTGGAGCTACTACTGGAAGAGAAAGAAGGTGTGGGTGGATAGATCTTCCTGCGCTAAAGTATGCAATAATGATTAATGGAGTTACTGAACTCTCTATGATGAAAGCTGATGTTCTTGATGAGTTTGACAAAATAAAAGTATGTACGCACTATATACATAAAGGAGAAAAAATTGACTACTTTCCGTATAATATTGACAAGAGTGTTCAACCTGTATATGTAGAATTTGATGGTTGGAATACCGATTTAACAGAACTTACCAATTCTGACAATCTACCATTAGAACTTGTAAACTACATTAATTATCTTGAAAAGGAATTAGAGACTCCTATTTCAATCATTTCTGTTGGACCAGACCGAAAACAAACGATTGATAATTCAAAGCCTGTATCCATATAGCTTAAAGAATACTTTTCATCAATTTTTGCCGTTAAAAATTCAAGTGAAAAACAAATTTTCCATATTAACATTTCTATGGATACTACCAACACTTGTGTTTTGTCAAGAAAGCAAAATAAACATAGTAAGTGCAGATGTTCTTGAATACAAAAAAGAGATTAAAGATGCTCAAATACTAAAAGGGAATGTTGTACTAGAGCACAATGGTGCTATTATGTCCTGCGATAGTGCCTATTTGTTTATAAAAACCAACTCTTTTCATGCCTTTAATAACATAAAAATTGTTCAAAACGACTCTTTAGAAATGAAAGGAGACACATTGTTTTACAATGGAAACACAAAAAAAGCAAAAATAGTGGGTAATGTAGAGTTTAAAGAAGCTGATCTTCAGCTTACCACCAATCAACTAAATTATGATCTTAATAAAAAGCAAGCTAGGTACAATACAAAAGCACATATTATAAGTACAAAATCACAAAATAAACTTACAAGTATTAAAGGGGTTTACCATAGCAACATTAAAACTCTTTTCTTTAAGGATAGCGTAACATTAGAACACCCAAAATATAATATGGAATCTGACACTTTAATCTACAACACAATAACAGAAATTTCTTCATTTAATGGCCCTACCACAATTACATCTAAAACAAACACTATAAAATGCAATAGTGGATGGTACGATACTAAAAATGACCTTTCTTCATTTTGGAACAATGCTTGTATTATTTCTGAAAACCAAATAGTTTCTGGCGATAGTATCTATTACAATAGCAATCTTGAGATTGGTAAAATATATGGAAATATTTACCTGTATGACACCACCAACCAACAAGTTATTTTCGGAGATTACGCCTATCATAATGAAAAGACTGACTCATCAATTGTTGAGGGTGAAGCAATGCTTTCTCAGTACTACCAAGATGACACCCTTCACATCTTAGCAGATAGATTTATTAGTATTAACGATTCAACTAATTTAAATTCTCTAAGAGGATTTAAGAACGTTAGGTTTTTTAAAAACGACATTCAAGGGCTTTGTGATTCAATCTCCTACAGAGAAAGTGATTCTATAATGGAATTATTTCAATCTCCCTTTTTATGGTCTGATGAAAATCAAATATCAGGTGATTTTATTCAGCTTAAGCTATGGAAGGGAAAAGTAAGCTCAATGGATATTTTCAACAATAGCTTTATTTTATCAATGGTCGACAGCTTACATTTTAATCAGATTAAAGGAAAAAATATGCAGAGTCAATTTTCCGATAACAAATTAAAAAAAATCCATGTAATGGGAAATGGTGAAACTATTTACTATATCGAAAATAACAATGAAGAACCTGTGGTTGATTACAATAAAACAAAATGTTCTGAGTTAACTATTTTATTAGATAGTAATCAAATAAAAACACTAAATTTTAACAACCAGCCTACAGCAGTGATGAATGCAATTTCATCCTCTAATTCAGATAATCAATTGCTTGACGGTTTTAACTGGAATTCAGTTAATCGACCACTTAAAATTCAATTTATAAGAGATGAGAAAATGGACATTAGAAAATAAACTACTAAGCATCCTTTTTCTCTCTACCATTCTAATCTGCATATACGGATTAAATTTACCATTACTTGGATTAGATTCTTCACAATATGCTGAGCTTAGCAGACAAATGACTGAAACTGGAAGCTACTTGGAAATCTACCTTGACGGCAAAGATTATCTGGATAAGCCTCCACTATTATTTTGGCTCTCTAGCTTTAGTTTTTCAATTTTTGGTGTATCTGAATTTGCTTTTAGATTTCCATCTTTTATTTTTTCGCTTATTGCAGCTTTTGGAACATTTTTAATTGGAAAAGAACTCTACAACAAAAGAGTAGGAATATATGCAAGTTTAATGCTTCTTACATCTATTGCATTTTTCATGATTAATGTTGATGTAAGAACAGATACCATTCTAATTGGGGCAATCACCTTTGCTATAGCCAAGCTTATTCAATACAAAAATCACAAAAAATGGATAGACCTAATTCTAGGGTTTTTCTTTATTGGTATTGCCATGTGTTCCAAAGGGCCTCTAGGTCTTATGATTCCACTAATTGCAATTGGAACGCACCTAATTTTCAAAAAAGAATTGAAACTACTTCTAGACTGGAAGCTATTAGTTGGGTTTGCTATCACCTTTATAACATTAATCCCCTTATTAAGTGGGCTATATAATCAATGGGATTTACATCCTGAAAAAACACTTTACGGGGTAAATAATATAAGTGGAGTTAAATTCTTTCTATGGGATCAGAGCTTTGGAAGAATTACCGGCTCAAATCCGTTTGTAAATAACATGAAAGAGGTCCAAACCAACGACCCTTTTTACTTTGTTCACACCTTGCTATGGGCATTTTTGCCATGGACCATTTTGGGGTTCTCCCAACTGTTTAAAAATATTTACTCGAAAATTAAGGGTGTAAAATTAAATGAATATTACACCTTAGGAGCAATTGTTATCCCCATTTTCATGCTAAGTTTTTCATCATATAAATTACCGCATTACATTTTTATTTGTCTTCCATTTTTAAGTGTTTTAGCTTCCGAAAATATTTTAAGCGAAAAACTTAAAATATGGAAAAAAGCTGTTCATATCCTACCCATTCTAATTTTCAGTTTATTTTCCATTCTCATCTGTGCTTATTCCTTTCCCACCTCTGAAATTTTACAATGGCTCATAATTTTAATTATGTTAACTTGTTTTGTTTTTTTTATCATGAAAAAGCAAAATTCAGTTTCCTTTTTTGTATTAATATCCTGCATTTCAATTTTATTTCATCTAAATATGTACACTCATTTTTATCCTAAACTATTAAGCTTTGATAGTGCAATTAAAGCTGGAAAAAAAATTAACTCCCTACAGCAAGAAAATACCATTTCATACGATTCAAATAGAACAGATCAGCAATGGGAAACGCTTTCTTACAGCTTAGAGTTTTACAGCAAAAATATCAATGAGATGTATTTTACTTTAGAACAATTAGAAGATTTTAGAAACAAAAATTTATGGGTTTATACTTCCGAAAAAGAAATGCTCAAATTAAAAAAACATGGTTGGATAAAAGAAAAAATCACTTACGATTATATTGCCACTTCAAAAATTAATATCTCCTTTTTTATTCCTGAAAAAAGAAAAAAAATTGTCGAAAAAAAATACCTAATAAAAATTTAGCTCATCCATGATTTTTCCAAATCCTGTTCAAAAGAAGAAGTGAATTCTTTTTTGGTATAAACCATTGGATTAAAAACCTTTAGTATATCATTTGTTGATTTTGAATCAATAGAATCCTTTAATTTATGGAAAGTAGATATCATTATTTCACCCTCTATATTTCGATAAGCAGCCGTCATTCTATCTAATAGAGAAAGACCAGTTTTCGACTCTATATCTTTAACAAATCGAACATTAGCATCTACTGCCCTACCACACATGCTGTCTGAAGAAACTTCAGCGCATATTACTAAAAAACAATCATCATAGACAACAACATCTCCACGAACTTTTTCACCATGAGAGGTCCAGTCATTCATAAATAAAACAGATAAATCTGAAATAATTTGTTTTTGGGAAGAGTTGATTTTTGATTTTGAAAAATAAACCCAAACTTTGGCGTTATCTGAAAAATTAGCTAAAAAATTCATAAATCTGAGGCATTTGCAATCATCTCTGCGACATCTAAGACAGCAGTTTCGTTTTCTTTTTCAAAAAATTTAACACCATCTGTCATCATGGTATTACAAAAAGGGCAACCAGTAGCAATATAATTGGGCTTAACTTCAAGAGCATCTTCAGTTCTTTCCACATTCACCTCCTTATCTCCCTTCTCTGCTTCTTTAAACATTTGAGCACCACCAGCACCACAACAAAGCCCCTTGGATTTAGATCGCTTCATTTCAACTAGCTCTGCATCTAATTTTTGCAACAATTCTCTGGGTGCTTCATATTCTTCATTCGCCCTTCCAAGGTAACATGGATCATGAAAAGTAATTTTCTTACCCTTAAAAGAGCCCCCTTCAATTTTTAGTCTGCCCTCTCTAATAAGTGCATTCAATAGCTGTGTATGATGAATAACATCATAATTACCACCCAGCTCTGGATATTCATTTTTTAGGGTATTAAAGCAATGAGGACAAGCAGTAACAATTTTCTTAATCTGATAACCGTCTAGAACCTGAATGTTTTGCATGGCTTGCATCATAAAGGTAAATTCATTTCCAGCTCTTTTAGCAGGATCTCCTGTACAACTTTCTTCTTGCCCTAAAACCGCAAACTTAACCTCACATTTATTAAGTAATTTGACAATTGCCTTAGTAATCTTTTTTGCACGGTCATCAAAGCTACCTGAGCAACCTACCCAAAATAAAATCTCAGGAGTCTCACCATTTGCCATCATTTGGGCTACAGTAGGAACAGAAATAGAATTACTCATTTTAAAAATTATTCTTCATTAATCCAATTTGCTCTATCAGCTGGAGAAAATTGCCATGGAGCACCATTATTTTCAATATTGGTAAGCATAGTAGCTAATTCTCCAGGAACTTTTGATTCTTCCATAACTAAATATCTTCTTAAATCAACAATAATGGATAATGGGTCTATGTTAACTGGGCATTCCTGAACACACGCATTACAAGATGTACATGCCCAAACTTCTTCTTGAGTGATGTAATCACCCAACAACGATTTACCATCATCATAATCCTTACCTTTTATTCTTCTATTATCCCCAACCTCGACCATTCTATCTCTAGTATCCATCATTATTTTTCTGGGGCTAAGTTTTTTCCCAGTCTGATTTGCAGGACATGCTGAAGAGCACCTTCCACACTCAGTACAGGTATAGGCATCCATTAAACTTTTCCATGTTAAATCTTGTACGTCTTTTGCACCAAAACGTTCCGGTTCAGCAATTGCTTCACCTTCAGGAGGAGCTACATAAGGGTCAAAATTAGGGTCAAACATGTTCTCTACTTCCTTTTTAACATTACTTAAATTGTTAAACTGTCCTTTTTGATTCAAATTACTAAAGTAGGTATTGGGAAAAGCAAGTAAAATATGGAAGTGCTTTGAATAAGGAAGATAATTTAAAAATCCAAACACCATAATAAGATGCCCCCACCAGCCAATTCGTTCTAAAACAACTAATGTATCGGTTTCCATTCCACCAAATATCAAAGGCCCAAGAAAACTAGAAACGGCAAATCCAAAAGAGGTTCCTTCAATATGAGCATGAGACAATCCTCTATTAAGCAGAACCTCATCCGTACCATTCATAGTGAATATACATACAATAAGCAATATTTCTAGATAGAGAATAATATTACCATCTAATTTTGGCCAACCAGTCATTTCATCCATTTGAAATCGTGGAACCTTAAGTAAGTTTCTTCTTGCTAAAAAAACAATTGTTGCTATAAATGCCAATACGGACAATAGTTCAATGGTGCTTATAACTATTACATAAAAAAAACCTAAAGAATCGGCAAAAAACCGATGACTACCAGTTAAACCATCAACAATAATCTCTAACAGTTCTGTTGAAGTTATTACAAAAGCAGCGTATATAAAAAAATGCAAAACTGCAGGGAGTATATTTTGAAACATTTTTTTCTGACCAAAAGCCACAAGCAACATTGTTTTTAAGCGCTCTTTTTTTCGATCTGATCGATCCAATGGCTTACCCATAGAGATGTTGTTTTTAACTTTAACAACATTCCATCCAAAAAATGAAAAGGTAAAAATTAATAAAACAGCAAATACTATAATAGAAACCATTGAAATTCCAAATATTAAGTTCATTTCAAATATACAAAAAGTTATGCATGCATACTATATTTGTGAACAAATTCACTAATAAATTGCAAAAAACTAATTTCCGTTATTCAATGAATCTTTTATAAATCGTTTTAAGATTTTTTCATCTCTAGCATCTAATCTTGACTTCTCTCTTCCACCAAAAACACTGAACTGAAGATATCGATTTGGATGCACCTTAATGTTTTCAACTAATCTAGTAGCCTCATCAAGCATCAAGTTTATATTATTGTAAATAAGGGTATCTTGAATTAAATGGGTTATGGTACCGTCCCCATTTTGGATATCATCCATAAGAAGGTTAACCATCTCAAGAGTAGATTTTGCTTCATCAATAGTACCCACAAAATCTACCACCGCTAGTGAATCGGTAATTTGAGATAAATTAGAAAACGTTTTCTCAATAGCTTCATTGCTTTGTTTTAAGTTATTGGTAATACTCTCAACATTAACCAACACCCGAGAAATCCTATTTTTCTCACTTCTAATAAGAGTATCTATTCGAAGAGAAACACTCTCAAAATTCAAAATTGCACGTCTAATTCCATCAAAAGACTCATCTAAATTATCCGTGTTTCGAGAAAAAATTGCTTCAATAGTTTTAATTGCTGAATCTGCAGTACTAATGAGCTCATTTGTCTTTTTTTCTAAAGGAATTAATCGTTCATTAATCTGATCTTCAATATCTTTAGAAACATCAGAAACAAGTGTATCTCCAGAATTATAATAAACGTTAGTATCTTTCCATTGCAATTCAATGTAAGGTCCCGCAAGTAAATCTGAATTTAATTTAGCATAAGTTCCAACAGGAATATTTAACACACTCTTATCACTTATTTCCATAGAAACAACAACACTTTTAAGATTAGCAGGATTAAACGAAACATCTACTATAGATCCAACTTTAAGACCATTTAGAGTAATTGGCCTTCCATTTGTTATTCCGCCTGAATTATCGTAAACAGCATAGTAACTAGCTCTTTCTTTCCATAATTCCAGTCCTTTTAAGTAGAAAAAACCTAAAATCAAGCCACATATTCCAATGGTTGCAATAACTCCAACAATAAATTCTTTTCTTAATTTCATATTAAAACCTAATCTACTTTATCCGTTTTTTTAATTGCCTCTTGAAGATTTATTCTATTGCCATCTTCAAAAGCTGTGACAAATGCTGTAGTAAAACCCAATTCGTTAACCTGTTTCAAAATCAATTTAGCTTCTGAAAAACGCTTACAATTACCATAGGTATACTTGTAAAATTTTCCACTAAGATAAACATCTACGCCATTTAAACCCTTAAAGTTACTTGGATTGGTTTCTATTTTGGTTGAAGAAGTAGAAATTTGAACTTTATATACAACTCCATCTTGGACAACTTTTGGGAGCTCTTGATCCAATGAATTGATTTGATTTTCAATAACACCATTCGTAATTGATTCATCTACTGCATCATAGTGCGCTTTATATTGTCTGAATCCTTCAAATAAATGATTGGCTAATTTTAGTTGACCTTCTTTGGAAGCAAGCATTTTTTCCTCTGTTGGATTTGACAAAAAGCCAAGCTCAACAAGAACAGCAGGCATAGTAGCCCTATACAACACCATAAAACCAGCTTGCTTTACCCCTCTGTTTTTAAGCCCTAATTTTTTAGTGCAATCTTTCTGTAACAAATCCGCAAATACTAAACTCTGATCTAAAAAAGCATTTTGACGCATAGAAAGTGCGATATAAGCATCCGGATCCTTAGGATCAAATTCTTCATAGGTCTGACTATGATTATCTTCCATCAAAATAGAAGAATTTTCTTTCTTAGCAACTTCTAATGCTGCCTTTGACTTGTGTAACCCAAGCACCCAGCTTTCAAAACCAGCTGCAGAAGTACCATCTACAGCATTGGCATGAATGGAAAAGAAAAAATCTGCTCCAGCAGTATTGGCAATTTTTGCTCTTGAAGCTAAACCAATAAATTCATCTTTATCCCTGGTATAAATGACTTTAATTTCCGGATAGTTTTTCTTAATCATATCCCCTAACAAAAGGCTAACATTAAGTACAACTGTTTTCTCCATTGTTTTTAATTTTTTTCCAATTGCTCCAGGATCCTTACCTCCATGACCAGGGTCAATGACAATAGTTTTGAGTCCTAAACCAGTTTGAGCATGAACTTGAAAAGTCAACATTAAAACAAGAAAAAAGAAAAAATTGCGTTTATTCGCACGTATCTTTGTCTTTGCAATCATAAAAAGCTTCTTTTGATAAGAGACTACAACATATTCAATTGTATATTCAAAAATAGGATTACTAGATGTATTTCATCGAATCCTAACTTTATTTTTATTCTCTTATTATTGTTAATAATACCCATTACTTTTTCAGCTCAACAAGAATCAGACTCTATCCCATCTGCTAAAAGCAGTTTAGAAGATGCCGTTAATTACAATGCTTTAGATTCTATAGTAATGGATATGGAATATCAAAAAGCATACCTATATGAAAAAGCACATGTCGATTACGGAGAAATAGTACTAGATGCTTGCTTTATAAGATTTGACTTCAAAACTAAAGAGGTATTTGCAAAAATGTGTTTTGACTCCTTGGGTCAAAAAAAAGGAATTCCAAAATTAACGGACGGATCCACAAAAACCATATCAGATTCCTTACGATTTAATTTTGAAACCAAAAGAGGAATTACCTACCAAGTAAAACTTCAAGAAGGGGAAAGCTATATTCATGGAGACAAGGTTAAACGACAAGAAAATGGCAATATTCACATTAACAAGGCTCTATACACCACTTGTGATTTAAATCATCCTCATTATTATTTCAAACTAAGAAAAGCAATTATTATTCCTGATGATAAAATAGTTTCTGGACCTATTAACCTTTACATTGCAGATGTTCCAACTCCACTAGGGCTTCCTTTTGGATTTATTCCAAATAAAAAAGATAAAACAGCCAATGGAATTGTTATTCCTACCTATGGCGAATCACCAACATTAGGGTTTTTTCTTCTTGGTGGTGGATATTACCATAAATTTAAAAACAATAAATTAAGCACCTCTATTTTAGGTGACATCTACAGTAGAGGATCATGGGGGCTCATCAACAATACATATTACAAGGTCCGTTACAAGTACAGTGGTAATTTTCAATTGAATTATAGACAGGTTGTTCAAGGTGAAAAAGATTTCGACACGTTTTCTAAATCGGCAGACTTTTTTATTAAATGGAATCACAACCAAGATGCAAAAGCAAAACCAGGGACTACTTTTCGTGCAAGTATTAACGCTGGAACTACAACTAATTTCCAAAATGATTACAACAACGTATCAGTAAACAATTATTTGGCCAATACATTTAACTCAAATATTGCCTGGAGCAAACAATTTAAAAGAAGAATAAGCTCCAACCTTAACGTTAACTTACGTCACAATCAAAATAGCGCCACAGATCTAATAACTTTTACTTTACCTGAAGCAACTTATAATGTAAACCGGTTCTATCCTTTTAAAATGCTTAGGAAAGCAACTTCTAATAAAAACTTTATAGACGAATTCATTAATCAGACTAATGTAAACTACTCTTTAAATTTCAAAAATGAAACTTCAGACTCTATTCAAAACATATCCTTTTCAAATCTTAGTAACCTTTCAGACAACTTAAGATATGGGATGAGACATAGTATTAACGCCTCATCCTCAATCAAATTCCTAAAAAAAGCCATTACCATAAACCCTGCTTATCAATATTCATCAATATGGTATATGGAGAAAATTCAAAAGCAATGGAATCAGTCTATAGAAGAGGTAGACACAGATACAATTGTTGGTTTTACTACTGGCGGAAGCCACAATTTTAGTGCGTCAGCAACTACAAAAATTTACGGATTTTATCAATTTGCTAAATTTTTAAGAGGAAAAGGCAATGCAAAGTATAGACATACACTTACTCCAAATCTAAATTTCTCTTACCGGCCAGACAACAACATCAATGAAAGCTATCAAGCTGATTCATTAGGAAATACAGCTACCTACTCTCCTTTTTCAACTGGAATTTATGGTTCACCCTCATCAAATGAATCTGCAAGGTTAGGCTTTAACCTAATTAACGCTATTGAAATGAAGAGAATTAACCCAAAAGACTCAACTGACAAAGAACCTTTTATAAAAACCAAAATATTAGAAAACTTTACCATATCATCCGGATATGATTTTATTAGAGATTCTTTTCAGTTGGACAATTTTAACTTAAGCGGAAGAACAAGCTTTGGAAGAAATTTAAGCATGCGATTTGGAGCTACTCTAGACCCCTATTATTACGATAATGAAGGAAACAGAAAAAAAAGTTTCGAGTTTAGTGAAACCAGAAAACTAGGTACTTTTAAAAATGCCAATCTTGCCCTGAGTATAAATCTAAAATCTAAAAAGAAACAACAAGGAGAATACACCTCTAACAAAGGAAGTGAAGAAGAGTTGGAGTTAATTAATGCCAATCAAGATGCTTACATTGATTTCAACATTCCATGGACCCTAAATATAGACTACAAGATTGACTACAGAAGAGTCATTTCCAGCGATTTAGACACAATGTATTTAACTCAAAGTGTTGGATTAAGAGGAGATTTTAGTGTTACTAAAAATTGGAAGGTGGTTTATGTCACCAATTATGATTTCACAAGAAAAGAATTTAGCTTTACTTCAATACAGGTTGCAAGAGATCTTCATTGTTGGGAAATTGGATTCAACTGGGTCCCCTTTGGTTTTATGAAAAGCTATAATATTAACATCAATGTAAAATCCTCTCTTCTTCAAGATTTAAAACTTCAAAGAAGAAGAACTTGGTACGATAATGGAATTCGATAATTATGAAAAAAATAATAACTATAAAAAACGCACCTGAACCTGTAGGGCCTTATAGTCAAGCTATACTATTCGGCAATACATTATATTCAAGTGGTCAAATTGCAATAGACCCCAAAACAAACAATCTAATATTAGATACTTTAGAAAAAGAAACTCATCAAGTAATGCTTAATATAGGAGCTATTCTTGATGCAGCCAACATGAAATGGGAAAACATAATTAAATGCTCTATTTTTCTTAGTGATATGAATAATTTTGAATTAGTTAACTCTATATATGCTTCCTACTTCAGTTCAAGCTATCCTGCAAGAGAAACGGTTGAGGTGGCTTGTCTACCTAAAAATGTTAATGTAGAGATTAGCTTTATTGCAATAAAAGAATAATTCTAGGCTAAATTTAAAAATTCATTCCACAATGGACCGATAGGGGGATTTGCCTTGATAGTTATTTCTTGTTTCTTTATAGGGTGAATAAATGAAACACTTCTTGCAAAAAGATGTATTGACCCATCTCGATTGGTTCGATTAGCTCCATATTTCACATCACCTTTTATTTTACATCCTATATGACTAAGCTGAACTCTTATTTGATGATGCCTTCCTGTTTTAGGGTGAATTTCTAAATAATAATAATTTTTACTTCTTCCTTTTAGCTGATAACTAAGCTCACATTGCTTACTACCCTTAACCAATTTATCATAAGCTCTAGACTTATTTTTCTCTTGATTTTTCTTTAGCCAATTTATCAATTTACCTTCTTCCAATGGGGGCTTTTGTTCAACAACTGCCCAATAGGTCTTTTGAATTTGTTTTTCAGAAAATAATTTATTCATTCTCTCTAAAGCCTTACTTGTTCTAGCGAAGATAACTACTCCACCAACGGGCCTATCAATTCTATGAATAACTCCAAGAAACACATCGCCAGGTTTGTTGTATTTTCTTTTTATATAGCCTTTTACAGCATCTAACAAAGTAGCATCTCCTGTTTTATCAGCCTGAACAATATCTCTTGGATTTTTCTTTACAGCAACCAAATGATTGTCTTCGTATAATACAGTAAGATTCATAAGCAAGCAAAATTAATCAAAAAAAAGGGTGTCATAAAAGACACCCTTTAACTCTTAACTAAAAGACAATTTATCTTCCAGTAACAATTGTTGTGTAAGTATCTTTAAATAAACCTGCTTTCACTTTGTAATCAACAGAACCAACTTGGGTAATTCCACCATTTTTAGCTGCTGTTGCAATACTAGCATCTGCATTCATAGGACGAATAAGGCCCAATATAACATCAAAGCTTGCTTCACCTCTTTTTTCACCAACAACATTATCAGTAATCAAAACAGGTGTAGAAACAGCACATGAAGTTAAAACTGCAACCGATAATCCAAGAATTATATTTTTCATTTTTTTCATAATTATAAGTTTTAAGTTTTAAGTTTATTCACCAGTTACAATAATGGTGTTTTTAGTAAATAAATAGAAGTTTTGAACTTTCAGATCAACAGTAGCTATTTTTGAAATACCTCCGTTTTTAGCCGCTTGGCTAATTGTATAATCTTTACCTCCCAATACTAGACCAGAGGATAAAATAGATCCTTGACCAACGCCAACCATAGGGAAAGCAAATAGACAAGTAGCTTCAGCAGTACCAGTTTTTGAACCAATAGTATTATTAGTTGCAGTTACTGGAGTTGTCAATGAGCAAGAAGCCATAAAACCTCCAGCTATAATAATTGTTAAAATCTTTTTCATAATATTAATTTTTTAGATGTTATTCTCCAGTAACAACAATTTTGGTTTGTAAAAAAATTAAATAATTCGTCATTTTGGTCTCAACAGTACCTACCTTAGTAATGTTACCATTTTTACAAGCAGTTTCGTAAGACAAATCTTGGTCACCAAAAAGTTTAGTTTTTACCATACCCACTTTAGAACCAACAGGATTGTTAGTACAACTAATAGTGTGCGATAAAGTACAACTTGACATAAATGCCATGCAACCAAATGCAATTAAAATTTTCTTCATCATAGTTTTGAATTTTTAAGTTAACTATATTAAAGGTAAAAAATAATTATTATAAAGAAGATAAAAAGTTAATATTGCTCAGAATTATTTGGAAAATCTTTGCTTTTTACATCCTTAATGTAATTTTCGAATGCTTTTTTCATTGAATCAAAAAGATTTAAGTACCTTCTAAGAAAACGTGGAGAAAACTCCTGAGTGATACCCAACATATCATGTAGAACAAGAACTTGACCATCAACACCACCTCCAGCACCAATACCAATAACAGGAATAGCTAATTCAGCTGCCACTTTTTCAGCTAATGAAGCTGGTACTTTTTCAAGTATAATGGCGAAACAACCTGCTTTCTGAAGCAAAAGCGCATCTTTGATCAAACGTTTTGCTTCTGCATCTTCTTTTGCTCTTACGGTATAAGTACCAAACTTATAAATTGATTGAGGAGTAAGCCCCAAATGCCCCATAACAGGAATACCTGCTTTAAGTATTCTTTCTACACATTCAATAATCTCAGAACCACCCTCCAATTTAACAGCATGGGCTTCAGCTTCCTTCATGATTCGAACTGCAGATTTCAATGCTCCTTTAGAATTACCTTGATAAGAGCCAAAAGGCAAATCAACCACTACCAACGACCTTTTAACAGCACGAATAACAGATGAGGCATGATAAATCATTTGATCTAAGGTGATGGGCAAAGTGGTCTCGTGACCAGCCATTACATTAGAAGCTGAATCACCTACCAAAATAACATCCATTCCAGCTTGATCAACAATAGATGCAGTAGAATAATCATAAGCAGTAAGCATAGAGATTTTCTCACCCCTATGTTTCATCTCCTGAAGGACATGAGTCGTAACTCTTTTTATTTCTTTATGCTGAGACATTTACTTTTTTTTTACAAATTTAACTATTAATGATAAATAGACATTTGTAAACACCCATTTCTATTGAAAGACAATAAATCCTATAAATTATCTTTTTAAATTTATATAACTATTGAGCTAAACGAATGAAACACAAGCTTATTTTCTTTGTTTTTTTACCACTTTTAATCTCAATAAATGGGTATTGTAGCTACATCAAAGGAAAGGTTGTTGATGAAAATAACGAACCTCTTCCTTTTGCAACTGTATATATTCACAATACAACCTATGGTGTAACCACCAATACTCTTGGCGACTATTTCATTGAACTTAAACCTGGAAATTACGACATAACCTATAGCTTCATAGGATATCAATCTGTAATTCACAATGTGGAACTTTCCAACAAACCCATAACAATTGATGTGAAATTACAATCTAGCTCTACCCAACTTAACGAACTAGAAATTTATTCCAACACTAAAAATAAGGCAAAAGAGGTAATGGCAAATGTTAGAAAAAACAGAAAAAAACACCTCAACTCAATCCATTCCTATTCCTGCAGTACCTACTTAAAAAATTCATTAATTAAAGAACTCATTAATGCTAAAACACCAGTTAAAGAAAAAGCTCCAAAAGACTCAATTGAAGAAGAAATATTAAACCTTATTGAAAGTTATAGTATTACTAATTTTCAAGCCCCAAACAGCTACAAAGAAGCCTTTTTTGGCTACCATGATTTTGCTGATACTGAAAAAGAATCCGGACTTGACATAAGCGCTGAGTTTGGCTATGGAGAGTATTCAATCGTCCCTGACAATCAACAACTTGAAGATCCTTATCTTTTATATACTGAAGTTTCTTCAGGTGACTTCAACCTTTATAAAAATGCTGTAGAAATCAAAAATGTAGTTGAAAAACCCGTTATCTCCCCTCTTAGTTTGAATGGTGTAGTATACTATAAATATGATTTTGAAGGTTCGTTTTACAACAATGACAAGAATAAAATTTATAAAATAAAAGTAACACCTCTTTTCAAAGGAGAGCCTCTTTTCAAAGGATTTCTTTTTATTGAAGACAGCACATTTTCTCTTCAATCAATTGAATTGAGCATAAGTGGTCCAATGCTTTTTTGCAAGAACTTCAATCTTATTCAAGATTACAGTAAAATTGACAACAATATCTATGTTCCAACAAGAAGAGAAATAAATTACACCATCAAAGACGGAAAATATCAAATAATAGGAAATGCAAGAATTGCACATAGCCACTATAAGGTAAATACATCTTTTGAAAAGAAATTCTTTAACGCTGAACTTAGAACCTATGAAGATAGTGCATACAATAGAGATTCTAGTTTTTGGAATAAAATTCGTCCTATTACTCTTCAGGAAAGAGAATTACATTACATAGAAACGCTTGATAGTCTAAAAGAATTTTACCACAGTGAAAAGTACTTACTATCTCAAGACAGCGCATTAAATAAAATAACACTCACAAGAATACTTTTTTCTGGCATTTACAGAAGAAACCTTTTTAAAGGAAATGAATTTTACATTGAACCTCTTGTAAGTCAGTTTAATTTTTTAGGAATTGGTGGATACAGACACCGAATAGGCACTCACTTTAACAAAGCATTTAAGAATGACTTCTTACTTGAAACTGATACTGAAATCGATTATGGATTTAGAAATAAAGATGTTAAAGGGAACATTGGAATTGGCTTAACCTATGTACCCAAAAAATTTGTACGTACCTATATTGAATTGGGAGATTACTATGATCTAATAAACAGTTTTGCTTCTTTAACTTCTGCATTTTCAAGAAGCAATTATGTAAGAAAAAGAAGTATAAATATAGCTCAAAGAATGGAGCTATTTAACGGCTTTTATGCTGAAGCAAAAATCAACTATTCAAACATGATTTCTCTTGCAGGATTAGAATTTGCAAGCTGGGAAAATCAAATTAGCTATGAAGACAGCTTAAATACACCTGCCGAATTTCAGGATTATATTAAAACAGAAATTCGTCTTCAACTAACTTATATTCCTAAACAACAGTACTACTTTAAACGAAATAAAAAAATAATTCTTGGAAGTAAGCTTCCTACTTTCAATATAATTTACCGAAAAGGTCTTCCTGGAATATTCAATAGTGAAGTTAATTTTGACTACATAGAAGCAGGAGTATTTGATGAAATTAATTTTCCTCAACTAGGTTCTTCAAAATGGAACATACAACTTGGAAGCTTTATAAATAAAAACAATCTAAGAATTATCGAGTGGAAATATTTCAGAGGGTCTGATATATTTTTCTTTAGCAACCCACTAAAATCTTTTCAGCTTATCGGCCCTACCTTGAGCACTTCTTCTGAGTACATTAGAGGAAACTATATGCATCATTTTGAAGGCAACATACTCAACAAAATTCCACTAATTCACTACCTAAAGTTATCCCTTGCTGGTGGGGCAGGTTTTTTACTTATGCCGTCTGACGATGTAGCGCACGGGGAAATATTTGCCGGTATTGAAAGAGTTACAAGAATCAAAGAAACACTACTTCGATTTGGCTTTTACGCAATAACAGCTGAAAACAACTTACAAAGCCCAAACCTAAGCTATAAATTTGGAATTAGCCTATACAACCCATTTAGCAGAAAATGGGACTATTAATTCGCTTCAGGAATTCGCTTTAAAACTTCCAATAAAAATTCCCAAAACTTAGCAACTGACCCAATATGCACCTTTTCGTCTGGAGAGTGCGGGTTTCTTATTGTCGGCCCAAAAGAAATCATATCTAACCCTGGATATCTTTCATTTAAAATCCCACATTCCAAACCAGCATGACATGCTTGAACCCTAGGTTGTTCATTATACATATCTACATATAACGATTTCATTATTTCTAAAATTTCGGACTTTGGATTGGGAGCCCATCCTGGGTAAGATCCCGTATGTTCCACACGCGCCCCTATAAGATGAAATACTGAACCAACTGTTTTTGCAATATCCATTTTTGAAGACTCAACAGAACTCCTTTGTAAGGATTGGGTTTTGAATTCTCCATTCTCAACAATTACCCTTGCTAGAGAAGAAGAGGTCTCCACCAATCCTTCAATAGCACTACTCATTCTGTATACCCCATTATGAACCGCCATTAACGAATAAATTACTTTTAGAGAATCTTCATAAGACATAGATGTGTTGGGAAGACTAGTTTGATTATATGAAATAAACATATCCGAATCAGAAATTGAAAACTCTTCCTTAATACTAGTAATGGCTGCATCTAATTTGGATGTTGCATCTTTATCATTAACAACAATAGATGCAAAAGACTCTCTTGGAATAGCGTTTCTTAAACTTCCTCCATCAATGGAGACAATTTTAATATTAAAATTGATTAGCTCCCCCATTAATCGGTTCATAATCTTATTGGCGTTTGCTCTTTCTAAATGAATATCCATTCCGGAGTGACCACCTTTTAAACCAGTAACACTAAGCTCATAGGCAAATTCTGAATTTGATATAGCTTCTGGTTGGTACTGAAAATAGCTATTGGTATCTATACCACCAGCACATCCAATGCTAAACTCGTCATCATCTTCAGTATCTAAGTTTAATAAAATTTGACCATCTAATATTTCTTGTTCCAATTCAAAAGCACCGGTCATTCCAGTTTCTTCATCAATAGTAAAAAGAGCTTCTAAAGGTGGATGATCAATATCTTTTGAAACTAACAAAGACATTATTGCGGCTACACCCATACCATTATCTGCACCAAGTGTGGTTCCCTCTGCTGTGACCCAATCACCATCAACAAACATTTTAATACCTTCATTTTCGAAATCAAATACAGTATCTGCATTTTTTTGATGCACCATATCTAAATGACTTTGAAGAATCACAGTTTTTCTATTTTCCATTCCCTTTGAAGCAGATTTTTTGATAATTACATTTCCTGCTGAGTCAACATATGTTGGTAAATTATTAGTCTCTCCAAAACTCTTCATAAAAGCAATAACTTTTTCTTCCTTTTTTGAGGGTCTAGGAACATTATTTAAATCTTCAAAGTGATTCCAAACTATTTCAGGTTTTAAATTTCTTACTTGCATACTGTTATTTTATGGGTTTCTTTTATAAAAAACAAATCCTCCCTTTTGATAAAGAAATGAAATGTTTTTATTACTATCTAATAAGTGATTTCTATCAATTCTGGAAACAAAATAAACTGGCTTATCAATAGCTCCATTTTTTAACCAGTCCAGTAGAATTGAATTGTACTGTTTTACTGCCAAATGATTAAAAGCAGAATGTTTATGCATAACAATTTCTTTAGCTTTAATTTTTTGCTCGTACAACGCATCTGATTCTTCTAGTGCATTTATTTTGGTGTAATAATATTGTGCATAGCTTTTGTATCCAACAGTTGTGATATACACATTTTCGTTTTGTATCGACTCATAAAAATCAATTGCAGGTCCTTGACTATATATTTCAACTTTTGGAAGCACATATTTTCCTAACAGCAAAATGGTACTTCCCAGCCCTATTACCAGAACAACAAGAGACAGGATTATATTTCTTTTGTTTAGAAGATAAACAAAGAATAAAATCGAGACCCCATAAACCAATGAAATCATCCATTCAAACCCAAACCAGTTGACATCTAAAACCAATTGTGCACTAAAAAACTTATCAGCAATTAACCCCTGCAAATAATTCAAATGAAAATGAGCAAGAAAAGGAATTAAAAATAAAACCACTGAAATCAAACTTCCAACAACAATTAAAAGCAGATTAAGCCACTTAGAAGTTGAGCTATTCCAATTGTTAAGCTGTAAAGCAGCTAAATAACTCAATGGTAAATAAGTCATCGAAGAATAGTGAACAATTTTGGTTGAAACAATGGTAAATAAAATTAACACCACCCAAAACAATACTTTCATCCAACGCTCAAATGAAAGTACATCAGTCTCACTTTGTTTAAAAAACCTTGGAAGTGCAATGAAAGACATGGGCATACAACCAAATAATACCACTACAAAATGATAATAAAAAGGCTGCTGATGTCCGGCTACAGGTTCAGAAAATAATTCAATTTGGTATTTTACAAATTCTATTAGAAACCATGGGCCATTTTTTATGGTTTCATGTCCAAACCAAAAGCAAGAGACAAAAAGTACAGAAACTCCAAAAATCATAACTTCTTTAATAGAAAAAAATCGTTTTTCTCTCTTTAACAACCAATAAACAATTACAGTTAAAAACAAAAGAAGAAAGCCAACAGGTCCTTTGGTTATAATAGCAAAACCAATACATAATCCCGATAGCATAGAACAAAGATTTCTTTGTTGTATTTTTTGATTAGACACCCATCTAATAAAAAAATAAACACCCAGAAAAATAAATAAGTTAAAAACCGGATCAATTATACCTGATTTATAATACAAGTGAGGCAGAAGAGAACCCAAATAAATTAATGCCCAAATCCAACCAAAACGGGAATTTTTAAGTTTGCTACCTATTCGAAACAATATCAATAATGATAAAACTCCAAAGATTGCATTAGGCAAACGAGCAGAAAATTCACTTATACCAAAAATTTTCATAGAAAGTGCTTGCAACCAAAAGAAAAGTGGTGGTTTTTCTTGAAAAGGTTCATAGTTTATTTGGACCTGAAAAAAATTTCCACTTACAAGCATCTCTCTTGAAGATTCAGCAAAATTAATTTCATCCCAATCAAAAAGATGAAAATCTCCAATAAAAGGAACAAAAAGAATTAGTCCAATTAATGCAAGAATTATATAAGGAATTATTTTAGCTGACCTTTCCACAAAACTAATTTCTATTCAACAAAGGCTTATTAAATGACTTGCTCCAATTCATAGAATTCAACAAAACAACAACTAAAACAGTTCCGACACAACCTATTAAGGATCCAACATAAATATCTTCTAAAAAATGTTGAGATAAATATACCCTTGAAAATGAAGTTAATACAGCCAAAACAAGAAAAACCAAGCCTAAAAATTTATTTTTACTGAGTAGTGTTAACAAACAAAAAATACTAAATGCAGAAGTAGCATGTCCACTTGGAAATGAATTGGCACTTAACAACTCAACACCTTCTACTTTATGCCAAATACCAGCGTTAAACTCTGTAAAATACTCGTGAGAAGGACGCATAGAATCAGAAAAAACCACTCTTTTAAAAATTTGTGTAACCCCAGTTGTCAAAACAAAAGACAACAATGCGTAAATACCATACTTTAATTTAGAGCTAAAAACTAGAATCAATATTGCAACTACAAATGCAAACCATCCATCACCTAAATAGGTTAGGTATTTAAAAAAAGAATCAGAAAAAGAAGTCCATTGTTGATTTACCCAGAATGCTGATTCTCTTTTATCAAATAAAACCAAGACCATCCCTATGAAAAATAAAAAAACAACATAGCCAATAAAAAAATACAGCTGACTAGAAAAAATATTCTTTATTCTGACCAACATTTATTTATTTTTAGTCAATAATTTCCAGTTATATAACCCCGTTCTAGTAAAAAAATGTTTTAGCGAAGTAGATAATACTCCAAAACCATATGTTATACTTCTTGAAAGATTAATAGAAGACGCCTCTTCAAAATACTTTGTAGGACAAGTGATTTCTGCTATTTCAAAATCATTGTAAATAATTTGAGATAACATTTGATTATCAAAAACAAAATCATCAGAATTTTCATTAAATAATATACCATTTAAAACCTCCTTGGAAAAAGCTCTATAACCAGTATGATATTCAGATAATTTTTGACCAACCATAACATTTTGAAAAAAAGTTAACATTCGATTGGCAATGTATTTATAAATTGGCATTCCTCCCTTTAAGGCTCCTTTACCAAGAATTCTTGATCCAAGTACTACTGGATAAACATCATTAGCTATTAAATAAGCCATACTTTCAATAAGTTTAGGGGTATATTGATAATCTGGATGCACCATAATAATTATGTCTGCACCTATTTCTAAAGCTTTGTTGTAACATGTTTTTTGATTTCCACCATAGCCCATGTTTTTCTGATGGCGAATAACATGATTTACTCCTAAAGATTTTGCAAGTTCTGCAGTTTCATCAGTACCATGATCGTCTACTAGAATAACCTGATCAACAACATCAAAAGGAATCTCATTATAGGTTTTTTCCAATGTTTGTTCTGCATTATACGCTGGCATTACAACTACAACTTTTTTCCCTTTAATCATTTAGCAAATTTTATGCAAAAATATAATTATATCTTATTAAATAGAGTATTCATCTATTTATAGAAAAATTGGTTTAAAAAAATTTTACATTTAAAAGCAAATCAGTTTTCAAATGGGATTTTCAGACTATAAATCAACTTTTAAAGGCGATTTAACTGGTGGGCTAACTGCGGCTATCATTGCTCTGCCAATGGGGTTAGCATTTGGTCTTCAAAGTGGATTAGGTGCAGAAGCAGGAATGTATACTGCAATTATTTTGGCGATTATCGCCTCAATAGTAGCAGGTACCAAAACACTTATCAGCGACCCTACTGGTCCAATGACAATTGTCGCTGCCACCATTGTTCATTCAGCAATTAGCCTTCCAAACAACAATTCTTTAGACGATGCCCTTCCTATAATAATAGCCACTTTTGCTCTTGCAGGTATCTTTCAGATTGTTTTTGGATTAATCAATATATCGAAATATGTTAAGTACATATCCTACCCTGTACTTTCAGGTTTTATGGGGGGAATTGGTGTAATCATTATTTTATTTCAATGGCATAATTTTTTTGGCGAGAAAACACCCAAAGGGATAATTAATATTATTAGCCACCTTCCAGATCCAGTTATTCACCACCATTGGAGTTCAATAATTTTAGGTGGAACTACATTACTTTTGATTTATCTCATTCCTTTAATTTCAAAAAAACTACCTGCAGGATTAATTGCTCTAATTTCGGCTACTGTTGTTTCACTTTTTATGGATGAAACTTCCTTTTTAGTTATTGGAAAAATACCTTCTGATTTACCCAGCTTAAAGCTTGAATTTTTATCCACTTTAAAAATATCCGATTTATCAATGATTACCATTAGTGCTCTTACACTTGCTGGATTAGGAACTATTGATACACTATTAACTTCTGTTGTTGCAGACAATATTACCAAAACCAAACACAATGGAAACAGAGAATTAATAGGTCAAGGAATAGGAAATTTTGTATCGGCACTTTTTGGAGGTCTTCCAGGAGCCGGATCTACTACTGGAACTGTAGCAAACATAAATTCAAATGGAAGATCCAATTTAAGTGGTATCCTTAAAGGTCTTTTTCTAATTATTATTTTACTTGGTTTTTCAAATTACGTTAGAGTAATACCAATTCCTGTTCTTTCAGCATTACTTATAAGTGTTGGAATAGGAATAATTGATTTTAAAGGAATTAAAAGGTTAATTAAACTAAGAAACAGTGACACATTTGTTCTTTTAGTTGTAATTACCATAACCATATTTGCTGACTTATTAATTGCTGTTGGAGTTGGGATGGTGATTTCCTCGTTCTTTTTCATGCAAAAAATGGGAGAAATTGTTAACCAAAGAAGTAAAAAAGGAAATTTAATAGACCTAGAAAAAAAATTAAAGCTTCCTGAAACACTTCAAAATAGAATCTTTGATTTTGAACTAGAAGGTCCCTTGTTCTATGGTTTTTCAGATCAATTTAAATCTCAAGCTGAAAAAATTGTAGATAAAGATGCAGTTATTATTAACATGTCTAACGTACCTTACATAGATGCTTCTGGAATATATGTTTTAGAAGAAATCATTACTAATTTCAAAGCAAAATCTATTGATGTTATTGTAGTAGGCATTAACGATCACATTTTTAAGCAGTTTCAAGAGCTAGAGCTAATCCCATCAATTCTTCCAGAAGAAAATGCGTACAATTCAGTAAGAGCAGGTGTCAAATACCTTAAGTATAAATTTGAAAAAAAGAATAATTAATCAACATTCTCTTATAAAGGTGCATCTTTTCTATCTTTGCATTCAAATTATATAAAAAGTGTACAAACTTTTACTTAGGCCAGTCCTTTTTTGTTTTGATCCTGAACGAGTTCACAACATTACCTTTAAGCTAATTAAATTTCTTCATTTCATTCCTGGAATAGGACTTTTAATAAAATCCATTTACCTAAATAAAAACAAAGCTCTTGAAAAAAATATTTTAGGAATCAATTTCCCAAATCCTATTGGTTTAGCAGCTGGATTTGATAAAAATGCAAAACTCTACAAAGAGCTAAGTAATTTTGGTTTTGGATTTATAGAAATTGGAACAGTAACCCCTAATGCTCAACCAGGTAATGCAAAAAAAAGAGTCTTTAGAATAACTCAAGATAGTGGCATAATAAATAGAATGGGGATCAATAACGAAGGGGCTCTATCTACCATTGAAAGGTTAAAGAAAAACAAATCGGTTATAATTGGTGGAAACATTGGTAAAAACACCACTACTCCAAATGAAATTGCATTGAAAGATTACATTTATAATTTCAATGAATTACATCCATATGTAAATTATTTTGTTATTAATGTTAGCTGTCCAAATGTTAAAGAATTTACTCAACTTCAGGATAAAAAATTTCTCTTAGAGCTTGCTACTAAATTGGAAAAAATAAATGCTTCGAAGAAAAAAAGAAAACCCATATTATTGAAAATATCTCCGGATCTAAACAATAATCAGTTAGACGAAATTATTGAGATAGTAAGTATTTCTGCTTTTGATGGAGTAGTAGCAACCAATACCACTACTTTGAGAAATAATCTAAAAACAACATCTTCTAAAATAAATGCCATAGGAAATGGAGGCCTTAGTGGGAAACCACTAAAACAATCCTCTACATATGTAATCCGCTATCTTTCAGAGAAATCAAACCAATCTTTTCCAATAATTGGAGTTGGAGGGATTCATTCTGCTGAAGATGCCATAGAAAAACTTAATGCTGGTGCTGATTTAATTCAGCTTTATACTGGTTTTATATATGAAGGGCCTATATTACTTCAAAAAATCAACAAGCTCATTATTGAAAATCTACCTAAGAATTAAAACTAAAACCAGGGTTTCTTTTGATAAAAATAATTTGGAGATTTAATCACATTATTCATTTCTGTATGGAAAACTTCCATCGTTGAACCAGAAAGTGGTGGAACTATCCAAGCCCAATCAGCAGTTACTTCTCGTTTTTGCTTTGATTCTTTACGCATAAATTCCATAAACTGCTTTGAAGCAGTATGATGATCGATAATTTTAACACCATGTTTTTTAAACGAATGTAAAACAGCATGATTTAGTTCAACTAGAGCACGATCTTTCCATAAGTTGTTTTTATCTTTTAAATTTAAATTCATAAGTTTAGCAACTTGTGGGAGCATATTATATCTGGACTCATCTGCTAAGTTTCTTGCCCCAATTTCTGTACCCATATACCAACCATTAAAAGGAGCCGCATGAAATTCAATTCCACCAATTTCTAATATCATATTTGAAATTATTGGTGTAGAGTACCATTTTAAACCCAACTCTTTAAATGAAGTTATCTCAGGATGTTCTATAGGAACTAAAGTTATTATCTCTTTAGGAATTTCTTGCCATATAGGGGTGTTATCATCAATTTGAACAACCAATGGCAAAATATCAAATTCTCCCATTTTAGGTTTCCAACCTAATTTCACACATTCATTGGTAAAGCTCAGTTGTTTTGGATCTCCAATAATTGAACCATTTTTGTTTTTATAACCGGCAAAACTTAACAGTTGAGGATTCCAAATACGAATTCCTTTATGAGCATTAAACACAGAAATTGTTGATTGAATATTACCTTTATTAGTAGCAAGATCAATATGTTCAAAAAGAGCTTGAAATATAGCATCTGGGGAATCTAATTTTCGCTTATCCAAAACATTCATTGTTCTCCAAAACAATCTTCCAATACATTTATTAGAATTTCGCCAAGCTACTTTTGTACCATAATCCAATTCAAAATCCAAAAGTTCATAAGTTCCCGTTGTTTTGATAGCGTTTTTTACATCCTTCCAACGCTTATCAAACAAATGATTCTTATTCAATTCACTATAACATAGTTTTAGGTAATCTTCAGCTTTTTTTTGAAAAGAAATTGATTCCATACATGGCAAAATTAAGGATTTTGATATTTAACAATACAAATCGTTTAACAATCAATTGTAAAATTGCAACCAGATTTAAAATGAAAATTGGCAAACTTCAAACAAGTTATCCTAGAGTAAACAAGCTGATTTTAATTAAAACTCAACTTTTTTTAGAACTAGAACTAATAAGAAATAAAATTAAGAAGGAGAAAATAGCATTATAAATAATTAGTTCTGCGCCAAATTTATATGCACCAAACCAATTTACAATCTTATAATTAGCAAGATACCAAACGAATCCTAAAATAATAGGGATAATTACACATACTATTGGCACCAAATTATCCTTTAAAGTTCTTTTAGTCAATATTCCAAAAAAGAATAAACCAATTAATGGACCATAAGTAAATCCTGCTAATTTAATTAGCAACCAAATGGCAGCATCATCAGATGATTTACGAAGAATAATAACAGTAATCACCAATACTGCAGACATTA
This sequence comes from Crocinitomicaceae bacterium, assembly GCA_002716065.1. Classification (GTDB taxonomy): domain Bacteria; phylum Bacteroidota; class Bacteroidia; order Flavobacteriales_D; family Parvicellaceae. The sequence continues at coordinate 11,091 of PAZE01000023.1, read as the reverse complement.
AAACATGGGTAATTTTTCGAATTTTTAATTGCTCTTTAGTTGTTTTTTTTTGAATACTTAAAAAATCTACTGAAAAGGAAGTCGTTAAAGAGGTTAATGCCGAATCTGCACTACTATAGGCTGCAGCTATTAATCCAAGTAAAAATAAAATTCCTACAGCTACTCCTAAATTACCACTTTGTGCAATTTCTGCAAACAATAAATCAGTTCTTCCTAATGATAAAGCCACTTGTCCAATACCTGTTTGCTGATAATACAAATACAGCAGTGCTCCAAGAGAGAGAAAAATTAAATTAACCAACACCAACACTCCTGCAAATGAAACCATGTTAAGTTGTGCAGCTTTTAAATTTTTACAGCTTAAGTTTTTCTGCATCATATCTTGATCTAATCCTGTCATGCCTATGGTAATAAATATCCCACCAAGAAAATGTTTCCAGAAAAAATTGGCAGATTTCCAATTTTCAAAATAAAAAATTCGTGAAAAACCACTGTTTGAAATCACTTCTGCAATACCTCCGTTCTCATTTACCTTAAGCGAATCTCCAATTAACCATATAGTAAGTATTACAGAAGCCAACATAAATGCTGTCTGTAAGGTATCTGTCCAAATAATTGTCTTTATTCCTCCTTTATTAGTATACAACCAAATTAAAAGTACAGAGATTAAAACGGTTACTTCAAAAGGTACTTTTAACTCATCAAAAAGAATCATTTGCAAAACACTTGCTACTAAAAGCAAACGAATAGAGGCCCCAATAATCCTTGAAAGCAGAAAAAATGCAGCTCCTGTTTTATAGCTCCAAAAACCAAATCTATTCTCTAAATAAGTATAAATTGATGTTACATTCATTTTATAATAAATAGGAAGTAACACATAGGCCACAACTAGATATCCTATTAAATACCCAAAAACCATTTGCATGTATGAAAACTCACTAGTGGGAACAAGACCATGTTCAACTGAGTAACTAGCAACAGAACCAGGAATAGATATAAAGGTTATTCCAGACAATGAGGCCCCTATCATTCCAAATGCTACGATGTACCAAGGAGATTTGCGATTTCCTAAAAAGAAGGCCGCATTTTCACCCTTGCCAGCAGTAAGCTTTGCTATTAGAATTAATACCAAAAAATAGACAGTAATTACCGAAATGATTAGTGTTGAATTCATAAAACAAAGAAAAGACATTACTTAGTTTGGCAAACACCAATAATCTTCAGATATTAACCAATTAATTGTTTAAAACAGTACCATGAGAGATGAAATACTTAAACTAGAAAAAGCTGTTTTAAAATTAGACCTTAAAGAAAAAAGAAGAGCCAGTTTCAATGCGTCTATTGTAAACTATTTAAACGAATTTATTGATAATTTAAGTGAAAGTAAAGGTTTTGAAAATGACTTTTCCTCTAGTAAAGAAATCTTCAGCACACCTTTTAATGACAACGGCTATCCAATAGATGAGATTCTACAATTATTTAACCGTGCTGTTAATTCCAACGGAATTCAACCAGCTTCTGGAGCACATATCGGATATATCCCAGGAGGAGGAATTCCTGCTGCAGCGTATGGAGATTTCATTGCTGCAATGACCAATAAATACTCAGGTATATATTATGCCAATCCTGGGGCCGTAAATATTGAAAATCATCTTTTAAATTGGTTTGCCGAAATTTTCGGATTTAACAAAGATTCCTATGGAGGAAATTTAACTACAGGTGGAAGTATAGCTAATCTTATAGCCATTGTTGCTGCTAGAGATAAATACAACATAAAAGGAAAAGATTACCATAAAACAGTTATTTACGGATCTGAGCAAATGCATCACTGCTTACACAAAGCCATTCGAATTAGTGGATTAAGTGAATGCATCTATAGAGAAATTCCACTTGAGAGTAGTTTTCACATTAACATCAATGAGCTAAAAAAACAGCTTGAAATTGATGCTCAAATGGGCCTAAACCCTTTCTTAATAATCGGTTCTGCAGGAACAACTGATACAGGAGTTATTGACGATTTAGATTCCTTGAGAAATTTAGCTGATAAATTCAATTGCTGGTTTCATGTTGATGCTGCCTACGGAGGATTTTTTTACATGCTGGATGAGTACAAAGAAAAATTTATTGGAATTGACCAAGCTGATTCTCTTGTGATAGACCCCCATAAAGGAATGTTTCTTCCTTATGGATCTGGAGCGATTTTAGTAAAAGAAAAAGAAGATTTACTTAGAACCAATTATTACCTAGCCAACTATATGAAAGATGCCTACGCTGGTCATGAACATTTATCTCCAGCAGATTTATCTCCTGAACTTTCTAGAAACTTTAGAGGCTTAAGGTTGTGGCTTCCTCTACTCTTTCATGGTAAACAAATTTTTAAAGACGCTCTTAGAGAAAAGCTTCTTCTTACAAATTATATTTACAAGGCATTTGAAAAGTTAAACTATATTGAGCTGGGACCTTCTCCAGAGCTAACCGTATTCACTTTTCGATTTTTCTCTTTAAAAGAAGAGCAATCCTGTTTCAATCAAAAATTATTAGATGCAATTCACAAAGATGGAAGAATATTTATTTCATCTACAACAATTGATAATGAATTGTGGTTAAGAGTAGCCGTTTTATCTTTCAGGACACACTTGAAAGAAATTGATTTATTAATTGAAATGGTTGAAAAACATTTTACCAATGCCATTAACAGTTAGACAGGTTATTTAAATTTGCACTATGGAATCCAAGTCTAAAATTCTTAATCAAGCTGTTGAACAAATGGCTTCTTTGCCTGGAATTGGAAAAAGAACAGCTCTTCGACTTGTACTTAATTGGTTAAACAAAAACAAACAAGAAATAGCTCAATTCTCTAACTCTTTTATTCGTCTTAAAGAAAATATTCAATTTTGTAAGCGTTGCCATAATATTTCTGACGGTAAATTGTGTTCCATATGTAGCAACCCTAAACGAGATGATAAGATAATTTGTGTTGTACAAGACATAAGAGATGTTATGGCCATTGAATCTACTGGACAATTTTTCGGAGAATACCACGTTTTGGGAGGTGTAATTTCCCCAATGGACGGAATTGGTCCTGAAGATTTAACAATTTCTAGTTTATTAAAAAGAATTGAATCTTTTAATGTTAAAGAAATTATATTTGGATTACCTGCAACCATGGAAGGAGACACCACCAACTTTTACATCTACAGAAAAATTCAAGAAAAAAACATAAAAACAAGTTTAATATCAAGAGGAATTGGAGTTGGTAACCAACTGGAATATATTGATGAAATTACATTAGGAAAATCCATTGTAAACCGATTACCATATGAAATAAATTTTAGTTCTTAAAATCATTTTTTTGAAGCTATCAATTATCATAGTTAATTATAATGTTAAGCATTTCTTGGAGCAATGTTTAATTTCTGTTTTCAAAGCAACCAAAACTATTGATGCTGAAATTTTTGTGGTAGACAACAATTCCGTTGATGGGTCTGTATCCATGATTCAAGAAAAATTTCAAGAAGTTAAACTAATTGCCAATACAGAAAATGTTGGTTTTTCTTCTGCGAACAACCAAGCAATTCGTCTAGCAAATGGTCAGTATATACTTCTTTTAAATCCAGATACTGTTGTTGAAGAAGATACATTTACTAAATGTCTAGATTTTATGGATTCTCAACCGGATTCAGGAGGATTAGGTGTTAAAATGATTGACGGTAAAGGCAAATTCTTACCTGAATCCAAAAGAGGGCTACCTACCCCATCTGCGGCCTTTTATAAAATTTTTGGACTCTCTAGTTTATTTCCTAAATCCAAATTGATGGGTAAATATCATTTAGGTTACCTTTCCAAAGAAGAGAATCACTCTATAGAAGTTCTCTCAGGTGCTTTTATGTTACTTAGAAAAAAAGCACTAGACAAAATTGGACTTTTAGATGAAGCCTTTTTCATGTATGGAGAAGACATTGACCTATCTTATCGCTTAATTCTTGGTGGATATAAAAATTATTACTTTTCTAAGACAAGTATTATTCACTACAAAGGTGAAAGCACAAAAAAAACATCTGTCAACTATGTTTTTGTCTTTTACAATGCAATGATCATTTTTGCAAAAAAGCATTTCTCCAAAAAAAATGCAAAGCTGTTTTCCTTCTTAATTAATATTGCCATATACATCCGGGCATTTATTGCTATTTCCATTCAGCTAATAAAGAAATTATCACTTTCCATAGTTGATTTAAGCTCAACAATCGGAGTGATTTATTTAATTGCAAAATATTATCAATTATATACCAATATAATTTTCCCAACTAAGATTCTATACATTGCTATTTCCGTATATGCAATAACATGGACGCTAAGTAACTTTGTTCTTGGTGGATACGATAAACCTTATAAAACAGGTGCCCTTATAAAATCAGCATTAGCAGGAACTATAATTATACTATCTGCCTATGCTCTTTTACCAAAAGAAATTCAATTTTCAAGATCCATCATATTATTTTCTTCTTTAGGGTTTCTTCTTGTTTCCTTTTTAAATAGAGTAATCTTTCATTTATTAGGGTGGGGTAAATTAAAAACCTCCTTAAAAGAAAAAAAATCATTTGCAATTGTTGGGAGTAAACAAGAAGGCAATAGAATACAAAATCTTCTAGAACAAGTAGCTCAAATTGAAAAACTATACTTCGTAAATCCCGAACCATCAAACAGCAAAAACAATTCATCTTTTGATATTGAATTGAATCAGCTTTACGATTTGGTAAGAATTAAAAAAATAAATGAAGTTGTTTTCTGCGCAAAAGATATATCTGCCCAAGATACCATTGAGATTATGTCTAGATTTTCTTCTATTCAGAAAGTGGATTTTAAAATCTCTCAGCCTAATACACTTTTTTTAATTGGTAGTAACTCCATACATAGTAGTGGTGATTTATACATGATGGACATGAACACCATCAACAAGGTTGAAAATATTCGTTTAAAACGAATTTTTGATATTGGCACATCATCTATGCTTCTTATCTTTTTTCCATTCCTATTTTTTTACTACAAACGTCCTCTTAGTGCTTTAAAAAGTATCCTTAAAGTTTTTATTGGTTTATCAACTTGGGTGGGATACCATGAAAATAGTTCTTATGAAAAGTTACCCAAGCTAAAAAACAACATTCTTTCAGTTTCTGATGGGATAGTTCCTATTAATCCTGAAACTTGTGCTAAGCTAAATGTGGTATATGCTAAAGACTACAGCATTTTTGCAGATTTAAGAATAGTAATTCGAAATTTAAGACACATTGGATGATTACTATTTTTACCTGTAAATAATTTCAACAACTAAAACATAGAAAAAATCTGCTTTTTTCATCTAAAAAAACTATTTTTGTGCACCTAAAAGAATGAACAATATTTCATAAAAAGTATGGCGGAAATTGAAGTTTTATTACCTAAAATGGGAGAGAGTGTTGCAGAAGCAACAATNACNNCNTGGNTNAAANNTGTTGGNGATACNATTGAGGNAGATGAAGCCNNTTGTNGAAATTGCNACNGANAAAGTAGATTCAGAAGTTCCTTCACCTGCTTCAGGGATCTTAAAGAAAATTCTTTTTAAAGAAGGGGATGTTGTTCAAGTGGGAACTGCCTTTGCTATTATTGGTGGAGAAGGTGATGCTGATCAAGAAAACACCTCCAATACAACTTCTGATAAAAATGAGGTTCAACAGGAAATCGAACCTGTTGTAGCTGAACAAATTCTCGAGCCAATAACTAATGGAATTTCAAGTAATGAGCCAATTGTTATTGAAAGTTCTAGATTCTATTCTCCACTTGTAAAAAGCATTGCCCAAAAAGAGGGAATTCTCAGTACTGAACTAGAACAAATTAAGGGAACTGGGTCTAATGGCAGAGTGACTAAAAAAGACATGCTTCTATTCTTAAAAGAAAGAACCTCATCAACAAGTGTTACTGTTGAAGCACCAAAAGTAGAAACCCAAAAAGCCGTTGTTCCCTCTCATAATACACCAAGCGTCCCAGTTGGAGCAAATGATGAGATTATTCAAATGGACAGAATGAGAAAGCTAATTGCTGATCATATGGTAATGTCTAAGCATGTTGCCCCTCATGTTACTTCTTTTGTTGAAGCTGATGTAACTAATATTGTTCTTTGGAGAAACAAAATGAAAAATGAGTTTTTCAAAAGAGAAGGTGAAAAATTAACTTTCACTCCTATTTTCATGGAAGCGATTCTAAAAGCACTTAAACACATGCCCAATGTCAACTCTATGATTGATGGAGATAAAATTGTAATTAAAAAAGACTTAAACCTTGGTATGGCAACAGCCTTACCATCAGGAAACTTAATTGTTCCTGTTATTCATAATGCCGATCAATACAACTTGGTTGGCCTTGCTAAAAAAGTAAACGATTTAGCCAAAAGAGCTAGAGAGAACAAACTATCCCCAGATGAAATTCAGGGTGGAACGTATACTGTTACCAATGTAGGAACATTTGGAAATGTAATGGGAACACCTATTATCAATCAACCACAGAGTGCGATACTTGCTGTTGGTGCAATTCGAAAGAAACCAGCAGTTATTGAAACTCCTCAAGGTGATACAATTGGTATTCGCCACATGATGTTTTTATCTCATTCTTATGATCACAGGAATATTGATGGTGCACTTGGTGGCAGCTTTGTTAGAAAAGTAGCAGACTATTTAGAAAGTTTTGATATAAATCGTGATATTTAGGGTTTTAAATAAGTTGCTATTGAAAAACACTAATAAAGTATGAAACTTAAATTTTTAATTTTTGCTTTAACCATTTTAATTACTGGCTCCTTTTATTCTCAAGAAGAGTCAAAAGACAAATCTGAATTCAAAGAGAAATTTGAAGCTGCCAATTCACTAATGGACGATAATTTTCACGAATTTGCTAAGGAAATTTGGCTTGAATTGGTTAAAGAAAATCCTAAAAATGCGAATATAAATTACAAAACTGGCTATTGCTTATTAAAATCTGCCAACAATAAAAAAGATGCTTTTAGCTATTTAAATTTTGCTAAAACTAATGTTAATGAAAGATATTTTCCTTTAGATTATTCTTTAGAATCAGCTCCTATTGAAGTATATTACTACTTAGGAAAATCATTTCATCTAAATTACAAGCCAGATTCTGCTATATTTTATTTTAACAAATTCATTGAATCATCTGGGAAAAAGCACTTTTTGAAAGAGTTGGTTTACCATGACATAAAGCAATGTGAGATTGCTAAAAAGCAACTAGCCAATCCCAAAAACTATACTCTAGAAAATATTGGCGACATTATTAATAGCTCCTATTCAGATTTCAGCCCTGTTATAACAGCAGATGAAAGTATGCTTTTTTTCACTTCTAGAAGACTTCGCACAGACACCAATCAAGTTTCAAACAGAGGTATTTATAGCCCACAAGACGGAAAACACTTTGAAGACGTTTATGTTTCATACAAAAACTTTAAAACTAACCAATGGGGCACTCCAGAACTTGCAGACTTTAATCGACCTAACAGTAATCAAGCAACTGTTAGTGTTTCTGCAGATGGTCAATTCCTCTATTTTTACAAAGACGACAATCAAGGTAATGGAGACATCTATATTTCTGAACGTGATAATATTAATTTCTACTCTCCAAAAAAACTTGGTGCTGTTAATTCACCAGCTTGGGAAACACATGTTACTACTTCAATAGATGGTAATAAAATGTACTTTGTTAGCGATAGAGAGGGTGGATATGGAGGTAGAGACATCTATAGACTCGTTAAACTACCTAACGGAGAGTGGTCCCAACCCTTAAATGTAGGCCCTCCAATCAACACTCCTTTTGATGAAGATTCTCCTTTTTTACATCCTGATGGAAAAACATTCTACTATAGCTCAAATGGGGAGCAAAGTATGGGTGGATTTGACATTTTTCATACTGAACTTAATGAGGAAGGCAAGTGGACAACACCAATAAACATGGGCTACCCTCTTAATACCGTTGAAGACGACTTATATTTTACTACTAATGCAGATGGGAAAAATGGATACTATGCTTCTTCTCATGAAGGTGGATATGGAGAAAAAGACATTTATAAAGTTCTTTTAGGTGACGATCAACCATCTGAACCACTAGCCATTTTAAAAGGATATATAGACCCTGGCTCTTTACCACAAATACCTGCGGGAATAGTTATTTGGGTATATGATTTAACTGATGGCAATGAAGATTTATTTCAGCAATACACTCCAAATAGAAGAAATGGATCCTATGTTTTTAGCCTTATACCATGCCACGAGTATCTTGTAGAATACACTCAAAACGAAGAAATATTCTATAGTACTGAATTTACCCTTCCATGTGAATCCAACTATCAAGAAATTAACAAAGTAATTACCATTGGAGGGATTCCCTTGAACGAAAAAGACACAAGCTCTGTTGATGATGCTAATTCAGAGACTACAACAAGTACTGTTGAAAATTCTGAAGATGATATAGATTCCGAGACAACAACCACTACTGATGAAAATTCTGAAGATGATATAGATTCGAAGACAATAACCACTACTGATGAAGGTCATCAGGATGACATGTACTCTGAAGAAGATATGCCTCATTGCGAAGATGGTATTACCAGAGAGGATATTTATGATATAGAACCTGTAAGTTTTCAAATTTTCTACGGTTACAATGAAAAAGGAATTGGAAGTGAAAAAGAACGATTCAATGAATTTCTTGAAGGAATAGATGAAATAATCAAAACTGCTGGAGATGTTAAAATAGAACTTGAAGGAAGCGCATCTACTGTTCCTACAAAGACTTATCAAAACAATAAAAACTTGGCTGCTCAAAGGACACTAAATGCTAAAGAAATACTTAAAAAGAAGTTAATTGCCCTTGGAATCGATATCAGTAAATTTACAATTGTTTCCGAAAATTCTTTAGTTCAGGGACCAAGATACCAAGGTGACTATCTCAATAAAAGTAAATATTCAAAATATCAGTACATTAAAATTACTGCTTTTTAGGATTTAATTATTTTTCCTAAATATATTTACTCTTAAGCAATATTATTTGAAAAGGTTAACAACCATATCATTGTTACTACTTGTTTTTTTTGTTGTAAGCATGAGTGGTCAGGATTTAAATGAGGCAAAAGAACATTTTAAAAATGAAAATTTTCTAAGTGCTATTATAAGCTATCGAATTCATTTAGCTGATCATCCAGAAGATAAAAATGCATTAAAAAATATTGGCTTATGTTACTTAAATTCAAACATTGACAAAGCTAAATCTATACGATATTTTAAAAAATGTCTAGCTTTTGACAACTATGACAAAGAAATTCTATACTATTTAGCTAGAGCTTATTCTTACAAACTCGATTATGATAAAGCATTAGAATATTTACAGCTCTACGAACTAAAACCCGGAAAACATAAAAAAGAAATTCCACTTCTTTTTAAGCAATTCAATTACTGTAAATCATTGATTGAAAATCCAGTTCAGGTATCTATAGAAAATCTTGGAGACAAGGTAAATACTAGCTCTGAGGAAATCAATCCATTTATAGATAAAAAAGAAAGAATGCTAGTTTTTAGTAGTAAAAGAAAAGGCAACAAAGGAATGGTTGGCCCAGATGGCAATTTCTTTTATGATATATACACCAACAATTTTACTGGATTTAATTTTACTAGATCAAAAAATTGCAAATCATTAAATGGCAATCTAAATGATGAATGCACAGGCATAAAAGATGACGGAAGCTATATTTATGTAACGGTAAAGTCTCCTTCAAAAAAACAACAAACAGATATTTACAGATCAAAAAAAAGAGGACGTTCCTATAAAAGAAAAGAAGTACTAAGAGAAGGTATGAACTCATTAAAATTTAATGAGAGTTCTGGGACTTTTAATGATGAGCAAAACACCATTTTTTTTTCAAGTAATCGACCAGGAGGTTTAGGGGGAGATGACATATATGTAATGAAAAAACTTCCTAATGGACTTTGGGGGGAGCCTGAAAACATATATGCTATAAATACCAATCTAAATGAAGAATTTCCATACTTCAATTCATTTGACAGTACTTTATATTTTAGTTCTAATGGACTTCCGGGAATGGGACAATATGATTTGTTTAAAACCAAATGGAATGCCAAAGAAAATTTCTGGTCAGAACCTGAAAACTTAGGTTTCCCGATTAACTCACCATACAATGAAAAAACAATTTGTTTTACAAGAGAAAATAAACATGCCTATATAGCATCAATTCGTAAAGGAGGAATAGGAAGTTATGACATCTATAGAGTGAATTACGACAAAGTGGAAATCAAACCCATTATTTATCTAGTCTCAGTAAAAGAAGATTCAACCTTACAACATATTGACTCTGTTGAAATTGAAATTAACACTTCATCTACCAATTCACTAATTGGAAAATACTTACCAAATAACAATTCTGGTCTATTTACTATTGCTATCCAACCCGGAAAATATAAACTCAAAATTACCGCTTCCGGTTATGAACCTGTAATTAAAGACTTTAATGTTTCTACCTTTGCTTACGATAAAGAAATAATTCGATTAACTCACCTATTAAAACCAAAAGATAATGACCCTTAAACTAGAAAGGCCTCTTGCCTTCTTGGACTTAGAAACTACTGGAGTAAACACTTCAAAAGATAAAATTATTGAAATTGCAATTATTAAAATCAATACAGATAATTCTAGAGAAAAATACGAGCAAAGAATTAATCCAGGAATTCCTATTCCATTAGAAACATCTGAAATTCATGGAATTTATGATTATGACGTCATCAATTCACCAAGTTTTAAAGATGTTGCTGGTGACATAAAAACATTTTTAGAAGGTTGTGATCTAGGAGGTTTTAATTCTAATAAATTTGATATTCCTCTTTTAACAGAAGAATTTCATAGATGTGATATTGACATTACTATTGAAAATAGAAAATTAATAGACGTTCAAAACATCTTCCATAAAATGGAACAACGAACACTTGTTGCAGCATATCAATTTTACTGCAATAAGGATTTAGACGATGCTCATAACGCTATGGCTGA
>PAZE01000022.1 GCA_002716065.1 Crocinitomicaceae bacterium | reverse complement strand
TCTTCCAGTTCCATTAATTAATTCTGTTGCAATTTCATTTTCATCAATTAATTTTTTTGCTGCTACACTAGGGTGACCTTGAGCATAAGAATCTTCTTTTGGAGCTGGTTGCGACTGTGGCTTTGCAGGACCAGGATCGGGTTGATTATCAGCTTCAGAAGTGGTTTTATCATCACTTGAAAAACCTTCAGGTTTTTCAGCAGAAGTATCAATTAAACATACTACCTGACCAACCTCAACAACATCACCCACCTCAGCCTTTAATGTTATTGTTCCCGATTGTTCTGCCGGTAATTCCAATGTAGCTTTATCGGAATCTACCTCAGCAATTGTTTGATCTTTTTCAACAAAATCACCATCTTCAACCAACCATTCTGCTATTTCAACTTCTGAAATAGATTCTCCTGGACTTGGAACTTTCATTTCTAATACTGACATCTTCTATACTTTTATATCACTTTTCTTAAGTGCGTAATTCATTACTTTATCTATAATTTCCTTGTGTCTAATCTCATGTACTTTAGGAGAACCACTTGCAGGACTAGCTGAAGAATGTCTTGCACAACAATGGATAGGTCCAAAATCCCAAAAACGTAAAATAAAGGACCACGCACCCATATTCTCAGGTTCCTCCTGAGCCCAAAGGTAAGTAGCCTCTTTCCCATATTTAGAAACAATTTCCTCAATTTGTTTCTTGGGAAAAGGATAAAGCTGCTCTAGTCGAACAATAGCCATATTCGTAGTTGACAATTCTTCTTGAGTCTCCAATAAATCGTAATAAAACTTTCCTGAGCAGAAAACAACAACATCAGGATTACTAGCGCTAGTATCATCGATAACTTCTTGAAATCCTCCAGTAGTAAACTCATTGATACTAGAGGTTGCCCTAGGATAACGAAGCAGTTTTTTTGGAGTAAATACTATCAGAGGCTTTCTAAAGTCTCTTTTTAGTTGTCTTCTAAGCAAATGAAAATAATTACCAGGAACAGTACAATTGGCAATTTGTAAATTTTCCTGTGCGCAAAGTTGTAAAAAACGTTCCAATCTTCCTGAAGAGTGTTCAGAACCCATTCCTTCATAGCCATGAGGAAGTAACATAACTAAACCATTTTGTGTTCCCCATTTATCTTCAGCAGAACTAATAAACTGATCAATAATTATTTGAGCACCATTATTAAAATCTCCAAACTGAGCTTCCCAAACAATTAATCCATTAGGGGTGTTAAAAGCATAACCGTAATCAAATCCTAAAACAGCATATTCAGAAAGCAAGGAATTGTAAATGGATAACTTAGCTTGAGAATCAGATATTTCATTTAAAGGCACTATTCGCTCTTCATCATCTTCAGTTTTAACAACTGCATGCCTGTGAGAAAAAGTACCTCTTTCCACATCTTGACCTGAAATACGAATTGGAAATCCTTCTTCAAGTAAACTAGCGTATGCCAAAAGCTCACCCATAGCCCAATCCAAACGGTCATTTTCAAGCATATCTATTCGATCCTTAAAAAGCTTAACTATTTTTCTAAAATACTTTTTACCCTCGGGAAGCTTATTTAGCTTCTTGGCAAGATCAATAAGAAAGGACTTTTCAATAGATGTTGAAGGAGATTGATGAAAATCAGCCGATTTACCTTTTCTGAAATTCTTCCATTTGTCTTCTAAAAAGTCAGTAACCTTGGCTTTTTCAATTTGTTTTGCCTCCACTAAACGATCTTGAAGCATAGCATCAAAATCGTTCTCCATGGACTTACCTTCCTGTAAACTAATTACATTCTCATCAATTAATTTTTTAAGATAAATCTCTCTAGGGTTAGCATGTTTTGCGATTGCTTTATAGAGCTTAGGTTGAGTAAACTTAGGTTCATCTCCCTCATTATGACCGTATTTTCTGTAACACAACAGATCAATGAAAACATCTCTACCAAATTCTTGACGATACCTTAAAGCAATTTGAATGGTTTGAACTACAGCCTCAACATCATCACCATTAACATGAAAGACAGGACATAAAGTAGTCTTAGCAACATCTGTACAATAGGTACTTGACCTTCCATCTAAATAATTGGTTGTAAAACCTATTTGATTATTAATAACAATATGTAAAGTTCCTCCTGTTCTATAACCGTCAAGCTGAGCCATCTGAATAACTTCATAAACAACTCCTTGACCTGCAATAGCAGCATCTCCGTGAATTAAAATAGGTACAATTTTAGACGCATCACCATCCAACTCATGATCAATCTTTGATCGAGTTATCCCCTGAACAACTGGATCTACTGCTTCTAAATGGGAAGGATTAGGAGATAAGGTCATTCGAATATCAATTCCAGAGTCAGTTTTGTTTTCTGATGTAAAACCTAAGTGATACTTAACATCCCCATCAAAAAGACTNTCTTCATCATATACTTTNCCTTCAAATTCACTAAAAATTTCCTTNTAGGTTTTATTGAAAATGTTGGCAAGCACGTTTAATCTTCCTCTGTGTGCCATACCCATAACAAACTCTTGTATACCCAAATCTGCACCTTTCTCAATAAGCGCATCTAAGGCAGGTATCAATGCCTCTGCTCCCTCAATTGAAAATCGNTTTTGACCTACAAATTTCTTTTGAAGAAACTGCTCAAATACAGTTGCCTGATTGAGCTTATGCATAATTTGCTTTTTCTCAGAGGTGGATAAAACAGGTCTGTTTTTTATTTCAATTCTTTCTCTAATCCATTTAACCCTATTNGGATGCCTTATGTATTGATATTCAATTCCAATTGATTCACAGTAGGTTGCTTCTAGGTGATNGATAATTTCTTGTAAGGTAGCTGGACCAATTCCTATCTGCTCACCTGCTTGAAAAACCTTAGTAAGATCACTTTCTTCCAATCCAAAATTGGTGAATTTTAAGGATGGTGAATACTTCCTTCTTTCTCTAACAGGATTTGTTTTTGTAAAAAGATGCCCCCTTGAACGATACTCATCGACCATCTTAAGCACCTTAAATTCTTTTTGTACATTAAGTGGTATTTCTTCAGCCCCCTCTTGATAATTTTTTCTAGCAAATTCAAAACCATCGAAGAATTTTCGCCACCCTTCTTCAACGTTATTTTCATTAATAAGATATTGATTGTAAAGATCCTCAATTACCTCACCGTTTGCATTACTCAAATAGGAATGTTTATCCATCATTACTTTTAAAATCAACTACAAAGTTAAAATTTTAATTCACCTAATTTCTCGAAGAAATACAATTTTATGTACTATGATGAAATAGGGTTTTTAAAAANTACTTTTATACTACATTTTTAAGGAATTTATATGTAAATAATTTGACCTTTTTTATTAATAAAGCCATTAGAAATTTGCATGCCAAAAAATTTAACTTGAAAGACTAATAGTATAACTAGTTTTAATATAAATTAACAGTTTTTTAAACCATTTTACTTTTTTAAGCGATACTTTTAAAGCTAAATAACTTATTTAAAGTTGATGAAGGTACTTATTACAGGAGGCTCCGGATTATTAGGAAAAGCAATTACCAAAAAATTGCTTTCAAAGAATATTGATGTAGTTCATCTTACAAGAGAAAAAAATTCTGCCTCTGGTGTAAAAACCTATGAATGGAACTGGGAAAGAGATTACATTGATGAAGCGTGCTTTAAAGATGTAACACATATTATTCATCTTGCTGGGGCATCAATTGCGGAAAAGCCTTGGACTATGGCTCGAAAAAGAACCATTGTAAAAAGCAGAGTATTAACTGCACGATTAATTCACCAAAAAGTAAAAGAGCTAAATCTTCCTATAAAAGCTTTTGTATCAGCATCCGGAATAGGTTATTATGGTGCAATAACAACCAATAAAACATACTCAGAAAACGACAAACCACACCATGACTTTATAGCTGAGTGTTGTGTTCAGTGGGAGGAATCTGCGGATTTGTTTAATGAAAATGCTAGAGTTGTAAAGCTAAGGCTAGGTATTGTGTTAGACAAAGATCAAGGTGCATTACAGAAAATACTCTCTACCATAAAAAAAAGAATAGGAGCACCCATAGGAACTGGAATGCAGTATATGCCATGGATTCACATTAATGATGCTGTTGAATTATTTATTTTTTGCCTTACCAATAATGAAGTTTCAGGTGTTTACAACGCGGTATCATCTGAACATGTAAACAATAAAGTTTTCACCAACAAGCTTGCTAAAAGTGCAAATAGAAAAATTCTTCTTCCAAATATTCCAAACTTTGTAATTAAAGGTATATATGGTGAGCTAGCAGATATTTTAATTCACGGTTCAAAAGTTGACAATTCTAAAATAAAAAAAGCAGGATTTTCATTTAATTTTAACACCATAGATAGTGCACTAAAAGATCTTTTTAGCTAGAAATTTCTATTCATCAAATTTTTAGCAAAATCAATAAGAATTTTTTTTGATTTCTCTTGAATTGACAAACGATGAACTGAATCTATAGCTTTAGAATAGTAGGTGTGCTTTAATTCTAACGCAGAATCTTTTATGTTCATTTGATCAAATAACGCTTTTACATCAAGTACTTTTTCTGTTTCATTAGTGTTTTCAAGCAAATAAGTTAACTTGTTATTCTGCTCATGATTAGTTGCATTTTTTGCTAGAATCATAAGCGCAGAATGCTTNCCTTCAATTATATCTCCACCTAATTGCTTTCCGACAGCTAGTTGATCTCCATACAAATCCAAAATATCATCATCTACTTGAAAAGCTATTCCTAAGTCCACACCAAAGTCATACATTAAATTAGCATCTTCATCATTAGCATTTCCTATAATGGCACCCATCTTTAAAGCACAACCAACCAAAACCGCAGTTTTAAGACGTATCATTTTAATATACTCATCTAATGAAACTTTATTTCTGGATTCAAATTGCATGTCTAAATCCTGACCCTCACAAATTTCTATTGAAGTCTTGTTAAACAATGAAACCATTTTATTTAAATGATGAGGGTAACAAGAAGAGATTAAAGTATTTGCTTGAGCAAACATAACATCACCTGAAAGAATACCCATATTGGTATCCCATTTTAAATGTACCGGTTTTTTACCTCTTCGTAATGGAGCTGCATCCATAATATCATCATGAACCAGAGTAAAATTGTGAAAAACCTCAACTCCTATTGCAGGCTTAATAGCCTCCTGTAAATCTCCTCCAAAAAGTTCTGTTGAGAGCAAAACTAAAGAAGGCCTAAATCGTTTTCCACCTAAATTAAGTATATACTTAAATGGTAAATAAATACCTTCATCAGGTAAAGAATCCAAATAGCTGGATATTTCAAGGTTTAATTTTTCAGAATAACTATTCAACATTAATTATTGAATTAAACTAAGCAAATAATTTCCATATCCAGACTTAATTAGTGGTTGAGCAAGCTCTTGCAATTGGTTAGCATCAATAAAGCCTCTAGAGTACGCTACTGCCTCAATACAACCAACACCAAGACCCTGCCTTTCTTCAATAGTTTGTACATAGTGAGAAGCTTGCATTAAAGACCTAAAAGTTCCTGTATCCAGCCAAGCAACCCCTCTTTCTAGTTCTTTAACTTTAAGCTTTCCTTTGTCTAAATATGCTTTATTTACATCTGTTATTTCATATTCTCCCCTTGCACTTGGTTGTAATTCAGAAGCAATATCAACAACATTATTATCATAAAAATACAGACCAGGTACAGCAAAATTAGATTTAGGTTGCTTTGGTTTTTCCTCTAATGAAAGTACCGTTTTATTTTCATCAAATTCTACAACTCCATAACGCTCAGGATCTGTAACATGATAAGCAAAAACCAATCCACCATCAGGATCGGCACACTTTCTAAGCTTCTTACCTAAACCAGAACCAAAGAAAATATTATCTCCTAAAATTAATGCTACTTTATCTTTACCAATAAATTCTTTACCAATAACAAAAGCCTGAGCAAGTCCATTAGGAGAAGGTTGAATCATGTACCTAAAACTACAACCCAATTTAGAACCATCCCCCAATAAATGTTGAAAAGCAGGTTGATCATGAGGCGTTGTTATAATTAAAATATCTTTTATCCCCGCATGCATAAGAGTAGATAAAGGATAGTAAATCATGGGTTTATTGTAAATAGGCATTAATTGTTTACTTATACCCAAAGTAAGGGGATGTAACCTAGTGCCTGATCCACCAGCAAGAATAATTCCTTTCATAAAAATTAATTTTTTACAAGATCTAATTTGTCGATGTCTATATCATCGTCATCGTCTAAAAACTCGTGAGTAGACTCTCTAAAAGATTTAGTGGTTAATATTTGTTCTAAAGTAAGAAGTAAAGAAGGCAGTAATACTAAATTGGCAAGCATAGCTATAAATAGAGTTACTGAAACTAAAATACCCAATGCTTGAGTTCCTCCAAAATTTGAAGCCATAAAAATAGAAAAACCAAAAAACAATATAATTGAAGTATAAATCATACTAACCCCTGTTTCTCTAATGGCTACTATTGCAGATTTACGAATATTCCCATTGTTTGCTTTAAGCTCCTGTCTATATTTGGCCAAGAAATGTATGGTATCATCAATGGAAATTCCAAAAGCAATGCTAAATACAAGAATGGTAGATGGCTTTATTGGAATTCCTACATAACCCATAATTGCTGAAGTAATAATAAGTGGAATCAGATTGGGTACCATTGAAACAATAACCATCCTCCATGATTTAAACAAAAAAGACATTAAAACAGCAATAACACAAACTGCTATCATTAAACTAATAAACAGGTTTTTAACCAGATAGGTTGTTCCTTTTGTATAAACAATTCCTGAGCCTGTTATTGAACTCTTTAAATAATTTTTATTTATAGATTTTAAGACTTCTTTTTGAAATGCTCTTTTCCCATAACTATCATATATTTGACTCTCCTCAATTGGAAAATCCATCACCAATTCCAAATCACCTTTAGTTAAGCTGTCTTGAACAACCATCTGAATCCAATTGGTATTTTCATATAAACTAAAAATAGCAGAATCTATATACTTTGGTTCTTTGTCTTGAGCACTAGACAAAACCAATTGTTCTGGATTCATTATTTTTTCAATATTATCTAAAACTCTATTGTATAAACTATCCATAGATGCTGTTCCTATGTCAGCTACTTGGATAGTTATTCTAGCCTTACAGTGACTAGAATCAATAAAACTTGAAATAAATGCATTAGATGTTTTAAACTCATCATTATTAAAAGTGTTTTTGAAATATTTTGAATTCACTAATGAAGACAAATACCGTTTATCCTTAGATTTCGTAAAATCTAAATAATATTTTTCCTTTTTGCCATTTCCATAGGCCTGAGATAGAAATTGAATGGCATCAACTATTGACAGGGATTTAGATAAATATCCTTCATTTTTCAGCTCTCTTTGAAGCTGTTGTATCTTAGCTAAATTCAAAAATGTATTGTATATAGTATCTTTTGATTCTATAACAATCTCAAAAGGCATAACCCCATTTAATTCGCTTTCAAAATACTTTAAATCTTGTACAACAGGATCACTTTTAGGCAAATCATCAACAATGTTACCTGTTGTATGCATCAAAGACATTCCATAAAAACCTAATACTAGTAGAACGATTGTAATTACATAAACTGCTTTTCTGTGATTTGTTGCCATTAAAACCAATCTATCTACAGAAAAGTCCAACCACTTTTTATCTAAATGCTTAGTATGCTTAAGACTTGGTGGTGATAAAAAACTATAAATTATAGGAACAACAAGAATGCTTATAAAAAATATACAGATTATATTAATGGATGCAACAATTCCAAATTCCTTCATTATATCTGAATGAGTAAAAATAAACGTTCCAAAACCCATTGCAGTAGTTACATTGGTCAAAAATGTTGCATTTCCAACTTTCCTTATTACTCTCTGTAATGACTTTGCCTTATTACCATGGCTTCTGTACTCCTGCTGGTATTTGTTAATTAAATAAATACAGTTAGGAATTCCTATCACAATCATAAGAGGAGGAATGAGCCCCATCAAAACTGTAATTTCAAATCCAAATAATCCAATTGTTCCAAAAGACCATGTGACTGCAATTACTACAACCACCATAGAAATCAAAACCACCTTAAAAGACCTAAAAAAGAAAAAAAGCAGTGAAGAAGTAACAATCATTGCAAGAACAACAAACAACAAAAGCTCTGATTTGACCTTATTCATTGTTACAGATCGAATAAATGGCAGTCCAGAAAAATGCAAATTGGTAAACAATGGAGCTTGTTCTCTAGCAGTTCGTTCAATATCCTCAATTAATGTGCCTCGATCACTAGAATTAAAAATTTCTTTATTTATAAAAAGCATCATTAAATGAAGATTAGTCTCCTGTTTATTTATAATACCCTTATAAAACTCCAACGATTTAATAATTGATTTAACTGAATCAAGTTCTGAATCTGAAGACAATTCTCCGTTTACAATAGGGGTTAACTCAAATTTTTTATCAATTCTGTTTTTAAAGACATTAAAAAGATGTGCTTCAGAAAAAATGGAATCTACAGCTGAAAAATAAACAATTGAATTGCCTTTTTGGATAGGGATTTTTAAATCTTTTAAAGAATTACCCATGTTGTACCAGCTGTTGAACTTATCTAATTGATAAAAATTAGAATCATTAGTGGCAATAACAATAATCATCCCATCCTGACCAAAATCACCTTTAAATTGCTTGTATT
Source organism: Crocinitomicaceae bacterium (assembly GCA_002716065.1). Lineage (GTDB taxonomy): Bacteria > Bacteroidota > Bacteroidia > Flavobacteriales_D > Parvicellaceae. The sequence goes on along the minus strand of PAZE01000022.1, from coordinate 38,194 downwards.
CTATTTGAGTTTTATCGTTAGATGGTAGAAGATTGGCAAACTCATACTGGATACCTACTTTAGTAGCAAAATAACCAAAAAAAACAGTAATAATAAATAGCACAGATAGGATTAAAATCCTATTTCTTAAAATAATATTAGCTATTGATTGCCACATGAATTTTATTTATTAATTCAATCTACTAAATTAAAAAATTAAAACTAGCAGATTAGGAATATTATCGCTTATTATCAAAGAGTAAGCCAATTTTAAAATTCCTTTATTTAATTTAGCGATTACAATGGTTAAAAGAGATACGCTTAATATTTTTAATAAACTCACTTTTGCAAGAGTTTTTAATTTAACCAAACTCTACATTAGCTTTATTCTTTCAAGGTTTAGTAAAAAAGGTAAAATTCATGGTCTTCCTGCAGCTCTTTCAATTGAGCCAACAACAACGTGCAATTTAGGTTGTCCTGAGTGTCCAAGTGGACTTCGACAATTCACTAGAAAAACAGGGAATTTACAAAAGGAGCTTAATTCGAAGATAATTAATGAAATTTCCAATAGTCTCCTTTACATCAATTATTATTTCCAAGGCGAACCTTTTATTAATCGTAACCTATTTGACTTTATAAAAGAAGCATCAACAAAAAACATCTACACCTCAACCTCCACTAATGCGCATTATCTAACACCAAAAAATGCCATTAAAACGATTGAATCTGGTCTAGACAGGTTAATAATTTCTATTGATGGTACAACACAACAAACTTATGAGTCGTATCGAAAAGGTGGATCACTAAGTAAAGTTATTCAAGGAACTGAAAATTTAATTCAGGCAAAGAAAAAATTAAATAGTAAAACCCCTCACATTATTTTTCAATTTTTGGTAGTTCGTCAGAACGAGCATCAAATAGAAAGTGCTATTGAACTTAGCAAAAAATTAAAAGTGGATGAAATCAGATTTAAAACTGCTCAATTGTACGATTACAAACATGGAAACCCTTTAATGCCAAAAAACGAAAAATACTCTAGATATAAAAAAACCAAAAATGGCAATTATGTACTCAAAAATAAATTATTTAATCATTGCTGGAGAATGTGGAGCAGTAGTGTTGTTACTGTTGATGGCAAATTAGTGCCCTGTTGTTTTGACAAAGATGCTAAATACAAAATAGGTGATTTAACAAAAAATTCGTTTAAAGACATATGGAAAAGTAAAGCCTACAGATCTCTTAGAAAAGGAATAACATCAAACAGAAAAGAAATAGATATTTGTCAAAATTGTACTGAAGGAACAAAAGTATGGACCTAAAAAAAGCCCTCTAAAAGAGAGCTTTTAATATGTTTCTTATACTAAAGAAATTTTAGTGGTCATGACCTTCATGATCATCACCTTCAGCAGCATCACCTTCAGCAGCATCACCTTCAGCAGCTTCACCTTCAGCAGCATCGCCTTCAGCAGCAGCATCACCTTCAGCAGCAGCTTCCATTTCTTCAGCTTCTTCTTCCATTACTTCTTCGGCAGCTTCCATTACTTCTTCGGCAGCTTCCATTTCAGCAGTGACTTCTTCAACAGCCGCTTCCATTTCAGCAGCCCCACCACATGCAACCATCGTCATAGCAGCAATAGGTAAAATCCATAATTTTTTCATCTTTTTTAAATTTTAAATAGTAACTAATTAATTAATTACTTGCTAACTTAGCATTAAAGTAAAACAAGTGTTGGACAAATGTGTTATTATTTTTTTTATTATCCTAATAAAACAAAAAAAATAACTACTAAAAAAGTTACACTTTCATTATATCAACCTCTTTTGCATCAACTAACTTATCTATTTTAGAAGTATAGTCATTTGTTAAATCCTGAACTGATTCCTCNGCTGCTTTAGTTTGATCTTCAGAAAGTCCATCATTTTTTAATGCTTTTACNAAATCATTAGCCTCTTTTCTAGCAGATCGAATTCTAACCTTAGCATTTTCACCTTCTGCTTTAGCTCTTTTAACCAATTCTCTACGCCTATCTTCTGTTAATGTAGGCACTGAAATAATAATAACTTCACCATTATTTTGTGGATTTAAACCTAAATTAGCATTAATAATTCCTTTGGCTATTTCATCAAGAATTCCCTTTTCCCAAGGCTGAACAGTTAATGTTTTCGAATCTAGACTACTAATATTTCCAACTTGGGATATGGGTGTTTGTGAACCGTAATAATCCACTTTCACAGAATCTAACATAGCAGGAGTTGCTCTACCCGCTCTAATTTTAGTAAGTTCAATGTTTAATCTGTCAATAGCTGAATTCATAGAATCTTCAGCTTCACTCATCATTAAATCTAGTTCTTCATTCATCGTTAGTAGTTTAAATTATATTTCAACCAATGTTCCTACATTATCACCAGAAACAACTTTTCTTAGGTTTCCAGGCTCATTCATATTAAACACAACAATAGGAACATTATTTTCTTTACAAAGTGTAAATGCNNTCATATCCATCACTTTNAGATCCTTATTAAAGACATCTTTNAATGACAGCTTATCATACATCTTAGCATCTGGATTCTGTTCTGGATCTTCAGAATAAATACCATTTACTCGAGTTCCTTTTAGAATTACATCTGCATCAATTTCAATTGCCCTTAGTGATGCAGCAGAATCAGTAGTGAAAAAAGGATTACCAGTCCCGCAACCAAAAATTACCACTCTACCTTTTTCTAAATGCCTTACGGCTCTTCTTTTAATAAAAGGCTCTGCTATTTCTTTCATCTCAATAGCCGACTGCAATCTAGAATACAAGCCAACAGATTCAAGCGCTGATTGTAAAGCCATACTATTAATCATTGTAGCCAACATTCCCATATAATCACCTTGAGTTCTATCCATTCCTCCACGCTCAGCCTGAACCCCTCTAAAAATATTTCCGCCACCAATAACAATACCTATCTGAACTCCCACATCCGAAATTTCTTTTACTTCTTTTGCATATTGCATTAAGCGCTGGTTGTCAATTCCAAATTGTTTCTTTCCCATTAAGGCCTCACCAGATAATTTTAGGAGTATTCTTTTGTATTTCATATATCATTTAAAATTTAAGCAAAAAAAAGAGAGCCAAATGGCTCTCTAAATATAAATATTAATCTCATTAAATGGATAACGATATCCTTTTAAAATCTGTTACNGATAAATCAGGACTTGTTTCCTTTAAAAATTGTTGAACAGTTTTCTTGTTATCTCTAATAAAAACTTGATTCATTAGAGTAGTTTCCTTAAAGAATTTATTCAATCTACCCATAGCTATTTTTTCAGCCATTTCTGCAGGCTTACCTTCTTGAATAGCCAATTCTTTACCCACCTCAATTTCTCTATCAATAACTTCCTGAGGAACAGAATCTTTATCAAGTGCAATTGGGTTCATAGCCGCCACTTGCATTGCTACTTGTTTACCTTCATCATCAGCTTTATTGTTCATTCCAACAATAGTTGCAATTTGATTTCCTGGATGATTATACGCCACTACTTGAACAGCTTCAACTAATTCATATCCAGAAATTTCAATTTTTTCTCCAATAACACCTGTTTGCTCAGTAATTTTATCACCAATTGACAAACCGTTACCATCAAATGATAGACTTAACAACTCATCAACATTTGAAGGTGTATTGTCAGTAGCAATAGAAGCTATAGTATTGGCTAATTTTCCAAAATCTTCATTTTTTGCAACAAAATCAGTTTCACAATTCAAACAAATCAAAACACCCTTAGAATTATCACTAGTAGTCTTAGCAATAACTAAACCTTCTTTAGCATCACGATCTCCTCTTTTAGCAGCAATCTTTTGACCTTTTTTTCTTAAAAAATCAATAGCTGCTTGAAGATCACCATTAGATTCTTCAAGTGCTTTTTTACAGTCCATCATTCCTGAACCTGTTTTCTTTCTTAATTCGTTTACATCTTTAGCAGAAATACCCATTATTAAAAATTTAAATAGTAATTATATGATTATTTTGTTTCTTCAGTAGTTTCAGCAACAGCAGCTTCTTCTTTTTCCTGCTTAGCAGCTTTTTCTTTCTGAGCAGCCGCGTCAGCTTTTTCCTTGGAAGCTTTACGTTCGCCTAAACCTTCTTTAACTGCATCACACATGGTAGTTAATACAAGATCAATTGATTTTGTTGCATCATCATTTGATGGAATAACAAAATCTACATCTGAAGGGTTAGAATTTGTGTCTACCATAGCAAAAACAGGGATGTTCAAGTTTTTTGCTTCAGCAAGTGCGATATGTTCCTTTTTAATATCAACAATAAAAATTGCAGCTGGAAGTCTAGACATATCCATAACACAACCAAAGATTTTACTCATCTTTTCTCTTTGTCTGGTCATTTGTAGACGTTCCCTTTTAGACATCGTATCCGCAGTGCCATCTTTCATCATTTTGTCAATAGAAGACATTTTACGAATAGTTTTTCTAGTAGTCTTAAAATTAGTTAGCATTCCACCAGGCCACCTTTCAGAAATAAAAGGCATATTGGTTTCTGCAACTTTAGTCTCAAGAATATCTTTAGCTTGTTTTTTGGTAGCTACAAATAGTATCTTTCTTCCAGATTTTGCAATTTGCTTAATTGCATTTGCAGCTTCATCAATTTTTACGATTGTTTTGTTAAGATCAATTATATGAATGCCTTTTTTTTCATCAAAAATATAAGGAGCCATTCCTGGATTCCATTTTCTTTTTAAGTGTCCAAAATGAACACCTGCATCCAATAAATCTTCGAANTTTAAATTTGCCATTGGTTTTTGTTTACTTTCTTTTTACTGTGAGAATTTTTCTCTTTTTTTCAGCAGCACAGTCAGTAGCGATAAATCGATCTGACCAGCTTAGATACTAAAACAGGTCTCGGCAATGAGAACCCCTTTAGAATATTAACGTTTACTAAATTGAAATTTCTTTCTTGCTTTAGGCTGTCCTGGCTTCTTTCTTTCCACCATTCTTGGATCTCTTGTCATCAATCCTTCTGCCTTAAGCGTTGGTTTGTAGTCAGCATTGATTTCAACCAATGCTCTAGAAATTGCCAAACGAACAGCTTCTACCTGACCGGTGTTACCACCACCACTAACATTTACTTTAACATCATACTTACCAACAGTTTCAGTCAGCTCAAAAGGTTGATTAACCTTGTACTGCATTACTCCTGTAGTGAAATAGTCTTTATAATCTCTTTTATTAATAGTAATCTTACCTTTTCCTTTTGAAAGGTAAACTCTAGCTACTGAAGATTTTCTTCTTCCTAATGTATTAATTACATCCATTTTTGTAATTTATATTTCCTTTAAATTAACTTTCTTTGGNTTCTGAGCTTCTTGATTGTGCTCACTTCCAACATACACATACAAATTAGTGTACAATTTATTTCCTAAACGATTTTTAGGAAGCATTCCTTTAACTGCTTTTTCAACTAATCTTTCAGGGTGTTTAGCCAATATTTCAGCAGCAGTCAACGAACGTTGTCCACCTGGATATCCAGTATGACGAATGTATTCTTTTGCCTCCCATTTATTTCCGGAAAGACTAACCTTTTCTGCATTAATAACAACTACATTGTCACCACAATCAACATGAGGAGTAAAATTAACCTTATGTTTTCCTCTTATAAGATTAGCTACTTTACTTGCTAACCTTCCCAATGTTTCACCTTCAGCATCAACTAGTAACCATTCTTTGTTTACCGTTTCTTTATTAGCTGAAATTGTTTTATAACTAAGTGTATCCACTTTATTTATTTTTTAAAATATTCAAACTTTCCCTAAAATCGGGGTGCGAAGATAGAATTAAATTTTCATTCAAACAAGACTTACGATTTTTTTTAATTCTATTAGAAAATAAAATCAAGAAATTACTTGTAATTTATTTCCCACCTTGATAAAAGCGTTTATAGCCTTATCTAAGTGTTGCTTATTATGTGCCGCAGAAATTTGAGTTCGAATTCTGGCCTGACCCTTACCAACAACTGGGTAGAAAAAACCAATAGCGTAAACCCCCTCTTGCAATAACATATCAGCAAATTGTTGTGATAAAGCAGCATCGTAAAGCATAATGGGAACTATGGGAGAATCTCCTTCTTTAATATCAAAACCTGCAGCAACAATTTTATCTTTAAAGTACTTTGTATTTTCCTCCAATTTATCTCTTAGCTGTGTAGATGAGCTAAGTAAATCAAATACTTTTATTGCTGCACCTACAATTGATGGTGCCAATGAGTTAGAAAAAAGATAAGGTCTTGAACGCTGGCGAAGCATTTCAATAATTTCTTTTTTTCCTGTTGTATAACCACCCATTGCTCCACCCAAAGCTTTTCCTAAAGTACCAGTAATAATATCTACTCTATCCATTACATTATGGTACTCCGGAACTCCTCTGCCTGTTTTACCAATAAAACCAGCAGAGTGACACTCATCAGTCATTACAAGAGCATCATATTTATCTGCTAAGTCACAAATTTCATCCATCTTAGCAATATCACCATCCATTGAAAACACACCATCTGTAACAATAATTCTAAAGCGCTGCGCTTGAGCTTCTTTTAATTGTTTTTCTAAATCGGCCATATCGCTGTGCTTATAACGATATCGCTGCGCTTTACACAACCGAACTCCATCAATAATAGATGCATGGTTGAGCTCATCAGAAATAATAGCGTCCTCCTTAGAAAAAAGGGGTTCAAAAACACCCCCATTGGCATCAAATGCAGCAGCATATAAAATGGTATCTTCAGTACCATAAAACTGTGCAATTTTTGCTTCTAATTCTTTATGAATATCTTGAGTTCCACAAATAAAACGCACAGAAGACATTCCAAAACCATGAGTATCCAAAGCATCTTTTGATGCTTGGATAACATCAGGATGAGAAGACAATCCAAGGTAATTGTTTGCACACATAATAACTACATCTTCACCAGTACTAACACTAACATCAGCACCTTGTGGAGAGGTGATTATTCTTTCTCTTTTAAACAAACCAGCCGCCTCAACATCTGAAAGCTCTGTTTGAAGATGGTTTTTAATTTCTCCGTACATAAAAATTTAATTAAACTACTCCTTGGTCAATCATTGAGTCTGCAACCTTAACAAAGCCTGCAATATTGGCTCCTTTAACGTAATCAATATAGCCATCAGACTCGGTTCCATACTTCACGCATTGCTCGTGAATAGAAAGCATAATTCCTTTTAACTTCTCATCAACTTCTTCTCTTGTCCAAGAAAGCCTAAGAGAATTTTGAGACATCTCCAATCCAGAAGTTGCAACACCTCCAGCATTGGAAGCTTTTCCAGGTGAGAACATAATTTTAGCCTCATGAAAAACAGCGATTGCTTCAGGCGTTGAAGGCATATTTGCACCCTCAGCAACACATATACAACCATTCCCAACAAGTACCTTAGCCTCATCACCATCCAACTCATTTTGAGTTGCACATGGCAAAGCAACATCAACTTTAGCTTCCCAAGGTCTCTTACCTTCATGAAATTCACTTCCTGGAAACTGATCTGCATATTCTTTTATCCTACCTCTTTTCACATTTTTTAGCTCCATAACCCAAGCAAGCTTATCGGCATCGATTCCAGCAGGATCATATATATATCCTTTAGAATCACTCAAGGTAACGACTTTACCCCCTAGCTGATTTACTTTTTCAACAGCATATTGAGCAACATTACCAGACCCTGAAACAGCAACAACCTTACCGTTAAAGCTATCTCCTTTAGTTTTTAACATTTCATCGGCAAAGTATACTGTTCCATAACCAGTAGCTTCAGGTCTAATTAAAGAACCTCCCCAATTGATTCCTTTACCAGTTAAAACACCAGTAAATTCATTTCTCAATCTTTTATACTGGCCAAACATGTAACCAATCTCTCTTCCTCCAACTCCAATATCTCCAGCAGGAACATCAGTATCAGGACCAATGTGTCTAGAAAGCTCGGTCATAAACGACTGACAAAAACGCATTACTTCATTATCAGATTTTCCTTTGGGATCAAAATCAGAGCCCCCTTTACCACCTCCCATAGGAAGAGTAGTTAAAGAATTTTTAAACAATTGCTCAAAACCTAAAAATTTCAAAATAGATAGATTCACTGAAGGATGAAATCTTAATCCTCCTTTGTAAGGACCTATTGCAGAGTTGTATTCTACACGATATCCCCTATTGACTTGTACTTCTCCATTATCATCTGTCCAAGGTACCCTAAACATAATTACTCTTTCAGGTTCGACAATACGATCTAGAATTTTTGCTGATTTGTATTTGGGGTTTTCAGCCATAAATGGAATGATTGCTTCAGCTACTTCCTCTACTGCTTGAATAAATTCTGATTCATGACCATTTTTAAGTTTTACCTTATCCATGAAATCATTAATTTCTTTTTGAAAATCTGACATAAGAATTGGTTTTAATTAATTTCAAATTCGCAGACAAATGTATTGAAAATTTAATACTCAATTAATTCATGCTATTTTTTTTAAATTAAACAAAACCTAAAAAGATTATAAATATTTGAACTGAAAATTATATTTGCATTATGGAAGATGATTTTTTCTATAAAAGAAATACTCTAGACCCAGAGGATTATTACAAATCTGAGGAGGGATTTATCGTATTTACAGAAAAATATCATTTAAAAAGAAAATATTGCTGTAAGAGTAATTGCAGACATTGCCCCTATGGATACGACCCTAAAACAGACCATATAAAAAGGAANTNATGAACTTCAAAGAACAAATTCAACTTGGTATTCCATCNANTCTTCCAAAGAAAAAAACACTNAACCCTAATTNCAGCCATGCTCCTAAAAGGAAACAAATTCTTTCTATAGAGGAAAAAAAGCTTGCCTTAAAAAATGCGCTTAGGTATTTTCCTGAAGATCAACATAATGAGCTAATTCCTGAATTTCTAGAAGAGCTAAATTCTCTTGGAAGAATTTACATGTATAGACTTATGCCTGATTATCCAATGCATGCAAGACCAATAGATGAGTACCCAGGAAAATCTCTTCAGGCAAGATCCATCATGTTAATGATTCAAAACAATTTGGATCCAAAAGTTGCTCAACATCCTCAAGAATTAATTACTTATGGAGGTAACGGAGCTGTATTCCAAAATTGGGCCCAGTATTTACTTACCATGAAATATCTCTCAGAGATGACCGATCAACAAACACTTGCAATATATAGTGGTCATCCTATGGGTTTATTTCCTTCATCAGAAGAAGCCCCGAGAGTTGTTGTTACCAATGGTATGATGATTCCTAATTATTCAAAACCTGACGACTGGGAAAAATTCAACGCCTTAGGAGTCACCCAATATGGACAGATGACTGCTGGTTCTTACATGTATATTGGTCCACAAGGAATTGTTCATGGCACAACAATAACTGTGCTTAATGGATGTAGAAAAATTGATAATAAAGGGACAAAAGGCAAACTGTTTGTTACTGCAGGACTTGGAGGAATGAGTGGTGCTCAACCTAAAGCAGGAAATATTGCTGGAGTTGTTTCTGTTACGGCAGAAATCAACCCTGCAGCTTCATATAAAAGGCATGAGCAAGGTTGGGTAGATGAAATTATTAGTGATTTGGATAAGCTCTCAGAAAGGGTAAAAAAGGCTGTGAGCAATAAGGAAATTGTTTCTATTGCCTATGACGGAAATATTGTTGATGTATGGGAAAAATTTGATCAAGAAGACATTTACATCGATTTAGGTTCTGATCAAACATCACTTCACAATCCATGGGCTGGTGGATATTATCCTGCAGGTTTATCCTTTGAGCAGTCTAACGAAATGATGGCTGAAAATCCTGAGCTATTTAAAGAAAAAGTTCAGCAAACCCTTGTTAGACATGTTAATGCTATAAATAAACATACCGCTAAAGGAACTTATTTCTTTGATTATGGAAATGCTTTCTTATTGGAAGCTTCTAGAGCTGGTGCTGATATAATGAAAGATAATGGCATCGAGTTTAAATACCCTTCTTATGTTCAAGATATTATGGGACCAATGTGCTTCGACTATGGCTTTGGCCCATTTAGATGGGTGTGTACATCAGGAAANCCTGAAGACTTAAAAAAATCTGATGATATAGCCTGTCAAGTACTTGAAGAGCTTATGAAAGAAGCTCCAGATGAAATCAAACAGCAGATGGCAGATAACATTCAATGGATAAAAGGAGCTCAAGAGAATAAGCTAGTTGTTGGCTCTCAGGCAAGAATACTTTATGCAGATAGCCAGGGAAGAATAAAAATTGCTGAAGCTTTCAACAAAGCCATTGCAAATGGAACAATTTCTGCACCTATTAATTTAGGNAGAGANCACCANGANGTNNNNGGNACNGATTCNCCNTTTAGAGAAACTTCAAATATTTACGATGGCTCTGCTTTTACAGCAGATATGGCTATTCAAAATGTAATTGGAGACTCTTTTCGAGGAGCAACTTGGGTTAGCATACACAATGGCGGTGGTGTTGGCTGGGGNGAAGTCATTAATGGTGGATTTGGACTCACCTTAGATGGGTCAACTATTGCCGATAGAAAGCTAAAAAACATGCTGTTTTGGGATGTTAACAATGGAATATCCAGAAGAAGTTGGGCAAGAAACAAAGAAGCTATATTTGCCATTAAAAAAGAAATGNAAAGAAATCCAGAACTTAAGGTCACTCTACCTAATTTTGTAAAAGATGATCTTATTGACCACCATTTTTAATTGATTAAAACATGAAACAAAAAATTGCAATACTAGGAGCAGGAAATTTAGGCTTATCTCTAGTAACAGGTTTAGTTGAATCTGGTGAATACTCATCTGATCAATTTACCTTATCAAGAAGAAGAGTTGAGAAACTAACTAGCTTTCAAGAAAAAGGGTATATAACTACAGATAATAATATCGAAGCCGCTAAAAGTGCAGAACTAATTATTTTAGCTGTACTTCCCCAAAAAATAAATGCCGTTTTAAGTGAAATTAAAGAAAGCATTACAGAAAATCAGCTTATTGTTTCTTTAGTTTCTGGAGTTTCAATTCAGGAAATCAAAGAAGTTCTTGGCACCAATAATCCAATAGTTCGTGCTATGCCTAATACTGCAATTGCCATAGGAGAAAGCATGACTTGTATCACTACGCTTTCCTGTTGGGAAAAACACCTTAATGAAGTTGAAAAAATATTTAACTTAGTTGGGCAGACAGCTATTGTCAATGAAGAAAAAATGACTTCTGCAACCGCACTTTGTGCATGTGGAATTGCATTTTTCCTTAGAGCCATTCGTGCAGCATCTCAAGGTGGGAATGAAATCGACTTTCACGCTAGTGAAGCCCTTAAAATGGCTGCACAAACAGCTAAAGGGGCAGCAGGATTATTACTAACCAATGGCTCGCATCCAGAAGATGAAATCGACAAAGTTACTTCTCCTAAAGGGTGTACTATTGCTGGATTAAATGAAATGGAGCACAATGGATTTAGCTCTGCATTTATAAAAGGAATTACTGTTTCAGCAAATAAAGCGAAAGAATTGTATTAGATGAATAAGCTTAATGATAAGGTAATTTGGATTACAGGTGCTTCTTCAGGAATTGGCGAAGCATTAGCCTACGGCTTTGCAAAAGAAGGTGCTAAATTGGTCTTATCTTCCAGAAAAGAAACAGAGCTTCAACGCGTAGCAGAAAAGTGCTCATGTGAGTCCTTAATTCTTCCATTAGACTTATCCAATTCAGCTGAATTTAACAGCTTATCCAAGCAGGTAATAGATTATTTTGGAACTATAGATATTCTTATAAATAATGGGGGTATTAGTCAGAGATCTGAAGCTTCATCAACTACCTTAGAAGTAGATAGAAAACTTATGGAGGTAAACTATTTTGGCACTGTAGCACTTACCAAAGCAGTTCTTCCTTATATGCAGCATCAAAAATCTGGTCATTTGGTTGCCATTAGCAGCCTCTCTGGAAAGTTTGGATTTTTTCTAAGGTCTGCCTACTCAGCATCAAAATTTGCACTTGTAGGATTTTACGAATCTCTCCGCTTAGAAGAAGAAAAAAACAATGTTAAGGTAAGCCTAGTTTTTCCTGGTTTTGTTCAGACAAAAATATCTCAAAATGCTCTTTCTGGAGATGGACAAAAGCACGCTAAACTAGACAACAATCAAAAGGGAGGAATTACTCCAGAAAAATGTGCAAGAGATATAATTCGTGGAATTAAAAAAGATAAACACCAAATAATTACGGGTGGAACAGAAAAGTGGGGAATTTTGGTAAATCGATTATTTCCAAAGTTTTTTTACTCTATTTTAAGAAATAAAAGCGGAGAATAAGTCTCTATTTAATCTTTAACCCTAGTAAACTTCAACGCTTTAAGCATTAAATCAGGAAGAGGTTGTGAGGGCTTTCTCTTTTCAACATTCAAATATATACCTAGCTTTTCAATAATAGGAATTTTATATACTTCAATCATTTCGATAAGTGTACCATCGGGATCCTCACAATAGGTGCAGTGCACCTTAGTACTCTCACCCATACTTAACACATCTTTTGTATCGCAAGTAAAGCCATGACCAGCTTTTTCCAGTGCCTTGCCTAAAGCTTCCATATTTCGAACATCAAAGCCCAAATGAACAAAACCAATATCGCCCCAAAGTCTATCGGCATAAATTTTTAAAGGCTTTCTTTCAGACAGATCTTCAACTAATTGGATATAGCTCTTACCGGCAAGTTTAGAAAAACCACCTCCAGATGGATTCTTCTGAGAAAGCAACACCCTTCTAAATTCTGTAGATCCACCAGGAAGATTTTTCCAATCTTCGAAAACTCCTTTTTGATCAAAAACAACCTCATCGTAACCCAAAAGCCCATAAAAAGACATTGCCTTTTCCATATTGGAAACTCCAACTGAACAACCAGCAGTACCACCAGTTACATGATTATGTCCAGTATAAAAATCATTAGCGGGAAGAATTTGATATACTAAACCATTTAAATCTTTAACATAAAAAGATTTCCACCCGTTAGGGAGAACCACCAAATCAGAAACCAAATCAGCACCATTATCTTTAAAAAAAGAATATGCTTTTTGAACATCAGGTGCCTTAACAAAACCAATGTCAATTCCTAAGTCACCCAATTGATGTTGGACTTTGGCGTGAGAAGCTTTAAAGGTACTTGGACAAACAATCTCCATTGCACAACCACCCTTAATGTTAAGTACCATAGCTGCACGCTTGGAAATAACATCACCTTCAGTATAAATGGTCATAAGAGGAGCTTCTGCCTCATCATTAAAAAGAGGAATATCAAGGCCAAAAAATTTTCTATACCATTTCCATGCCTCAGAGTGATTAGGCACCCCTACTCCTAAGTGTTGAATTCCTTGAATTGTATACATTATGATTTAATTCTTTCTACGTAAGCACCTTTTTGAATATCAATTTTAATCTTATCNCCAGTATCTATAAACAGGGGAACTCTAACTTCTGCACCAGTATCAATAGTGGCAGGCTTCATACTATTAGTAGCCGTATCTCCCTTAATTCCAGGTTCTGTATAAGTAACCTCTGCCTCCATAAATTGAGACTGCTCTACAACAAGAGGCATTTCTTCTTCTGCATGAAAAATAATGGTACAAACCTCTTCCTCTCTCATNAACTCAGGTTTTTCAATCATATGTCCCTCAATATAAATTTGCTCATAAGTATCGGTATTCATAAAATGATACCCTGAACCTTCTTTATATAAATATTGATAAGAGCGATTTTCGATACGAACCACCTCAATTTTATGTCCAGCAGGAAAGGTATGATCTACCACCCTACCATCTTCAATCCCTTTAAGCTTAGTTCGAACAAAGGCAGGACCTTTACCAGGCTTAACATGTTGAAATTCTATAATTTGTACTAGCTTATTGTTGTGATTTATACATAAGCCATTTCTAATATCTGCTGTAGATGCCATAATTTACATGAATTGATGGGCAAAGATAAAAATATTGTTCTCTAAAAGAAATTAACTTATGCGACTCCAATTGGGTTTAAGCTTCATCTGTCGAATAAGCTCATTACGAACCAAAAAATTCTTAGGATTTGTTAAGTCAGGATCCTCTTTCAGCAACTGCTGAGCAGCATCTCTAGCCAAATGAATAAGCTGATTGTCTTTTGCTAAATCAGCCAGCTTTAAATCCACAATTCCACTTTGCTGAGTTCCCATAATATCTCCAGGACCACGCATTCTTAAATCAACTTCTGCAATCTCAAAACCATCATTTGTTCTGACCATGGTTTCCATCCTTAATCTTGCCTCTTCAGAAAGCTTATAGCTAGTCATTAAAATACAATAAGACTGCTCTGCTCCTCTACCTACTCTTCCTCTTAGTTGATGAAGCTGAGACAAACCAAATTTCTCTGCACTCTCAACAATCATAACACTTGCATTAGGAACATTTACACCAACTTCAATTACAGTTGTTGCTACCATAATCTGTGTTTGACCAGTGGCAAACTGTTGCATTTCATATTCTTTGTCGGCAGATTTCATTTTACCATGAACTATACTAACTCTGTAATTAGGTAATGGAAAGCGCCTAGAAATACTTTCAAATCCATCCATCAAATCCTTGTAATCTAATTTTTGAGATTCTTCAATTAAAGGATAAACAATGTACACCTGCCTTCCTTTTTTAATTTCATCTTCAACAAACTGAAAAACTTTTAATCTTCCCTTATCAAACTGATGGATGGTTTTAATCTCTTTCCTTCCTGGTGGCATCTCATCAATTACTGAAACATCTAAATCACCATAAAAAGTCATGGCAAGAGTTCTTGGTATTGGAGTTGCCGTCATCACTAAAATATGTGGAGGTTGAGTATTTTTTTTCCACAATTTAGAACGCTGGGCAACACCAAATCTGTGCTGCTCATCAATAATTGCAAGTCCTAAATTCTTAAACTCAACAACGTCCTCTAGTAACGCATGGGTGCCAATCAATATATTTAGCGATCCTTCTTTTAAAGTAGTGTGAATTGTAGACCGCTTTGCTTTTGATGATGACCCAGTAAGTAATTCAATAGAAACTGACATCTCTTTGAGTAATTCCGAAATGGTATTAAAATGTTGAATAGCCAAAATTTCAGTTGGAGCCATTAAGCAAGTTTGGTAACCATTATCAATGGCTATTAACATATTTAAAACAGCAACCAATGTTTTGCCACTACCTACATCACCTTGAAGAAGCCTGTTCATGTGTAGTCCAGAACCTAAATCTTTTCGAATTTGTTTTACCACCCTTTTTTGAGCCCCAGTAAGTTCAAAAGGTAAATGACTTTTGTAAAACTCATTAAAACAATCTCCAACAGAAGAAAAAACATAACCTTTAATTTTTCTTTGAGCAGTAATTTTTTGTTTGTTAATAGCTAGCTGCAAGAAAAAGAGCTCTTCAAACTTTAACCTCATTAAAGCTTTTTTTAAATCAGCAGAATTAGTTGGAATGTGAATACACTGATAGGCAAAATCACGTTCCATAAGCTTATGCTTATCTATAATATCTTGAGTTAGAGATTCCGGTATTTTACCTTTGGAAACAGCAAGTAAATTTCGAATTATTTTTTCTATCCCCCTAGTATTTAGCCCCTTGGCAGAAAGCTTTTCTCCAGAATGATATATGGGCTGCAACATACCAGAAGGCACCTTTACTTTTTCATAAGGATCTATTTCTGGATGTGCAATATTCCATTTACTTCCGTACTGATTAGCCTTACCATAAACCAAATAAGTTTTACCAACTATTAAGGTTGGTTTAACCCATTTAATACCCTTAAACCATACTAGCTCAATAACACCAGTATCATCTTTAAATTGAGCAACCAATCTCTTTTTCCTAGATGCGCCTACTTCTTGAACTGAAGTAACAACCCCTTTAAGTTGAACTTCAGATGGTATACCAGGTATATCTATAACTTGATGAAAAACAGAACGATCAACATAACGGAATGGAAAATAATGAAGTAAGTCATTAAAAGTAAAAACACGAGCCTCCTTGTTAAGTGTCTCTGCTCTGAGAGGCCCCACCCCTTTCAAATATTCTATGGTGGTTTTTAAAAATTCCAATTCAAGAAAATTACGCTATAAATAAACAAAAAAAAGGGGTGAATAAAAATCCACCCCTAAATTTATAATGTCAATTAGATTATATAGCTCCCTTTCCTAATAAAAGAACAGGGTTTTCCATGTAATTCTTAAAAGTATTTAAAAACATAGAACCTACAACACCATCTACCACTCGATGATCACAGCTAAGGGTTACCTTCATCACATTACCAGGAACAACAGCACCATCTTTCACAACAGGAATTGACTGAATTCCACCAACAGCTAAAATACAAGCATCAGGAGGATTTATGATTGCAGTAAAATCTTCTATTCCAAACATTCCCAAATTAGAAATGGTAAAAGTATTGCCCTCCCAATCTTCGGGTTGTAATTTTTTATCTTTTGCTTTTTGAGCAAAATCTTTTACCTCAGCACCTATTTGAGAAAGTGATTTACCATCAGCAAATCGAACAACTGGCACAAGAAGACCCTCATCAACAGCAACTGCTACTCCAATATTTACATGGTTATTATAACGAATAACATCTCCTAACCAAGAAGAATTAACCTGTGGATGCTCTTTTAAAGAAACTGCTGCTGCTTTAATAACTAAATCATTAAAAGAAATTTTTACTGGGCTTAAAGATGAATTAATAGACTTTCTTGCTGAAATAGCATTTTCCATATCAATCGAAACAGAAAGATAAAAATGAGGAGCAGAAAATTTACTTTCTCCAAGTCGTTGAGCAATAACTTTTCTCATTTGAGAAACTGGTTGGTCATCATAACTTTCAACACCAACAAAACTAGATCCCGAGCCCTGATAATTATCTATATCCCTTTTTATAATTCTACCATCTTCTCCAGTACCCGTAACCAAATGGAGGTTAATATTTCTTTCACCCGCCAACTTTTTTGCTAGTGGTGAAGCCTTAATTTTCCCATTAGCAACCTCACTTGCAGAAGGGTATGAAGTGGGTCTTGAAGAACTAGCTGTAACTTTTGGCTGCTCAACAGCTGGAGGTACAATTTCTTGTTTTGGACTTTCTTTTTGAGGCTCTTCTTTCTGAGGCTCTTGTTGTTCTTCTTTTTGAGGCTCTACAGAGGCTTCAGCTTCTAAAATAGCCGTTACATCTTCTCCTTTTTCACCAAGAATTGCAAGAATAGAATCTACAGGAGCAGCATTTCCTTTTTCTACTCCAATATGTAACAAAACTCCGTCCTGAAAGGATTCAAACTCCATAGTTGCCTTATCTGTTTCGATTTCGGCAAGCAAATCTCCAGATTCAACACTATCACCTACCTTTTTATGCCATTCAGCTACGACACCTTCAGTCATGGTGTCACTTAATTTGGGCATTTTAACTACTTCAGCCATTTTATTGAAATTTTTAAAATTCTATTCTTTAATAAAAGGATAATCCTTTTGAGTATAAACATCTTCATACAGCTCCTCAGCAGATGGATCAGGCGACTCCTCAGCAAATTTTACAGATTCCTCAACAATTGCTTTTACCCTATCTTGAATATTTTCAATATCCTTATCAGAAGCTAATTTGTTAGTCTTTATTGTATCTAAAACTAGTGAAATAGGATCTTTTGCTTTGTATTGCTCTACCTCTTCTTTTGAACGATACTTTTGAGGATCAGACATAGAATGTCCTTTATATCTGTAGGTATTAATATTTAATAGTGTTGGTCCATCCCCTTTTCTAGCTCTTTCAGCAGCCTCTGCAATTGCCTCATGAACAGCTTCTACACTCATACCATCCACATCTTTTGAAGGCATATGATAAGAATCTCCAATCTCACTCATATTCATAACATTAGTGGTTCTTTCCACTGATGTTCCCATTGCATAGTTATTGTTCTCTATAATAAATACAACTGGTAATTTCCACATCATTGCCATGTTAAAGGTCTCGTGTAAAGCACCTTGTCTTGCTGCACCATCTCCAAATGAACAATAGGTAACATGATCATTTCCTTTATACTTATCAGCAAAAGCAATTCCTGCACCCATAGGTATTTGGGCTCCTACTATTCCATGCCCTCCCATTAAATTAACTTCTTTATGAAACATGTGCATAGAACCACCCTTACCTTTGGACATTCCTGTAGTTTTTCCATATAATTCAGCCACCATATACTTTGGATGAACTCCAAGAGCAATTGGATGGGCATGATCTCTATAGGCGGTAATGTGTTTATCTTCTTTTTTACAAGCAGATGCAGTACCCGCAACAACAGCTTCTTGGCCGATGTATAAATGGCAGAATCCACCAAATTTTTGCTGGATGTATAAATGTCCTACTTTTTCCTCTACTTTACGCATAACAAGCATATCCTCATACCATTTTAAGTATTGTTTTTTTGAATACTTAAGTTGAGTAGAAGATACTTTTTTGATCGTTTTTTTCTTCACAGCAGTACTAGTTGTCATGTGTTAAAATTTTATTCGTACAAATATATAGTAATTCAATAGTAATCAACTATATGTCAGTTGTAAAATATATTAATTACTTCTTGATTAATGTTTGAGATTGAAACGCTAATGGGAGTAAATTAGTTACAGAATCAAAAACCAATATATCTCCAGCTTCAGCTTTAAGTATTACTTGTATATCTTGACCCTGAATTCTTTCGTATTCAGACATCACCTGACGACAGGCCCCACAAGGTGTAATTGGATCATCCAAAAGAACATCAGTTGCTCGAGCAGCAATAGCAATTTTAAGGACTTTAGAATCTGGAGCATTTGCCTTACAATAATAAAGTGCAACTCTTTCTGCACACATAGAGGATGGAAAGGCAATATTTTCTTGATTATTTCCAGTTACAATTTCTCCATTATCCAATAGTAAAGCTGCTCCAACATGAAAACCGGAATATACGGCATATGCCTTATTCATACATTGCTGAGCAGCAGATAATAAATCTGCAGATGCCTTATCCAACTCTTCAATGGAAGAGAAAGTTTCGTATTGAATTTTAATTTCTTTTTTCATGAAAAAGGATTAAAAAATAAATTATCCTAGCAAACCTAACTATATCATTACAATTAAATTCCATTGTATTATCAAAGCTAATTTAATGATGTTCAGGCAAAATATGTATTTTATAAGAGTAAATTATATTGCTAAGGCTACTAAAATAATTATACTTTTATAGGTAAGTTGAAAAAATTATTGGATATACTACAATGTTTCACCCCCATTTCCCTAAAAGAAATGGACAATGTTAAGCTGTTAAATAGGACCGACACTAAATTTATTTTTAATTCGGCTACTCTTCATACATTTTTAGAATCCTGTAGTAATAAGTATAAAATTTTAACCATTAATAATAAAACTATTTCCAGCTACAGGACACTTTATTTTGACACTACCTCTTTTGACTTTTACAACCATCACCACAATGGAAAAGGCAATCGATTTAAGGTTAGAATTCGAAAATATGTAGACTCTAAACTTTGTTTTTTAGAGATTAAAAACAAAATTAAAGGAAGAACCATAAAAACAAGAAAAACAATTAATGATTTTGAAAATCAGCTCTCTAATGATTCATTAGAATTTATAAATAGTGTAATTCATGACTTAAAGCCCCTAGAAAAGAAAATTTGGAACAGCTTTGATAGAATAACCCTAACAAATGAAGAATTAAAAGAACGATTAACTATTGACTTAAATCTTTCGTTTGAAATTGATGGTAAAAAAAGAACATTAAACGATGTTGTTATATGTGAATTAAAACAAGAGCGTGTAAATCGATCTAGCCCTGCATTTACTTTATTAAAATCCTTACATATTAGGCCATCAAGAATAAGTAAATATTGTATTGGTGCTGGAACATTATTTCATCAATTAAAAAAGAACAGATTTAAAATAAAACACCTTCAGCTAAGTAAATTAACTACTCAGCTCAATTAACAAAACTTAAAACAATGCATAGAACTAAATTACTTTTCTTTATTCTTTATCTTTTTTCTATTCAATTAGCTTTCTCTCAAAATAACAACCCTACTGTTTCTTTGCAGGAGTTACAAGAAATTGAATTAACGGTAAAACAAACTTCCAAAGAGATTAAAAGCTCAACTAAAAAGTTAAATGAAGTTGGTGATAAAATAGAAAATATAAAAAACAACAAACAGCAGAAATCAAAAAGTTTTTTAGATGTAAAGCTGTATGATGATGACTTTATAAAACTAGCTTTTCGTTTCCTTCTTAACCTGCTTGCAATTGTATTAATAGCAAGAGCAATATACTACCCTTTGGCCAAAAGAAAAGACTATCTATTCACCTATATTATGATTAGTATTTTGGTGTTTTTCATATGTTTTACGTTAAAGAAATTTGAGCTTGGATTGGGAATGGCTCTTGGGTTATTTGCCATTTTTGGGATTATTCGTTACAGAACAGATCCAATTCCAATTAAAGAGATGACCTATCTTTTTATTGTTATTGGAATTTCTGTTATTAATGCTCTTGCCAATAAAAAGATGTCTTATGCCGAGCTTTTACTTACCAACAGTGCTATCATCTTTGCCACCTATGGGATGGAGCGCTTATGGCTACTTAAGCATGAATCAAGAAAAGTAATCACCTATGAAAAAATCGAGCTTATAGTACCTGAAAACCATCCAAAATTAAAAGAAGATTTAGAGAGAAGAACAGGCCTTAAAATTACTCGATTTGAAATCGGTAAGATAAATTTCCTAAACGACACTGCACAAATTTTCATACATTATTATGCAGACGAACAGGATGGGAAATTTAAAGATGAAGGGCTACGATCTGAGTAATTTCTTCTTAAATACTTGACTCTTCATTAGAGCCATCGTCTCCAAAATTAAATTTAAGAGAAAATCTCAATGTGTTGGCAAGCGGACTTTGCTGAGTAAGCGCCAGCAAATAAGATAAATCCAACTCTAAAACGTTATATCTTACTCCAGCTCCTAAAGAAAGAAACCTTCTATTCCCTTTAGTAGGGTGTTCATGGAAATAACCTGCTCTTACTGCAAACAATTGGCTGTATAGATATTCCATACCAACAGAAAGGTTAATTTCATTCAGTTCTTCAACAAATCTACTACCGTCCTCAACATCAACAGTATTTCCATTGTCATCAATGATAACATTACCTGGAGCATCACCAAAAGAACCAAAAATACCTGAAGCTACACCAACATTAGGGTTTCTTCCTGAAAAAATAATTGGACTTCCATCAGGACCATATACTACTGTTCCATTTTCTTGCTGGTAAACTGGCTGAGTTGGAACCAATAACTTGTTTGCATCAAAAGCAAAGGTAAATTCATTAAACTCATCAATTTCCATATTAAAAGCTGTCCCTAATCTGAGATTAGTAGGAATAAAATCTCTATCAGCATTATCAGTATAGGCCATTTTAGCACCAATATTTGAGATATTCATGCCAATTGCTACATCAGCTTTTTTCTCGGCAACTTTAAACTCATTGGTTACATAATACAACGACAAATCTGTTGAAACACTTTGACCAGGCTTTGTATCTGCACCACCAACATTAGTACCTCCAGTAAGGTTGGAATAAATATACCTAGCCGAAAGACCAGCACTGAAGTTACTACTTAGCTTTCTTGAATAACAACCATCTAATGAGAATTCATTAGGTTTAAAATCACGAATAGTAGCTCCAAAATTATCTGTAAAAGTGATATTACCTAAAGAAAAATACCTTAATGAAACACCAACAGCTGAGTTGCGATCTAGTTTTTTATAACCAGTTAAATACGCAAGATTAATGTCATTTACCAATGCTCTAAGCCATGGAGAATAAGACATACTAAAGCCCATATCTTTACTATCATCAATAAAAGCCAATTTAGCAGGATTCCAATGCGTAGAGTTTGCATCTGGTTTAATGGCAACTCCAACATCTCCCATTGCACCAGAACGAGAATCAGGTGATATTAAAAGAAAAGGAACTGCTGTTGTAATGGTATTTATATTTTTACCAGATAAATTTTGAGTACTAATACTATTTTGAGCATTCAAAGAAATTACCATCAACAAACATGCTGGCAAAATAAAAATCTTATTTATAACTTTAGTAAAATTCATTAGTTGTAGTATAAGGTGTTTTTTTACAAACGACAAATATACATTTTTAGTATAATCAATTAACTAAGTTAATTTAATATTACTAATTTCTCTGTTTTTTCTGCCATTTCTCCATTCTCACTTGACACTTTCAAGGTATATACATATACACCTCTTCCTATTTTATCTCCATAGTCGTCTTTGGCGTCCCATGAAATACCACCCACTCTAAAGCCTTCAGCATGGACTCTTTTAGTGATGGTTTTAACAATTTTTCCAGAAATTGTAAATATCTGAAGCTGAACATCCAAAAAATCACAATGCTGATTGTGTTCAAAGAAAAATTCGGTTTGAGTGGTAAAAGGATTAGGATAATTCAATACATGTTCTAATGCCAACTGCTCATTATTAATTACCTCAAAATTAATAGTTTGCTTACTAGAATTGTTATAAACATCCCATACTTTAATTGTAACTGAGTGAGACCCTTCCTCCAAATCATTCAAAGGATAGCTAATTTGACCTTTTTTATAAGTATCTAGCTCGGCTTCATAAAAATCGTTTAAAATAATAGATTCTGAAGTGTTACCATCTAAATAGGCTTCTATGTCATGACCTATTCCATTACCCACAGTATTGATTCCATTTTCATCAAATACCTTTGCCAACAATGTCGGATTTGAATCAGTTATACCACCAGAAACGAAATTCTCATCGTTCATATACAAATCAATAACTGGACCTTGATCATCAAGTTGAGCATTTTCATTTATTCCACCTATTAAAACCTGCTCATTAAAACCATTGGCATCAATAGAACCGTCTTCAGCATAAAAACTAAATCTAGAACTTCCATAATCGAATGAAATGTCTTGAGGAACAACAAATTCAAAGGAAAAATCTCCATTTAATACAGACGACTTTCCTTTATAAACTAAGTTTTTCCACATTGAAAAAGAAGCCGCTGAAGAGCTAGAATTAAAGCCTAAGGTGGATAGAGAAGATTCTTTATCAAATATTTTACTATATACAAAGCCATTAAAATCCGATAATTTTTGCCCCTGTAAATCTTCAACATGCCCCGAAATACGAACTACACTTAAGGCCTTTATGGTATCTGTAAAAGAACTAAGCGAAACACCATTAACAGAGTCTGCTACAATATTCATTTGGGGGGATGCTAAGCGAATGGCTGGATCTCCAAGTAAAGCAAATTTTCTATAGTTGGCATCAGCACTATTTAGGGCAAATTTATTTTTTGTACCCATATAAATCTCACCTAGAGTTTGCGGTAAACCATTTACTTTATCAAAAACGGTGTCGTAAAAGTACCTGTTTAACCATTCATTTGGAGATGCATAAACCAGCCTGGTGGTTGTAAAAAGACTAACTCCACCTCCATCAGGATTTAAAAGTACATACTCACCAGCTGATGTTCTATCATGATCATCAAACCGACTAAATTCACAAGTAGCCGTCATAAAGACAGGCATCCTCTGAAAATTCGTCCATCCATTAATTGTGGGAAGGGTTAATATTTGTTCGTGAGCCCAACCAGTTTCTCCACCATGACCAATATAATTAACCAATAAAGAACCCTTATCAACTTGTTGTCTTATGGCCTCAGAAGCACCTTCATTTCGCTCACCAACAGGTGTGCTTTGTTGGCTATAAGCATCTGAATGAATCTTTTTAATGTTCATTTCAGGATTACTTAACTCAACTTTGCTGGCCATTATCTCAATATCAGTAAAATAAGCATTTCCATCTTCATCATCACTTACCATTGTAACCATATTTCTCCAATCTTTTAGCACTGAAGAGGTTTCTCCATTTGAGCAAAAAGCCATTTGAGAATCTTCTCCTGAAAGCACCGTATAATTTTTAATTTTTTGGACCATCTCATTTGCTTGATCCAAGGTTGAAACTGGCAACCTTCCTACAGCAATATTTAATAAATCCGTATTTCCCATCGATGCACCATCAGAAAGAATGGCATAATAATCATCAGTTGCATAGGTAGAAGTAACACTTAAGGATTCATAAGACTGAAAAACGGGAAGAAAATTATTACCATGTCCCATTCTATTTCTATTATCGTAAGTTCCATCACCAAAAAGCAGACAGTATTTGGGAACCATTGACGGCACCCCCATACCACGAACATAAAACATCCTTAAAAACTGTTTGATTGCAGTGGCATCTCTCATTCCAGATGAAAACTCATTGTAAATTTCATTTGGAGTGACTAAATGAACCGACAAACCCTCATTTTCATGAAAAGCTTTTAGCTCCATTGCTGCTGGAAGAAAAATTTCAGGAGAAATAATAATCATATCAGCATTAGAAAGAGAATGGAGGTTTTGCGCAAACACAGGACCAACAATTTTTGGAGTTGGAAATCCAGCTCCGCTTATGGCAACAAATTCTCTAAGCGAATCTGTATTTACTGAAAATTTTGCAATATCTCCAATAATTGAATAAGGAACTAAAAGTGGATTTGTAGGGTCCGTTATTTCCCATACATATGAAAGCTGACCGGCATTTTGAAGTTGAAATTCACCAACATTTCCAGCACCAATTGACTTAGGATCAGAAAAAACCATATCATTTTCACTTACAGATAACTGTCTTCTTGCATTAACTTCTATAAAATCTAGATATCCTTTCGATGATGGAGATGAAGACTTTTCGTATTGAATTGAAACAGCAACTGAATTAGCTGCATTGGGAAGAAAACTTAGAGTCCCTATTGCAACTTTACCTGCAGGAGCATAGTACCCAGTTCCAGAGGATGGTATGCCAACAGAAGACATACTTGAGCCTGAAGACAAAGAAAAATAGGTTGAGCTAACAGGTGATTTACCAACAACTTTTGCTCGAACGCTAACAGAATCTGAAGATAGATTTGGAAAATTGAAATTATACAAAAATTGAGTTTGCACATCAAAAATATCCCCATACCACTGAGACCCTGATTTAATTAAATTAATCTGATCTTGCTCATAAAACTTAAAATCAGTAAAAGAATTTACTGTATGTGTTACAGGAGCTGAAGAAACGACAGCATTTCCAATTCTATGAGGTAAGCTAGCACCTGAAACATTTATGAAATAATAAGAGGTATCACAATATAAATGGTTTTGATGTGTAAAATTAGTTCCATTAAAACTTTTTTTATGGGGCCCCTTTGCATAAAACAAAATGTAATCGCCTAAAGAGAAAACATTATCTCCTCCATCTTCAATATAAATTCTATTTAAGATAAGATCGTCTGGACGATAATCTCCATTTAAGGAAGAAAGCATCCCACTTCCATTTCCATAAATATTTATTAAATCACTCTGCAGATCACCACTAATTATTGAGGAATTAACTAAAGTCTGGTAGTCTAGTTTATAAATTCCATCCTCCACAACACCTAACTTATGCCATTGTCCTCCGTTAGAAAGAACTGAATTTGCAGAAAAAGAGCTTTTCTGAAAATTACCATTTGATTTTAGCTGGCCATTAAACTTAGTTAATCGATAAAGAGTTCCATTGTTATCTTTTCTAATGGCGTTTCCTTTTAGTGCTACATGACCTTTACCACCAAGCTCAGTGTAAGCTGCCTCTATTAAATAATTATCGCCAATATTAGATAATTCAGATAAACATGCCTTCTCAATTGAACTTAGTTGCTGCTCGCTAAAAGAAGTTAATTCAAATGACGGATTTTTATAAGTTGAAACTAAATAAGTAATGAAATCTGGTGCGTGATTAGCGTGATTCCAATTTCCTTTATTGGGATGAAAAACCTTCTTTGCCTTTTTACCGTTTAACGTAAGAAAATATGGAACATCATATTTTACTGTTTGTTCAATTAACCTTTCTTGCTGCGCAAAAGATGCATTAGCAACAAAAAAAACAAGTAGTATTATTAACAAATATCTAAACATATTTGAAATTAAAATTGTAAATTAAATGTGTAATTAACAAGTGTAATTCAGTAGTTGATAAAATAACGATAAATCAATACCAAATATTGCATTTTTTATTATCAAAAAATAATACAACGTTGTTCTTTTTTTTGTATAATTGGTGGTTAATTATTTTAAAGTTTAACAAAAAGAGCCCTATTTATTGTGCATAAACAATATCCAATAAGATTCATTTTATCGTCACTTTTTTCTTTATTGTTTACATTAAATGTAAGTGCTCAAGATCCTGAGTTTACTCAATTTTATGCCAACCCCATCTATCTTAACCCTGCTTTTGCTGGAACAAACATTTGTCCAAGGGTAAATTTAAACTGGAGAAATCAATGGCCTGGAATTTCAGGCACATTTATAACTTACTCTGCTTCATTTGACCAACACTCAGAAGCGCTTCACGGAGGTTTAGGCTTATTGGTAACAACTGATCAAGCTGCTAACTCGCTTAAAACTTCTAGAGTTTCTGGAATGTACTCTTACCAAATTAAATTATCTCGAAAATTTTCTGTAAGAATGGGAATGGAGGCTACTTTTTTTCAAAAAACACTTGATTGGAGCAAACTCACCTTTGGTGATATGATTGATCCTAGAAGAGGTTTTGTGCTTCAAACCGGTGACCAACCAAGAGGTGGATCTACTGCCGGATTGGACTTTTCAGCAGGATTTCTCGGTTTTAGTGAATCATTTTATTTTGGATTTGCTGCTCATCACTTAACACAACCTAATGAATCACTAATTAAAGAAGAAAGTAAGCTACCCATGAAATTAACTGCACACGCTGGTGCTATGATTCCACTTGCCGGTGCTGCTTCGAAATATCAAACAGAAGATGCTATGATATCCCCCAACATTATTTATAGAAGACAAGCTGATTTTCAACAGCTAAACATGGGATTATATGTTAAAAAAGGACCTCTTGTTGGTGGAGTATGGTATAGAAACAGAGATGCTTTTATTACATTAATAGGTATTCAATCAGATAATTTAAAAATTGGTTACAGCTATGATGTAACTATATCAAAACTTGCCAATGCAACTGCTGGTTCTCATGAACTTTCATTCCAAATTAATTTCAATTGTAGACCAAAGAAAAAAACATTTAGGACCATAAGTTGTCCTTCATTCTAAAAAAAATCCACTAATTTTGTAACTTATTTTATAATTTTCGTTATAAGTGTAGTTAACACAAAACAACTCAATCATGAAGAGGAAAAATTTAACAACCCTAGCTATCAGTTTACTGTCATTAGTATTCTTAATGGGATCGTGTGCCTATGAAAGGTCTAATATAACAGGTTGGGATTACAATAATCCTAGAAACGGTGGTTTCCAAAAAACTCCCTATCCTGAACAAGAAACTGGCCCCGGTTTAATTCTTATTGAGGGTGGAACCTTTACAATGGGTAGAATAGAACAAGATGTTACTCTTGAAAATCACAATATACCTAGAAGAGTTACTGTTTCTTCATTTTATATAGATGAAACTGAAATTTCAAACTTCAACTGGTGTGAATACTTGTATTGGGTAGGTAGGACTTATACTGACTATCCAATGATATACAAAAAAGCACTTCCAGATACTCTTTCTTGGAGAGATAAAATGGGTTACAATGAAAATTATGTTGAATATTATTTAAGACATCCATCTTACAGAGATTATCCTGTTGTTGGAGTTTCTTGGCTTCAAGCAAGTGACTTCTGCGCTTGGAGAACTGATCGTGTCAACGAATATATACTTATTAGAGAGGGTGTACTTATTGTAAACCCCAACCAACAAAACGAACCATTTAACACTGACGCTTATTTAGCTGGACAGTATGAGCAAGGTCTTAATCCTCTTGGTCAAATTCCAGATTTAGATCCTTCTAAAGGTGGATATGATCCTACCACAGGAAAATTCAAAGCTAGAAACATGTCAGTCAGAAATGTTAGAATGGAGGATGGAATTCTTCTTCCAAGATACCGATTACCAACTGAAGCAGAGTGGGAGTTTGCTGCTTATGGTTTAATTGGTAATACTATTGATGAGCGTGTTGTTGAAAGAAGAATTTATCCTTGGAATGGTCACTGGGTAAGAAACCCAGAAGATGAATGGCAAGGAGATATGCTAGCAAATTTCATGAGAGGAAGAGGTGATTATATGGGGGTGGCTGGTCATTTAAATGATAATGCTGACGTTACTGCACCAATATATTCCTATTGGCCAAATGATTACGGTCTGTACAATATGTCAGGAAATGTAAGTGAATGGGTACTTGATGTATATAGACCTCTTACATCTGAAGATGTTAGTGATTTCCGTCCATTCCGTGGTAATGTATTTAAAACTAAAGTTTTAACACCTACTGGAACAATTGATGAAAAGTACGATGCTACCATTTACGATATTTATGGAATTGAACAGTATCTTATTGACTTCAGGGCAGAAAGACAAGGTAAAGCCAATACAGAGCTTAAGCACTCTGGAGCTGGTAGAACATATGGATATTCTCAGAAAAACAGATTAGATGCTTTAGAAGATAGCTTACTAACTGCTATTGAAAATACAGTTAAGGATGCTAAAACTCTTCTTGAGAAAAAGCAAACTGTAGAAGCTTCTTTAAAAATTCAAGAGATCTTTGACAATGTGTTTGATGATTATGAAATGATGGTTCAGCAAGATCCTGAATTGGCTGGTTACACACTTCAAATCAGCCCCATTATTCGAACTGGACTTTCTGATTTCATCCTCAACACTCCTGGAAACCTTAAGGTTAGAGAAGTTAGAGCTGAGGAAAACATCAACAGAAGAAACTATAGAATTGCTGATAATATTGACTATTTAGATGGCGATTTGAAATCCTCTATGTATTACCCTGGTAATGATGCCAATGAGCAGTATATTAAGGACTTTAACTCAGGTAAAAAGAATGAAGATTGGGCAATGTACCAAAGTGGAATGGAAGCAGCTCTTGGTGTTGTTGCTGGTTCACCAACTTCACTTATATCTGATAAATCTAAGGTATACAAAGGTGGTTCATGGCAAGATAGAGCCTACTACTTAAATCCAGGAGCTAGACGTTTCTTAGACGAAAATATGTCTAACGCTACCATTGGTTTTAGATGTGCTATGGACAGGGTAGGAAGTCCTGTTGGACTTGGAACTTACGAATAAGAAGTTTCAAACGTATTCATAAAAAAAGGGGAAAGCTAGCTTTCCCCTTTTTTTATTGACTTTTAATCCTTTAACTAAGAATACCTCTAGCAATTACAATACGTTGAATTTCAGAGGTTCCTTCATAAATTTGAGTAATCTTAGCATCTCTCATTAATCTTTCTACATGGTACTCTTTAACATATCCGTATCCTCCATGAATTTGAACGGCTTCAACAGTAGTTTTCATAGCAACCTCAGAAGCATTAAGCTTTGCCATAGCCCCAGATATAGAGTAATCCATTCCATTGTCTTTGTGCCAGGCAGATTTATGAACAAGCATTCTTGCAGCTTCAATTTCTAAAGCCATATCTGCCAATTTAAACTGAATGGCCTGATGTTGAGCAATTGGTTTGCCAAAAGTTTCTCTTTCTTTAGAATAAGCCAAAGACAGCTCATAAGCACCGGCTGCAATTCCTAAAGCTTGTGCAGCTATGCCTATTCTACCACCAGAAAGTGTTTTCATTGCAAATTTAAATCCAAAGCCATCCTCTCCTATTCTATTCTCTTTTGGAACTTTAACATCTGTAAAAACAAGTGTATGCGTATCACTTCCTCTAATTCCTAATTTATCTTCCTTAGCACTTATATCAAAACCAGCCCATCCTTTTTCAACGATAAAGGCATTTATTCCACGATGTCCTTTTTCCACATCTGTTTGAGCAATTACCAAGTAGGTAGAAGCAGTACTTCCGTTGGTAATCCAGTTTTTAGTACCATTTAATAGATAGTAATCTCCTTTATCAATTGCAGTTGTTCTTTGAGAAGTAGCATCAGATCCAGCTTCAGGTTCAGACAAACAAAAAGCACCAACTTTTTCTCCCTTAGCAAGAGGCACAAGATATTTTTGCTTTTGTTGTTCAGAACCAAATGTTTCCAATCCCCAGCAAACCAAGCTGTTGTTTACAGACATAGCAACAGAAACAGAGGCATCAATTTTAGATATTTCTTCCATTGCAATAACATAGCTTAAGGTATCCATACCGCTACCACCGTACTTAGGATCTACCATCATCCCCATAAAACCAAGCTCTCCAAGCTGCTTTAGTTGTTCTAAAGGCACAATTTGATCTCTATCTCTTTCTATTACTCCGGGTTTACAAGCATTTTCTGCAAAATCTTTAGCTGCATCTTTCACAGCAAGATGTTCTTCTGAAAGTTGAAAATTCATAATTTATTTTTTTGAAGTGGGTAAATTTAGTTTATATATTCACTAGATAAAAGAATGTTAAAGCTTTTTATGAAAGATTACCATGCTATAGGGGTTATGTCTGGAACATCATTAGACGGAGTAGATATTGTTTACTGCTCATTTAGTTTCTTAGAAAATTGGAATTTTTCAATACATTTCGCTGAATGTATTGCTTACGATAAATTTTGGACAGATAAACTTAATGCTGCTCATAAATTAAGCGGTTATGAACTTATTTTATTACATAACGAGTATGGAAATTATCTTGGTAAAATCATCAATACATTTATAAAAAACAATAAAATTAAGAAAGTCGATTGTGTTGCTTCTCATGGACATACTATATTTCATCAACCTGAAAGTAAAATTACTTTTCAGCTGGGAGCAGGTTCATCAATTGCTGCAACAACAAAACAAAAAGTTGTATCAGACTTCAGGGATTTAGATGTTCAATTATCTGGTCAAGGGGCTCCTTTAGTTCCATTTGGAGACAGATGGTTATTTTACAACTACGACTACTGTCTAAATCTTGGAGGAATTGCGAACATTTCTTATGAAAAAAACAAAACTCGAATTGGTGGAGACATCACTTTTGCAAATATGGCTAGCAATTACTTATGTTCGTTTGAAAAAAAACTATTTGATGAAAATGGAAATAGTGCAGCAAAGGGAAAAGTAAATATTGAATTATTAAAACAACTTAACGCTCTACCCTTCTTACAATTAAGCCTTCCAAAATCTTTAGGTAAAGAAGACTTTGACAATTGGTTTAAACCTGTTTTAGATCAATCAACAATAAGTATTTCAGACAAGCTAGCTACATTAACCACTCATCTTGGAAAATGTATTAGTGATATTGTTTCAACTGGTGAAACTGTTTTAATTACTGGCGGTGGAGCCCATAATACTCATTGGGTTAAAAGCTTTAAAAATGATTTTTCGATAAATTGTATTTTACCAAACACCCAAATAATTGACTATAAAGAAGCCCTTATATTTGCTTTTCTTGGTATTTTGAGGGTAGAAAACAAACCCAATATTTACAAATCAGTTACCGGAGCTAACAAAGACAGCATTGGAGGTGTAATTCACCATGGTTAACAACTTAATATCAGACTTTTTATAAATAAAATAAGTTTAATTAATTAAGGTTAATATTTTCATAAATTTGCTTGCTTAACAACAGAATAAATGAGAGAACTTCTTCAAAAATTTGAAAATAAAACCCCTGAGATTGTTTTTAACTGGAAAGACCCCGAAACTGAAGCTGAAGGATGGGTAGTAATTAATTCTCTAAGAGGTGGTGCCGCTGGTGGTGGGACAAGAATGAGAAAAGGACTTGACCAACATGAGGTTACTTCACTAGCTAAAACAATGGAAGTTAAATTTACTGTTTCTGGTCCTCCAATTGGAGGAGCAAAATCAGGAATTAATTTTGATCCAAATGATCCAAGGAAAGCTGGAGTCTTAAAAAGGTGGTATGAAGCAGTTACTCCGCTTTTAAAGCATTATTACGGAACTGGTGGAGATTTAAATGTTGATGAAATACATGAAGTAATTCCAATTACTGAAGATTGTGGTGTTTGGCATCCTCAAGAAGGTGTTTTTAATGGACACTTTCAACCTAGAGAAGCTCAAAAAATAAATAGAATTGGACAATTAAGACAAGGTGTTTTAAAAGTTATTGAAAATGAAACTTATTCTCCAGATGTTTCTAAAAAATATGTTGTTGCAGATATGATTACAGGATATGGCGTTGCTGAATCCGTAAAACATTACTACAACATTTATGGTGGCAACCTTAAAGGAAAAAGAATTGTTGTTCAAGGATGGGGGAATGTAGGTTCTGCTGGTGCATATTACCTTGCTCAAGAAGGAGCCAAAGTAGTTGGAATAATTGATAGAGCTGGCGGAATAATCAATAAAGATGGGTTATCCTTTGAACAAGTGAAGGAACTTTTTTTAACAAAAAATGGTAACACTCTTAATGCTAAAGACATGCTTTCTTTTGAGGAGGTTAACGAGAAAATATGGGATCTTGAAGCTGAAATCTTTATTCCATGTGCCGCATCTAGATTAATTACAAAAGATCAAATCGATAGAATGATTAATACTGGAATTGAGGTAATTGCACCAGGAGCTAATGTTCCTTTTGCTGATCCTGAAATTTTCTTTGGCCCTATTGCCGATTACACCGATTCGAAAACAAGTGTAATTCCCGATTTCATCTCCAATTGTGGAATGGCAAGAGTTTTTGGATATTTAATGGGTAATGATATTGGAGTAATTGAAGATGATGCTATTTTTGAAGACACCTCTAATACCATTAAAAATGCGCTTGAGAAAGTATACAATCATAGTAATTCAACTAAAAGGATTTCTAAATCTGCTTTTGAAATTGCATTAAAACAATTAATTTAATCGACTATGGAAGCAATTATTATAACAATATTTATTTTAGGCTATTTCGCCATTACTATTGAACACACTATAAAAGTCGATAAACTAATACCTGCACTTCTAATGATGGCTCTTGCTTGGGCATGTGTTGCAATAGGTATTGATGGTTTCGAAAATTGGTTTGATTCAGCAAATCATCAAATGGTACAGGGATTTGCCAATATTGATCCTAATTTAGAAGGGCACCATGTACCAGGCTCTAAGTCTAAGATGGAATGGCTAGAGAGCACTTTACTATATCATTTTGGAAAAACATGTGAGATATTAATTTTCCTTGTTGGTGCAATGACTATTGTAGAAATCATAGATCACTTTAATGGATTTTCCACCATAAAACGATTTATTAAAACCAACAAAAAGCGTTCATTACTTTGGATCATGTGTGCTCTAGCATTTATTCTTTCTGCTATAATTGATAATCTTACAGCTACAATTGTACTAATTACTATTCTTAGAAAGTTAGTTCCAGAAAATAAAGACAGAATATGGTTTGCTGGTCTAATAATTATAGCCGCCAATGCTGGTGGAGCTTGGTCTCCAATTGGTGATGTCACCACTACCATGCTATGGATGGGAGAAAAAGTATCTACTATTGAACTAATTAGACTACTGATTGTTCCTTCTTTTATTTGTATGGTTATTCCCACTTTTATAGCCAGTCTATTAAAGCCTTTTAAAGGTAATTTTGATGCCCCACCTTCTGAAGGAGAACAAAACAGCAAAGGTCCATTAATGCTCTACTTAGGCCTTTCATTAATTATCTTTGTTCCTATTTTTAAAACGCTCACACACCTACCTCCATATGTTGGCATGATGCTTTCGCTATCAATTGTAGCCTTAGTAGCAGAAATTATTAGTTCAAGACAATTTAGCATTACTAGTGTTGAAGGGCAATTGGAAAAACAAGAACAATCCCATCATAGCAGCCCTACTTTTGGTGCGCTATCTAAAATAGAAATGCCATCTATTTTATTCTTTTTAGGAATTTTAATGACTGTTGCGGCATTAGAATCATTAGGACTAGTTTTCACTTTCGGTAATGATGTTCAAAAGACAATTCCTATTGATCTATTTGTAATTCTTCTTGGTGCTGGATCAGCTGTCATTGACAATGTTCCACTAGTTGCAGCAAGCATGGGAATGTTCCCTGATCTTGCAATGGATAACGAAACTTGGCATTTTATTGCTTATGCAGCAGGAACTGGAGGAAGCATGTTAATTATTGGCTCTGCTGCCGGAGTAGTTGCTATGGGAATGGAAAAAATTTCCTTTTTCTGGTACTTAAAAAAAATAGGTTGGCTGGCATTAATTGGGTATTTAACAGGTGCCGGTGCATTTCTATTAGCTCAGCAGTATTTTTTCTAATAATATAATCTCTAATTTTCCGTTAAATTATACAACTATGACATTTAACTTCTCTGATATTTTATTTAAAATGCAGGATGCTATCTCAGATAGCACTGGAATTTCTTTTGAACCTAGCGAACAAATATCTTTATTGCAACTCATTTGGGGATACGACAAAACGACTGGTGAATATAGCTTAACAAGTATTATTGTGATGTCTTTACTTTTCACTTTCTCTATTGTTGCGGTGTACATATTTATTGAACGCTTTTTAGCTGTGCAAAGAGCCCTAAAAGGAAAGAGTGACTTTATGAATCAAATTAATTCCTATGTTACTGATGGAAAGTTAGATGCTGCCAAGCAAATGTGTCAATCTACCGACAATCCTATTGCAAGAATGGTAGAAAAAGGATTGAATAGAATTGGCAAACCAATGAAAGATATTACCACATCAATTGAAAATGTTGGCAAACTTGAAATTAGCAAATTGGAGAGAAGGCTAACCATGCTGGCTACCATTTCTGGCGTTGCACCAATGCTTGGGTTCTTAGGAACAGTTCTTGGAATGGTAAAAGTATTTCAGAACATGTCTACAGCAGACAACTTTGAAATCACTATCCTTTCTGGTGGTATTATGGAGGCAATGATAACTACTGTTGGTGGTTTAATTGTTGGAATTATCGCTTACATGGCCTACAACTACTTGGTAAGTAAAGTAGAGAAAGTTATTCATAATATGGAGGGTGCATCTTTAGAATTTCTAGATATTTTAGAAGCCCCAGGAAAATAGCAGTATGGATTTTCGTTCAGAAAATAAAGTTAAACTTGAAGGGGGAATGTCTACTATGACAGACCTTGTATTTTTACTGCTGATTTTCTTCATTATTATTTCTACTCTAATTACTGCTGGAGTAAACATAGATGTTCCTAAAAATGGTGGAAGCGCTTCAGATAAAAAGATTTTAGAGGTTAACATTAATGACAACAACGAGTATTTTATTGATGGAAAAAGATTGATGGTTGATAAGGAAGCAGACATAAAAGAAAAAGGAGAAGAACTTGAAAAACAAATACTTCAGAATATTGGCAAAGACAGTATAATTGCTCTGTATGGAAGTGCCAAAAGTGATTGGGAATATT
Organism: Crocinitomicaceae bacterium; assembly: GCA_002716065.1. Classification (GTDB taxonomy): domain Bacteria; phylum Bacteroidota; class Bacteroidia; order Flavobacteriales_D; family Parvicellaceae. The sequence continues at coordinate 2,707 of PAZE01000022.1, read as the reverse complement.
CAGTAAAGGTAATTGACATTGCTAAACACAATAACTTTAAAATAGTAATGAATTCTGAGAAATAACAATGGGATTTAAAAAGTCAAATAACGTTAAAATTGAAGGAGGAATGTCTTCTATGACTGACCTAGTTTTTTTATTGTTGATTTTTTTCATCATCGTTTCTACAAAGGTTGATAGATTTCAAGATATAGAACTACCTTCAAGCAATGGAGATCCTTCCTTAACCTCACCTATAAAGGTTTACATTACCGATAAAAACACATACTTTATTAATGGTGAAACTCCTATTTCAAAAAGTGATCTAGAGGCATCTCTTTTAAAACTGATTGGTGAAAACAAAACCATTGAACTTCTTGCAGATAAAAGCACCGATAGAGAATATGCTTACAACGTAATTAAGATTGCCAAAAAGCATGCCCTAAAAGTTGTAATTAAAACTAAAGTAGCAAAGTAATTTGGATTTTATAAAACGCATAGACAATAGAATTGGTTGGATAGCTACAACTGTTTTTCACATTGGACTTTTGCTGTTTATTTTCCTTAGCAAAGGCTGTGTTGAAATTCAAGACCCTCCTCAATTTACCCTTGAAGAGCTTATAGTTCTTGATTTTTCTGACGCTGGAGGGGGTAATTCAGGAGCATCTTCAGAAACCACACCCGAAGAAGTAGAATCTAGCAGTAAAGAAGAAATTACTCAAGAAGAATCTCCTGTGGAAACTGAAAGTGGAAATGTTGAAGGTCAGGCTACTGGAGAAGATGAACAAGAAACCGAGGAGCCAAAAAATAATTTCAACAATCTATTCGGAAATGGAAATAACGACAATGGAAGCCAAAGTGGAAGTGGATCAGGAAATGGGATGGGAACAGGAGATGGCCCCAATACAGGAGGTGGAATTGGAGATGGAACTGGAAGAGGTGTAATTGGCAATCCTAAACTAGACAACTCTCCAAAATGGGAGGGTCGTGTTATGGTTGAGTTCATTATTGATAGAAATGGGAATGTTATTTCTACAACAGTGTTACATCCTCACCAAAAAACAACCATTACGCTTTCCAATAGTGATAAAAAATTCATAGAAAAAGACTGTAAAGCTAAATTTAAATTTACCCCAAGCTCATCTGCCAAAATGAAAGATCGCGTCTTTAAACAAATGGAATACACATTAGAATAATGTCTACTTATCAAGATACTCTTGAGTATCTCTTTAATCAATTTCCTCAGTATCAAAAAGAAGGTGTAAAAGCATACAAAGCTGATTTGTCAAATATTTATTCTTTATGTAATGCTTTGGGGAATCCTCAGAATACGTTACAAACTATTCATGTTGCTGGAACAAATGGTAAAGGGTCTGTAGTACATATGCTGGGCTCTGTTTTTCAAGAAGCTGGGTACAAAGTAGGCATCTTCACCTCCCCTCACCTTTCCGATTTTAGAGAACGAATAAAAATTAATGGAACCCCCGTTTCAAAGGAGTTTGTAATTGAATTTGTAGAAAAATACAAAGCATTATTTGCTCCTGTAAATCCTTCTTTTTTTGAATGGACAACCGCTCTTGCCTTTTATTACTTCAAGAAAGAAAAAGTAGATTTTGCCATTGTTGAAACTGGTTTAGGAGGAAGGTTAGATTCCACCAATGTAATCTCACCCATACTCAGCATCATTACCACCATAGGAAAAGATCATCAGAATATTTTAGGCAATAGTATTAAAGAAATCGCCTATGAAAAAGGTGGAATTATTAAAGAAAACACCCCCGTAATTGTAGGAAGTCAGATAAAAAATGAAGCCTTAGACACCATTAAAACAATTGCAAAAAAGAAAAACTCTAAGCTACATATTGCTGAAAATAAAGATGCCATTAAAAGCGATCTTAAGGGAGATTTTCAATTATTTAATTCTAGTATAGTAAGCAAAGCCATTGAAATTTTTGGGTTAAAATTTTCAATAGATAAAAATCAACTAAATAAAGGGTTGCAAAATGTAATTAAAAACACTTCATTAAGAGGAAGGTGGGAAGTTCTAGATACCAAGCCGCTAACCATTGCAGATATTGGCCATAACGAACAAGCTTTTTCTATGATTTGCAAGGAGCTTAAAAAAAATAACTCTAAAAAGATCTACTTCATACTAGGCATTTCAGATGATAAAAACATTGAAAGTATGCTGGAAAAGCTTCCACATCAAATCTATTATGTTATAACTCAGCCATGTACAAAAAGAGCACTTTCAAGTAAAGTTCTTAAAGCTAGAATGAAAAACTTCCCAAAAACAACTGAAATTAAAGACCCTAAAAAAGCCTTTTTATGGACTAAAAATACAGCACAAAAAGAAGATTTAATTTTTATTGGAGGCAGTGCATTTTTAGTTGCAGATATTCTAAGTGAATTTTTTCCTACATAATTTGTTGAACTACCAAAAATAGATATATTTGCACTCCTAATTTAAGGGCGATTAGCTCAGCTGGTTCAGAGCACCTGCCTTACAAGCAGGGGGTCACTGGTTCGAATCCAGTATCGCCCACAAAGCTTCAGTTTTCTGAAGCTTTTTTCTTTTAGGGCAATTAGCTCAGTTGGTTTAGAGCGCTTGCTTGACAGGCAAGAGGTCACTGGTTCGAATCCAGTATTGCCCACTATCTGTTAAACCTACTTTTATATACTTTGCACAAAAGTATGTTTGCACATTATTTGCACACTTTTTAGATTA
>PAZE01000021.1 GCA_002716065.1 Crocinitomicaceae bacterium | reverse complement strand
GCAACTACTGAACTTTCTTCAATGGCCATTGGCACGCAAAAGATTTCATCATTGATTAAAAAATTTGGTGCAATCCCAAAAGGAACATAAAAGTTAGAAATGGTGTTTTCAATAAATTCATCATGAATTTTTTGAACGGCTCCGTCATTATGCCAATAGCTTTTTAGTAGATCTATGCAATTTTCATCTCCTCCAAGGTATTCATTGGCGATCCATTCAATTTTTCCTTCTTTAGAAAGTTTGGAAAATCCCTTTACTGCTTTTTTTGTCATTCCTAATTTTTTTGCAAATTTAGTTTAATATGTAGTTGTAATTTGATAATGTTTAAAGAAACACTATAAATAACTAAATGTTGTTGTTTGATGAATAAATAAGTGTTTTTAATTTAATAAATTCACATTTTCCTAAGCTAAACGTAATTAACTTTTAAATGACTAGTCAAAAAAATAACTCAGCATTAACAACACTCGTAACCGTTTTCTTTTTTTGGGGATTTATAGCGGCATCTAATGGTGTATTTATTCCCTTTTGTAAAACATATTTTCAGATTGATCAATTTCAATCGCAATTGGTTGACTTTGCTTTTTATGGGGCGTATTATTTTGGTGCACTTTTGTTGTTTATCTTGTCAAGTTCATCCGCAAAAGATATTCTTAATTCCTGGGGTTATAAAAATGGTATTATCTATGGGTTAATAATTTCAGCTATTGGTGCTTTGGCCATGTACCCCTCAGTTAATGGTGCAGAACAAGGAAGTACTCATGTTTTTTATTATGTTTTGATTGCTCTTTTTATTGTTGGTTTAGGTTTTTCTTTACAGCAAACTGCTGCTCAACCTTTTGCAGTTTCTTTAGGTGAACCTCAAAAAGCATCTCACCGCTTAAATTTAGCGGGTGGAATTAACTCTTTTGGTACTACTATCGGTCCAATTGTTGTAGCATTAATTATTTTTGGGTCAACTCCAATTTCTGGTGAAGAGCTTGAATTGATGGTTAGAAATAATCAGATAAAATTAAATACAATTCAAGGGTTATATCTAGGAGTTGCAGGTTTATTTATAGCTGCTGCAGCTTTATTTTATTTTTCAAAAAGACTTCCTCAAGCTAAATCAGATGCTACTTTTCAACCTGCTAATAAGGCAAAAAACTTATTAATTGTTCTTTCATTATTTATGATTGCATGCTTTACAATTGTTTTTATGTCTTATAATTCTAATGATCAAAAAGACATTGATGAAATATCTGATTTAATTGAAAATGAAAAATTAGACATGAAGCTTCTTTTTCATAATATTGACACATCTTATTTTGAAATAGAAGAATCTTTTTCTAAAAGACTAAAATTAAAAGATGATACAATTAAAAGATATGAAAAAGCAAATGATTTTATTTCATTTAAAATTGAATCTAAAATTGATTCTATAGCAACTGCTGAACCTAAATGTCAATATGCTAACATGACTTTAAACATAAAATCACTTCAATCAAACTTAGATAATATTAAAAACCCTCTTGAGATTAAAAGATTAATCTTGTTGTTAGTTGCTTTATTAGCTATTGTATTTTGTATTTTTTATGCTTATAAAAGCTCATCAATAAATCCTTCTGGTTGGGGTGCAATGCAATATCCTCAGCTGGTTTTAGGTATGCTGGCTATTTTTACTTACGTTGGAGTTGAAGTAACTATCCAGAGTAATTTGGGTGAATTGCTTAAAAATGTATTCGATTTAAAGAAAAATTTAAATCCATTAGGTCTTCCAGTAATGAATGATGCTGAAATAGCTCCATTTATTTCTTTGTATTGGGGAGGATTAATGATTGGCAGATGGGTAGGTGCAATTACTGTTTTTAACCCTTCAAAAGGATTAAAAAAATGGTTGTTAATAATTGTTCCATATGTTGCTTTAGGGGTGATTTTATTGGTTAATTATGGATCTTATTCACTAAATGAAGTATTCATATTTTCTTTATGTGTAGCTGTTCAAATAATTGGATTTTTTATTGCAAAAGATAAACCCATAGCAACACTTAAAGTTTTCAGTGGATTTGGAGTTATAGCCATGTTAATTGGGTTGTTTACAAGTGGAAACCTTGCTTTATTTGCATTTTTAAGTGGAGGGTTGTTTTGTTCTATAATGTGGCCTTGTATTTTTTCTTTAAGTATAGCAGGATTAGGAAAATACACCTCTCAAGGTTCTGCATTCTTAATAATGATGATTTTAGGTGGTGCAATTATTCCTCCTATTCAAGGTAAACTGGCAGATATCATTAGTATTCAGTCTTCGTATTGGATAGCTGTTATGTGTTTCATATACCTAATTTTTTATGCGTTCAGAACAAAGAAAGTATTGTTAAAACAAGGAATTAGCTATGTTGAAAAATAGAGGTTTTTTTATTCTAAGTTTTTTCTTTTTACTTTTTTTTATCAGTTGTAAATCATCCTTTGATAAGGTTGAACTCGTTAATCCATTTATTGGTACTGGTGGTCATGGACATACCTTTCCAGGTTCAACAACTCCTTTTGGAATGGTGCAGTTGAGTCCAGATACTAGAATTGAGGGATGGGATGGATGTTCTGGATATCATTACTCAGATTCAGTTATTTATGGATTTAGTCATACCCATTTAAGTGGAACTGGAGTAGGAGACTATTGCGATCTTTTGCTTATGCCAACCAATGGAAAAGTAATGTTTAATAATGGGTATAATACTTCTACAGAGGGGTATTGCTCCAACTTTAATAAAAATAATGAGTATGCCAAACCAGGCATATATAAAGTTCTGCTAGAAAAAGATAGTATTGCCGTTGCGTTAACCACTACAGATAGGGTTGGTGTCCATAAATACCAATTTTCAAAATTTGACACTGCGAATGTCATTATAGATCTTGAACATAGAGATCCCTTACTCGATTGGAGTTTAAAACAGGTTTCTTCAACTGAAATAATTGGTCATCGAATCTCCAGGTCTTGGGCTCAAAACCAGCACTTTTACTTTTATCTTCAAACCTCAAATGATATTGATATTGTTGAATGTTATTCTTCTGACATTAAAGACTCAACAAAATTAGCTTTACGTTTTATTGATTTAAAAGATGGTGAATTGATGGTGAAAGTTGGAATTTCAGCAGTCAGTATTGAAGGGGCAAAGGAAAACTTACTTTCTGAAGCAAATCATTGGGACTTCAATAAATATAAATACCAAGCACAATTAAAATGGGAGCGTGCCCTATCAAAAATGGATGTTTCTGATGCCAATCAAGATAAAAAAACCATTTTTTATACTGCTCTTTACCACAGTATGATAGCTCCTAATATATTTAATGATGTAAATGGAGATTACAGAGGAACAGACCTTAAAGTTCATCACTCAAAAGAGAATACTTATACCATTTTTTCTTTGTGGGATACCTTTAGAGCTACCCATCCTTTGTATACCTTAATTGAACAAGAAAAAACAAAAGCATTTATCTCTACATTTTTAAAAAACTACATAGATGGAGGGCAGCTACCCATTTGGGAGTTATCTGCTAATTATACTGGCTGTATGATAGGTTACCATGTGGTTTCTGTTATTTATGACGCAATAGTTAAGGGAATTGAAATTCAAAATAAAGATCAATTAATGGATGCTATGCTAGCTGTTTCAACAAGAGATGAGCTAGGTATTCCAGAATATATCACTCATGGTTATATTCCTGCAGAGATGGAAACAGAATCGGTCTCCAAAACGTTGGAGTATGCTTACAACGATTGGTGTATTGCAATGCTTGCACAAAAGATGAATAAAAGTGATGTTTACAAAAACTACATTTCTCGTTCTCAGAATTATAAAAATTGTTTCAATCCTTCTTCTGGGTTTATGCAGTCTAAGGTTAATGGAAGCTGGCAGTATGGCTTTGTTGCTAGTGAAGTGAACTTTAATTTTACTGAGGCTAATTCTTGGCAATACAGTATGTTTGTTCCTCAAGACATTTCAGGTCTAATTGAATTGCATGGAGGGAAAGAAAATTTTGAGCATAAATTGGATGAGCTTTTTCAAACCAGCTCTGAATTATCTGGAAGACACCAATCTGATATTACAGGTCTAATAGGACAATATGCTCATGGTAACGAGCCTAGTCATCATATGGCTTACTTGTACAATTACATACATAAGCCATTTAAAACACAACAACGGGTTGCTCAGATTGTAAATGAGCAATATTCCTCAAATCCTGATGGTCTTTCTGGAAATGAGGATTGTGGTCAGATGTCTTCATGGTATGTGCTAAGTGCTCTTGGTTTTTACCCTGTTACTCCAGGGTTGCCTTATTATACAATAGGAACTCCATCTTTTGATAAAGTAGCCATAAATCTAGAAAATGGAAATCAATTTACAATTATAGCCAACAGAACTAATTCTGATGATATTTACATTCAAAATGTTTTTTTAAATCAAAAGCAGTACGATAAATCTTACTTAAATCATAACGATATTATAAGTGGTGGAGAATTGATTTTTGAATTGGGTCCCTTGCCAAGTGAATGGGGAAAAGAAAATATTCCAATTTCTAAAATTGACACATTAAATCGTATCGTTTGTGTTCCATATTTTACAGCTAATCAACAATCTTTTAAAGACTCTATTTTAATAGAGCTAATATCAAATGATACGGATGCTGAGATTTTTATTAAATCAAAAGGAGATTCTGTTTTTAATATTTATAATCATCCATTTTATATTAAATCTTCTGCCACTTTTAGTGCCTATTGTGTTCTAGGAGAAAAGAAAAGTAAGATGGTTTCAGCCAATTACTTTAAGTATGAAGGCGCAAGAACATTACAATTAAATGCTAGCTACAGTAATCAATACAATGCTGGAGGTGATAACGCTTTAATTGATGGGTTAAAAGGACCTGACAATTTTATGACTGGGTATTGGCAGGGATATCATAATCAGCAATTTGAAGCTATTGTAGACTTAGGTGAAAAAAAACAACTCCATTCGATTTCTATAGGAGCTCTTCAGGATATTAAGTCTTGGATTTGGTTCCCCAAAAACATAGAATTTTTAACATCAAATGATAATGTTAACTACTCAAGACTTTCTATTGTAAAAAATAATTTCCCAGATGATAAGTACGGGTGTTTTATTCAAGATTTTTCATGTCCTATTCCTATAAAAACTTCTGCTAGGTACATTAAAATTATAGCCAAAAACTATGGGAAGTGTCCGTCTTGGCATTTGGGTAAGGGTGGAGATACATGGTTGTTTTTTGATGAGGTTACTGTAAATTAATCATCGATTTTATTTTTTCAATTTTTTTAGTGTTAATATAGTCAGTATTCTCTTGTTTCTTGTTTTTTTTGTGAACGGTAAAATGTATGGCATCAACCATAGTGTTAAATAAATGTGCATTGTGTTCATTTATTCCGCTACCAGCCATGATTTCAATTTTATTCTTAGCTCTTAATTTTAGCTCATAAAGTAAATTAATTCCTTCTTGTGCTTTGTCTTTTTGACCTGAACTCAGTATACGATCAAATTTTAAATCAATGAGTTGATCTAGGGTTTTAAATGGGTTTTTGCAAACATCAAATGCTCTATGAAAAGTAGTTGTAAGCCCAAGTTGTTTAGCATGAGTAATTAAGCTTAAATTAGCTTTAAGATCTACGGAATTATCTTTTGTAAGAACCCCAAAAACAACTCCTTTAACATTTAGTTTTTTAGCTAAAGTAATTTCATTTTTCATTTGGGTAATCTCTCTGAGATTGTAAACAAAATCCCCTTCCCTTGGACGTACCATAATATGAGTTTCCCCAGAGAAAAGCCAGGTGCATTGAGTTATTAAATCTTTACTTGGAGTTAATCCATCTTTATCGAGGTTAGAGCAAAGCTCTATTCTGTGAGCATTATGTTTCTGTGCTGCTTTTGCTCCTTTAACTGATTCTATGCAAAATTCAATTTTCATTCTATAATTACTTCATCACAAAATAGCCAAGCTCCAGATCCAGCTGCTTCATGCCATAAAGGAACGGTAGTTAAATTTTTAGCGTGTATTTTAATGTATCTAGCGATGGTTTTAGGATTAGTTAGTTCATATGATTGAATGTTTTTACCTCTTAAACGGTTACTTTTTTTATTGTTTACTGTACCCCATTTTTTCCATGTAATACTGTCTGCAGATGATTCAATATGAATTTCTTTGGGAAAGAAAATCCATGAATTATTATATTGGTAAAAACGAGCACCAATTTTTTTTATTGGTTTAATCTTTTTCAAATCAATGGTGCATTTTAAATCTTTTCCCCAAAACCCTTGCCAACATCCATCTCTAAAATCTTTAGAGCCTAATTTTCCATCTACTAGGTTGAGTTCTTTATTACCCTTATAATTTGAGTTATAGCTTGTTAAGTAGCTAACATTTGCCGAAAGACCCAAATGGTTTTTAAATAGCTGAGAAATGGGTTTGCCGTAGTTAGTATTGTTTTTAAAGGCCTGTACAATGAGTTTGTCACTTTTTACATCAATTAGTGAAGAGTCGTTATAATAGGTGTAACTATTGTTAGTATTTAACCATTTATATTTTAATGTTAAATCTTGATCTGCTTTAATTAAATTAATTTTAGCATTGTCGTTATTAACTTCAATTTTACATGGAACAACTTCTATTCCATACTTTACTTTTTTGTTAGATAAAATAGGGTAGTGACTGTTGATTCTACTTTTGAATTCGTTGTATTGTCTGTTTTTGTCGTTGGTCCATAGAACCTCAGCCATTGCCAGTAATCTTGGAAAAACTTTATTATCAAGTTCATTTTCATCAGGAATATGTTCTGTCCAGACATTACATTCTCCTCCAATTATTAGTTTTTTTTCCTTTTCATTAAGCGAATCTGGAATTGGATTAAATGCGTACACTTTTTTTAAATCTGTAGTTTTAATATCGTAATCAAAATAAGCATGTGATGTTGGAGACATTATTGCTTGATTGCCATTTTTAACAGCTTGTTTCCCTCCATTGATGCCCCTCCAGGATTGAACAGTAGCATTATGAGCTATTCCACCTTCTAAAATTTCATCCCATCCAATTATGGATTTATTTTTGGATTTAAGGTAGTTGTTAATTCTTTGGATAAAATAACTTTGCAATTCATGCTCGTCTTTAAGCTGATTTTTCTTTATTATTTGCTGGCATTTTTCGCAATTTTCCCATCTATATTTTGGGGCTTCATCTCCACCTATGTGAATGTATTTATAAGGAAAAAGCTCGACAACTTCATTCAAAACATTTTCTAAGAATATAAAAACACTGTCATTTCCAGCACAGTATATCTCCTTAAACACCCCCCAATCATTTGCAACTTCAAACTTTTCATTTGTACATGATAAATAAGGATAAGCAGCAATGGCAGCTTGTGAGTGTCCAGGAAGCTCTATTTCTGGAATTATGTCTATATGTAATTCTTTAGCAAACGATACAATTTCTTTAATTTCTTCTTTTGTATAATAACCACCATATATTCCGGAAGAGTCTTTTCTGTAAGCGCCTATTTCTGTAAGCTTTGGGTAGGAGTCAATGGCTATTCTCCATCCTTGATCTTCTGTAAGATGCCAGTGCAGAATATTTAGTTTATAGTAGCTCATTAGTTTGAGGTATTTCTTTATTGTGGAAACACTAAAGAAATGTCTACAGCAGTCCAGCAACATACCTCTATGTTTAAAAGACGCCCAATCTTTTATTATTCCATTAGGAATATATAGTGTTTTACTTTTTGGGGAATTGTTTAATTCAATAAGTTGAATAAGACTCTGTACTGCGTAGAAAGTTCCTGACTTAGTTGTTGATGAAATAGAAATGGTGTTGCTTTCAATAGTTATGTTGTGTATTTGCTGATGGTTTAATTTAGTGTTGAGTTTTCTAAAGGATATTTCATTTTTTTTATGACTCTTAGGGTTGTTGTTTTGAAGTAAAATACCGTATTTATTTTTAATAAAATTGGTAAAAAAAAGTACATTTTTTTCTTGAGTACTGTCGTAAGAAAGAATAGTATTTTCGTTGAGTTCAAAAACCCCATTGCTTTTTGAAAGAAACTGTGGCTTTGGAATAATAGAATAGTTCGCTTTAGGAAAGTTTTTTTTGTTAACTGATTGGCAGCTGTTAAGAAAAATGCATAGTAATACTATTTTACCAATCCATTTCATATTTAGCGTTTATCATGGTGTTTTGTTTAACATCTTTTACAGCAAAATTAAAGCCTGAATAAACACTGTAAGCACCGTATTCACCTTTTTTGTTTAATGCGATAAAACCCACTTGAAGTCCCTCTAAGTTGTCATGCGCTTTAATTATTCTCTCAACAGCTATTTTACAGGCATTTTCTGGAGAATGTCCTTGTCTCATTAACTCCACAACAGTGTGGCTTCCACATATTCTAATTACAGCTTCACCCAAACCAGTTGCACATGCAGCACCAATTTCATTATCCACATATAAACCTGCTCCAATAATTGGTGAATCACCCACTCTTCCATGAAGCTTGTAAGCCCATCCACTGGTTGTACAAGCACCTGATAAATTTCCTTTTTTGTCAATAGCTAATAATCCTATTGTGTCGTGGTTTTCATTGTTGATAATTGGTTTTTCTTTTTTAGCTTCTTCTTTCCATTTTTCCCAAGCTAATTTAGCTTCATTAGTAAGTAAATCTTTATGTTTAAACCCTTTTTCAATCGCAAAATCATAGGCCCCTTTACCACTTAACATTACGTGAGGTGTTTGTTCCATAACTTTTCTAGCAACAGAGATTGGATTTTCAATATTTTGCAAAAAAGAAACTGACCCACAATTAAACTTATGGTCCATAATACAAGCATCAAGTGTAACATTTCCTTTTGCATCTGGAAGCCCACCTATTCCAACACTTCTGTTGGAGGGGTCAGATTCTGTTATTCGAACTCCTTTTTCAACTGCATCTAATGCAGCTCCATTGCTTTCAATTATTTTCCAAGCTTCATTATTTGCTGCCATTCCATGATTCCAGGTAGATATAATCCTTGGCAAATAACCTGATGTAATCAATGAATTTGGCTTTTTTCGTGCAAACAATGAATTGCTATACCCCGAAATAGCTATAGTGGCCCCAGATATTGCTGAAAATTTGATAAAATTTCTTCTTTTCATTTGAATTTTATTATTAATAGAAATCCATTTTAAAAAATTAAAAATAATTGAAAATAATAATTTTTTATAGGTCTTTAATTCAAGAATTGAAACTATTTTAGTTCATTATCATCAAGTTTGATGTCTATGCCATTTTCTGAAAATTTATGCCAAATTGATGAAATGTTAATTTTCATTAAATAATTATCTAGTTTCTAAAATTGTTAACATATTTAAAAATGGAAGTTATCTTTATATAAGTTTGTTTAAATTAATACTCGTTGGTAATTGTCATAATTTCTTTTAAGTAAACTTATATTAAGTTAAATTATTTTAATCAATAAATGAAAGCTGTTCACCAAATTTATATTGCTTCAGAATCTTCAAAAGATTTAGTGATTGTTTTTAAGGAATCTAAGAAAACCAGTACTTCTCAGGTAAATGAATATTTTGATTATTTGGATTCAATAAGTCAAAATAATAATTTTCATTTGATTATGGATTTGTCAGACACATCTCCTCCAACTGCAGAAATAAGAGCTGTTTTAAGAGACCGTTTTAAAGCAATGGAATCTAGAATAATTTCCTATCATGTCTATGTTGGTAAAAATTTCTTGTTAAAAGTTGCTGTTAAATTTGTTGGTGCTTCAATAGGGTTAGGTTCTTTTAAGTTGCATAATTCAATCGACCAAGCAAAAAAATACATTGATGAAAATTTTTAATCACGATATCATATCTGATTATCTTTCTCAAATTCTCAACGATGAATTGGATTTTTCATTAGAAGACCTAGATAATTTCAAGTCTGAAAAAGACAAGGAACTTGCCTATGGTCTAATTACTCTTTCAGAAGATTTAAAGTTTTACAAAAAGAAAAGTAATCACCTAATCGATAATTTACAAGCCGCTTTATTTAATTCCTCGGCAGTTGCAATTACAGATAAAAAAGGGATTATTAAAAAGGTTAACTCCCAATTTATTCAGCTTACAGGATATGCAGAAAATCAATTGTTAAATAATAGCTTTAAGCTGCTGAATTCAGGATTTCATTCTAAAGCCTATTTTAAGCAAATGTGGGATACGATAAATTCCGGAAAAGTTTGGCAGGGGGAGTTTAAAAACCAAAGTAAAAATGGCAATTATTTTTGGGTGTATACTCATATTTTTCCCATTAAAAATATTGATGGTGAAATTGAAGAGTTTTGGTCTATAAGACAAAATATTTCAGAAAAAAAACATATTGAAGAATCCTTACAAAAGGCTAATAAAGATTTAAAAGAGAAGGTTGAAAAAGAGAGTGATTTAAATCAGGAGCTTAAAAATGTGGTTTCTAATCTCACCATCATAAATAGGTTTTCTATTTTGATTCAAAATGCCAAAACCTACGATGATGTTCTTTGGTCTGTTGCTAAAGAGGCAGTTGCTGAGCTTGGTTTTATTGATTGTGTTATTTATGTTTTTGATGAAAAAAGAGAATATTTATTGCAAAAGGCTTCTCATGGAACAAAAAATCAAAAAGGAAGGGAAATTTTTAATCCCATAAAAATTAAAACTGGTGAAGGTATTGTAGGATATGTTGCAAAATCTGGAGTTAGCGAAATTGTTTCAGATACTTCTAAAGACAGTCGTTATATTGTTGATGATGATAGTCGCTTATCCGAAATTACTGTTCCAATTGTATACGAAGATCAGGTGATTGGAATTATAGACTCTGAACATCCTGAAAGAGATTTCTTTACCAATAATCATTTAGGTATACTTGAAACTATTTCTGCTATTACTTCTACTAAAATTATTCAGACACAATTGAATTTTGATTTAATTCAGCACCAATCTGATTTGGAAAAAACAATAGCCGATAGGACTTCTGAGCTAGCTAAAAGAAATGAAGAGCTCTCCAAAATGGCTCTTTTCCCTGCCCATAATCCAAATCCTGTAATAGAATTTGATTTTAAATTTAATTTAAAATTCGCTAATGAAGCTGCTGAAAAAATTTTCCATTTAGCTTCAATTTTTCAAGACCAACCAGTTTTAGTAGAAAAATTAAAACGATTGCTTAAGTCTACAATTAAGGGTAAGAAAACAGGTAAATATCACATTAAAGAGGGATTTTATTTTGAGGAAAGAAAATTTGATTTCAATATCTATATAGATAATGAAATGAAATTTATTCGACTTTATTTAAATGATATAACTGTAAATACTAAGCTTCAAAATGATTTAAAAGAGCAGAACGAATCAATTGTCGATAGTTTAAATTATTCTCAAAGAATTCAGCAGTCTATTCTTCCAGATTTAAATCAGCTAAAAGGGATTTTTCATGATTATTTTATTTTGTATAAGCCTAAGGATATTGTAAGTGGAGATTTTTATTGGTCTCAAAAGCATCCTAGTGGTAAAGTGTTGTTTGCATTAAATGATTGTACTGGCCATGGTGTGCCTGGGGCTCTAATGAGCATTATAGGAAACGATGCGTTGAACTCAATAATGACAACGGTTAACCTTCAAGATATTTCAGATATCGTCAATCACCTGAATGAATATTATTATAACTTAAGAATAAATAGTTCAAATGATCTTCGTGATACGATGGATGTGATGATTATTTGTTATGACCAAAAAGAAATGTGCTTAAAGTTCTCTGGTTCTAAACAACGTTTCTATTTAATAAGAGATAATGAATTACAAGCTTACTCTGTAGATAGCTATACACTAGGTTTAGTGAAAGAAAATAAGTTCTCTTCTGGGACTGTTAGTGTTAAAAAAGGAGATTTAATTTATTTGTTTACTGATGGTTATGTTGATCAATTCGGAGGGAAGAGAGGAAAGAAGTTTAAATATACTAGGTTCAGGGATTTGTTAGTTTCCATTCATCAATTGCCAATGACTGAGCAAAAGGAGATTCTTGATAATTCTATAAATAGTTGGATGAAGGGAGAAAATTACACCCATGAACAAATTGACGATATCAGCGTGGTTGGATTTAGGGTTTAATTACCTACTAATGTATTGTCGATTTCGTTGGGGAAAATAACAGTTGGTTCAAAAGTTTTTGCTTTTTCAAAGTCCATTAATGCATAGGCAATAATAATTACGATATCACCTTTGGCAACTCTTCTTGCTGCTGGTCCGTTTAGCGCTATTTCTCCACTTCCTCTTTCTCCAGGAATAACATAGGTTTCTAATCGTTCACCATTGTTAATGTTGACAATTTGAACTTTTTCACCAGCAATAATGTTTGAAGCTTCCATTAAATTTTGATCAATGGTAATACTTCCTATATAGTTTAAATCAGCATCAGTAACCTTTACTCGATGTATTTTAGATTTTAGAACCTGTATTTGCATGCGGCAAAAGTAATTATTTTTTAAAATAAACGAATTATCTTGCTTAAAAACCGTACTCTTTATAGTCTATAGAAAATTCTTCTTTGGGGATTTGTTCTTCAAATACTACGTTTTTGTAAACGTATTTTTCATACAAGCCAATTTCGTCATATATTTCTTGATATAGAGGTAAAAATGTTTTGGAATCTATATACATTATGAATTTTTTAGCATAGGCATTAGGAATGGTGATGTCTTTTCCTTCAGGAATTGTTTTGTTTTCTTTGTAAGAAGGGTTTAGCTCCGTAAGCTTATAGGAGTTTAGTAATTTATTTTTTGCAATTTTTAAAAGAGATTCATTTTCTTTGGTCCTGTAGGTTTCAATTTTATAGTCAGGGTAATTTAAAATAACTTTATAATAGTTTGAATTGTTCCATTTCACCAATCCTTTATTGGATATGTAGTTGAATAATTCGTCTTTATACGTTTTTTCGTAGTTTCTGAAAATTTCGTCTAACAAATCAAAACCTGCATCTTTTAAGGTGTGATGTCCACCGGCTTTTAATAGATTACTTTCTGGGTAAAAAGACATGGTTATGTAGGGAAAAATATCTGGATTTACCCATGCCTTATTATTGTTTTCACCTTCTTTATATAGTAGCTCTGATCCTTCATTTGGCACCATATTTTTTATGTAAATCATAAATGGATCCATACATAGTTTGCCATTAAAGCTTCCAATTACTTGCTCCCCATCTACTCTTTCAGATCTATATAGGGTAAACCTGAGGTGTCTGTATTTTGCAATTCCATCATGCATTTTTTTAATCAACTCTTTAGTTGATATTTTTTGTGCATTTAAATTAGGTGAACTACTTATAAAAACTATTCCAATTAAAAATCTTAACAAAAATCTTTTTTTCATTTATACAATTTTAATAAAATGTTTATTGTCAAATCTGAGCTGTTGACCATAAACTCCATTTTCTGCTCTTTTACCTGCGCTAATAACCATTGAAATTTGCGCTTTTCTAGGAAGCTTAAGCAATTGCTTTATTTTTTTAGAGTCTATTCCTTCCATTGGACAAGAGTCATATCCATATGCTCTTAAGGATAACATTAAATTTTCACAAGCTAGTGCTGTAGATTTATGTGCCCATATTTTCATCTCATTTATACTTCCAGGTTCTCTGGGTGTGGGTGTTTTTATTCCTCTAAAGAAAACAATAATTTTTTTTAGTAATCCAATTGTTCCAAAAGGGCCTTGATTATAGGCTAGGGGAACAATTTTTTTGTAGTATGTAATTGCAGATTTTGGAACTGAATCTCCTTTTTCCTTAAATAGATTAAGCATTCTTTTTGCGTTTGGTTTCCAGAAATCGTACCTAGCTACACATACTACCAATTCTTGAGCAGTTTGAGCCGCAGGCTGATTTAAACAATACTTGACTAATTTTTCTTTTTTGCTTTTATCTCTTACCCAATAGAACTCCCATGGTTGAAGGTTAGAGGAATTAGGTGCTAATACTGTTAGGTCTAAGCACTCTAGCATGTCTTTTTCCAGTACAGGTTCATCGTTGTAAATTCGAACACTTCTCCTGCTCTTTATTACTTTGATAAATTCATCTTTGTTGATTTTTGGAGCTATTTCTTTGTGGGTGTTTTTTGCTTCAAATAATTTATTTAGAATGGATTTATTTTTTGTATTAGCCATCAGTTTTTAAGTTTTCTCTTTGAATGTAATTAATCTGAATCTATTTTGTTGCCATTGATTAATTTTTGTTCATAAAAAAATTACGTTGTACGATTTTATTTTAGTATTAATAAAGAGTTCTACATATTTTTATTGTCTATTTAATACTTCATTATGGATTATTTATTGCTTGTTTTAGGTTTAGGTATTTTGGTTTTATTGCTGCTGATTTTACGGAAAGGCAGCATTCCTTCTGAGACACCATCATTGAATGGTGTTCAAGAGCTCATGGAGCTACGTACTGAGCTTGGTGCAAAAAATGAGGAGATTAAACATCTAAAACAGAAAATAAAGGATATGGACTCTTCTAAAGAAGAAGACGAAATTCGACTCAAGGAAACGTTTAAAAATTTAGCTAGTCAAATTTTAGAAACTAATTCAGAGAAGTTTAAAAAGCAAAATAAGGAACAAATAGGTGATTTATTGAGCCCTCTAGGAAAGGAAATAGAAAAGTTTAAAAATAAGGTGGAGCAGACTAATAAGGATTATATAGAACGCAATTCAGCCCTTTCAGAAAAAATTAAAAGCTTAGAATCGTTGAACATTAAGCTGAGTCAAGATGCCATTAATTTAACCAATGCGTTAAAAGGAGATGCCAAAACTCAAGGTGATTGGGGAGAAATACAGCTTGAGGTGCTATTGGAAAAATCCGGATTAATGGATGGGGTGCATTTTTCCACCCAGGGAGGGTATAAGGATGAAGATGGTAAAATAAAAAAACCTGATTTTATTATCCATCTTCCTGAGAACAAACACCTTATTATTGACGCTAAAGTTTCACTTACTGCGTACGAGTCATATTATAATGCAGAAGATGATTCTCAAAGAGAAATTTCTCTTAAGAAACACATAGATAGTATTCGTTCTCATTTTAATGAGCTAAGTGGTAAGAATTACCCTTCATTATACGGTATCAATGCTCCAGATCATGTGTTGATGTTTGTTCCTATTGAGCCTGCTTTAATGTTGGCCCTACATGAAGATCAGCGAATTTACTTGGATGCACTTGATAAAAACATTGTTTTGCTTTCTACATCTACCTTGCTAGCTACTTTAAGTACCATTGCTTCTATTTGGAAGCAAGAAGATCAAAAGCGCAATGTGCTAGAGATTGCAAAAGAGGGAGGGTTGCTCTACGATAAATTTGAGGGGTTTGTTTCGGATTTATTGAGTGTAGGTAAAAGTCTAAAAAGCTCTCAGGATAGTTATCAAGAAGCCATGAATAAGTTGGTTGATGGTAGAGGGAATATTATTAAGAAGGTAGAAAACTTAAAAGCATTGGGAGCCAAAACCAAAAAAAGTCTTCCACAAAAAATAGTAGATAGGGCATCTTTTGATGATGAAGGTTAAGTCTCTCTATCTTTTTTTACTATTGTTTATAAGTATCGTTAGTCAATTTATGATTTTCCGGTTCATTCACTGATTTTTATATTTTATAATGCAAGAAACTGTACACCGACATAAAGATTTGTTGTTTTACTTTTTAAAGAAAGATTTGTTTAGTTCTATTCCCTTGTATGAGAATAGTGTTTCTGCTGGATTCCCTTCTCCTGCAGAAGATTTTATGGATTTAGATCTTAATCTTCAGGAATACTTAATTCAGCACCCTTCTGCGACCTTTTGTGTTCGAGTAACTGGTGACTCTATGCTGAAAGCTGGTATTTCTAGTGGTGATGTTATGATTGTGGATCGATCTTTAGAAGTGAAAGATGGTAATATTGTGCTTGCGGTGCTTGATGGAGAGTTTACAGTAAAGCGAATAAAAAAGACACAACAAGAGCTGCTTTTGGTTCCAGAAAACAATTCATTTAGCCCTATAACTATTACCAAGGAAATGGACTTCCAAGTGTGGGGTGTAGTAACACATGTAATTCATAAGCTAGTATGATTGCACTTGCGGATTGTAATAATTTTTATGCTTCTTGTGAGCGAGTTTTTCAGCCATGGTTAGAAAAAGTTCCTATTGTAGTGCTTTCCAATAATGATGGGTGTGTTATTGCTAGAAGTAATGAAGCAAAAAAACTGGGTGTTCCCATGGGAGCTCCTGCATTTAAGTTTGAAAAAGTATTTGAAAAACAAGGGGTGCACGTTTTTTCTGCAAATTTTGCTCTTTATGGGGATCTTTCTAATCGTGTAATGAATACAATAAGACAAGAGGTTAATTGTATGGAAGTTTACTCTATAGACGAAGTGTTTATGGATTTTTCTGATGTCTCTTTGCTTAAAGAAAAAGCATTGGAAATTAAAACTAAAGTAAAAAAGTGGACTGGAATTCCTGTTTCTATTGGTGTTGCACCTACCAAAGCATTGGCTAAGGTGGCAAATTATTATGCCAAGAAATACGTCAAACAAGGAGTGCTGGTGTTGGAAAACCCTAGTTATATTTCTAGGGCATTAAAAAAATTACCTATTGGTGAGTTGTGGGGAGTCGGTAGAAGATATGCTAAATTTTTAACTCAAAGAGGTGTTGTTACTGCTCATGACTTGGTTAGTTTAGATGAAAATTGGGTCCGAAAAAATATGACAGTTGCTGGGCTTCGACTAGTTCAAGAATTAAAAGGAATTTCTTGTTTTGATATTGAGACTACTTTACCAAGGAAAAAGAATATTTGCACATCTAGGTCTTTTGGTCGTAAAGTGAAATCTCATAAAGAGTTAAAAGAAGCTGTAGCTGCTTATGCCACAACATGTTCTCAGAAGTTAAGAGCTCAGGGAAGTTGTGCTTCTTTAGTAAATGTTTTTCTTACGACTAATCCTTTTAGTATACATGAGTGTCAATACCAGGCAAGTAGAAAAATACAATTATCTACTTCTACTAATGATAGTTTAGAAATCGTAAAAGCAGCGATTAAGGGTTTGTCAGCAATATACAAAGAGGGGTTGGTGTATAAAAAAGCGGGAGTCATTGTTTCTGATATAGTTCCACAGCAGCAAGTTCAATTGAGTTTGTTCGATGGTGTTGATAGGGTAAAAAGAAAATATTTAATGAACTCAATAGATACTATTAACACCAGAATAGGTAGGGATAAGGTTCGTTTAGCTGTACAAGGTTTTGATAGAAAATGGCGATTAAAACAAGAACATTTGTCTCCTTGTTACACTACACGATTTTCAGATTTTCTTACGGTGTGTTTGTAGAATGTGGTATTTTAATAGCATGAAATTTAGTGGATTATGCTTCGTGGAATAATAGTTGTTTTTTTTATAATTGGGGCATCTGTTACTTCGTTTTCTCAAGAAGCAAATCGCCTAAAAATTTTATCTTGGAATATACATATGTTACCAGGAAATATATATCAGGCTACTAAAAAAATAAAAAGAGCTCGATTAATAGCAGAGCAGTTGTGTAAAAGGGAAGATGATGTCATAGTTTTTCAAGAAGCTTTTCATTTTAGGGCAAGAAGGGTATTAAAAAAGAGGCTTAAAGAGAAATTTCCATACATATATCAACCATTAAATTTTCAATTCTTAAGTGCTAAAACTAATGCTGGTGTTTGGGTGTTAAGTAAAATTAAACTTACTCAAATTCAGACAGTTAAATTTGATTCTTCCAGTGGGTCTAGTAGGTGGGCGAGAAAAGGTGCTGTACTATTTGAGGGAGATTTAGACGGTAATATTTTTCAACTTATTGGAACACATACTAATGGTGGATATGTGAACAACAGTCAATTTAGGCAGATAGCAAATGAGCTCATTATTCCTTACCAGAAAAATAAAGTTCCTCAAATCATATGTGGAGATTTAAATTGCTCAATGTCAAATTTAAAAGACTACAATAGCATGTTAACTATATTAAATGCGAAAGATGAATCAACAACAGGAGGCTATAATTATAGTAACTATGAAAAAACAGCCGTAATTGATTACATATTGTTAAAAGATAATAATTCCACTATTGATCAAGATTACAAAAGGATACTATTGATTGGTTCAGATTGGCAAGTCGGTAAAAGGAAGTATCCTAAAACAGTAGGTTTATCCGATCATATGCCTTTAGAAATAGCTTATTCTTTTAAAAGTAATTAGACCAAGGTTTCCATTAAAAGAGGTTTATTGTTTAAATACTCCCCGAAAAAACCATTTTGTTTCATTTTGTCAATAAGTGTTTCAAGCGAGTTCTTGTTTTTGATTTCCAATCCAACTATAGCTGTTCCTTTTTCTTTGTAGTTTTTTTTAGTGTATTCAAAATGTGTAATGTCATCATTTGGTCCAAGAATATCTACTACAAATTGTCTTAAAGCCCCTGATCTCTGAGGGAATTTAACTAAGAAATAATGTTTTAGCTGATTGTAAAGAAGCGCTTTTTCTTTTATTTCCTCCATTCTAGTAATGTCGTTATTACTTCCGCTAACAATACAAACCACATTTTTTCCTTTTATTTCCTGACTGTATTGAGCTAAAGAAGACAGGGATAATGCTCCTGCAGGTTCAACAACAATAGCCTCCTTATTGTAAAGCTCTAAGATTTCTGAGCAAAGCGCTCCTTCATCAATAAGTAACATGTTGTCAAGATTCGATTTGCAAATTTCAAAATTTAACTCTCCTACTTTTTTTACAGCAGCACCGTCAACAAATGGATTAATTGATTCTAGGCTAATAGTACAATTCTTTTGCAAAGAAGTATGCATTGAAGGTGCTCCTTTTGGTTCTGCACCAATTATTTTGGTATTTGGAGATAGTGTTTTAAATACTTCACTCACACCTGCTGCTAAACCACCACCACCAACTGGAAGGAATAGATAATCTATAGGTTGAGAAGTTTGTTCAAGTATTTCCAATCCTATGGTTGCTTGACCTTCAATAATTTGTGGGTCATCAAAAGGATGAATGAATGTCTTTTGTGTTTCATTTGAGTATTTCAGTGCTTTCTTTTTAGCATCGTCAANAGTGTCACCAACCAACATTAGAGTCACATTACTTTCACCAAACCACTTTACTTTTTCAATTTTTTGTTGAGGAGTTGTTGAGGGCATAAAAATAGTACCATGAATGTTTTTTTTGTTGCATGAAAAAGCCACTCCCTGTGCGTGATTTCCTGCACTTGCACATACTATACCTTTTTGTTTTTCAGTAGAAGAAAGAGAGGCTATTTTATTGTATGCCCCTCTTATTTTATAGGATCTAACATTTTGAAGATCTTCTCTTTTAAGTAAAATAGATGCATCGTACTTATTCGAATATATCATGCTTTTAGATAGAGGAGTATGCTGAATAATTCCATCTAATCTATTAGCAGCCTTTTGAATATTGAGTAAGGTAGGGAAATAGGTTTTACTTAAAGTTTTCATGTTAGTTGTTTTCAGGTCTAAGTAGACGAACTTTTTTACCAGCTTGCCATAATTCAGATTCTCTTATTTCTTTGAGTTCTTTGTTTAACTTGATTCTATAATCAGCTTCTGCATTTGCATTTATAACTACTTGTGCTTCTTCTCCAGAACTTACTTTGTTGTAAAGCTCTTCAAATACAGGAGTGGTTGCATTTCTAAATTTGTGTCTCCAGTCTAAGGCTCCTCTTTGTGCGGTAGTTGAAGTATTGGCATACATCCAATCCATGCCATTTTCAGCTACTAAAGGCATTAGGCTCTGAGTGAGTTCTTCTACCGTTTCGTTAAATGCTTCGGAGGGGGAGTGGCCATATTTTCTTAGGGTGTTGTATTGAGCTTCAAACAATCCTGCAAGAGCCCCCATTAGAATTCCTCTTTCACCTGTTAAATCAGAGAATACTTCTTTTTTGAAAGTTGTTTCAAATAGATATCCTGAACCTACGCCAATTCCCAGCGCAATTGCTTTATTGTGAGCATTCCCAGAATAATTTTGATGTACAGCATAGCTTGAATTAAGTCCTTTTCCTTCTAAAAAAAGTTTTCTTAGTGAGGTTCCTGATCCTTTTGGTGCAACAAGTATAACATCTATATTTTTAGGTGCGACAATACCAGTTTTTTGATTGTAGGTTATACCAAATCCGTGGGAGAAATACAATGTTTTACCATCTGATAGTTTGCTTTTGACCATTTGCCATTGTGCAATTTGGCCAGCATCAGAAAGTAAATATTGTAGTATTGTGCCTCTTTCTGCTGCCTCTTCTAATTCAAAAAGATTTTCTCCGGGAATCCAACCGTCTTTTAATGCTTTTTTCCAGGATGAGGAGTTTTTTCGTTGTCCCACAATTACATTAAACCCATTGTCTCTAAGGTTTAAAGATTGACCGGGTCCTTGAACTCCGTATCCTAATACTGCAATAGTTTCATTTTTTAATGTTTCTACTGCTTTTTTTAGTGGAAATTCTTCTCTTGTTACAACGTGTTCATCAACACCTCCAAAGTTAATTGTTGCCATACTTTTTGTTTTTTGTTTGTTATTGTTTAGCTGCCATTTCTACTTCATGTAGATAGGTATTAAATTTTTTCATTGGTTTGGTAATTGCTACTCGTCCCGAACGAACAAACTCTAAAATTCCATAAGGTTCTAGTTCATCAAATAGCTCTTTTGTTTCTTGCTTATATCCCGTTTTCTCAAGAATCGTAAAGTCGGGTTCTAAAGCAAGTATTCTTGCATGATGTTTTCGGATTATTTTTTCAATTGAAAGATCCTTTATTGCTGTTCCTGATAATTTATATAATGCTATTTCTTGGAATACAACCTCACTATTGCTGTGGTAAAATGCCTTTACTACGTCAATCTGTTTTTCCAATTGTTTTACTACTTTTTTAACTAGGCCTAGATCTTCACTTATTACAATGGTGTATCGATGTATTCCCTTGACTTCACTTTCAGAAGCGGTTATACTTTCGATATTTATGTGTCTTCTTGTGAATATTATACTAACTCTATTTAGTAATCCAATTTGATTTTCTGTGAAAACTGATATTGTGAATTGATTTTTCATTACTTAATACTTAGTTTAAACGAACTTCACTTACAGAAGCTCCTGATGGGACCATAGGAAATACATTTCCTTCTTTTTTAACCTTAACTTCTAATAAATAACTCCCTTTATAAGNCAAGAATCTTTCAATTGNTANAGGNAGGGTTNCTCTTTCTGTTACTTTTTCAGATTCAATATGATAGCCTTTGGCTATGGTTTGAAAATCTGGATTAATCATTTTTGTAGAAGAGTACCTTTTGTCAAAAAATAATTCTTGCCATTGTCTAACCATTCCNAAAAACTCATTGTTTAACAAAAGAATTTTAACAGTTGTCTTAGTTTGGAAAATTGTTCCTAGTTCTTGTATGGTCATTTGAAATCCTCCATCTCCAATTACTGCAATTACTTCTCTTTCTGGAACGGCTACTTTAGCACCAAAGGCTGCAGGAAGAGCAAAGCCCATTGTTCCAAGTCCTCCAGAAGTTATATTGCTCCTCCATTTTTTATAGCAATATTCTCTTTGTGTTATCATCTGATGCTGTCCAACATCAGTTACAATAAGTGCCTGACCGTTTGATTTTTTAGATACTAGCTTGATTACCTCAGACATGCTAAGCTCATTTTTTTGTTTATTTTGATTAACATGAAATTGTAAGGTTTCAATTTTTTTGTAGTGATTAAATTTCGCCAACCATTTAGTGTGCTTATTTACTGATATTGCTTTGGTTAACAGTTTTAGGGTTTCTTTACAATTTCCCAAAACAGCTACGTCAGTTTTTACATTTTTATCTACTTCGGATGGGTCAATTTCTAGGTGGATTATTTTTGCTTGCTTTGCGTATCTTTTTAAATCTCCCGTTACTCGATCATCAAAACGCATTCCAACTGCTATAAGTACATCGCATTTATTGGTAAGTAGATTTGGGCCATAATTTCCATGCATTCCTAGCATGCCAACATTTAAAGGGTGTTCAGAGCTTAAAGCGGATAAACCCATTATAGTCCAAGCAGAAGGTATTCCTGCTTTTTCTATAAATGCTCTAAATTCTTTTTTTGCATCAGCAATAAGTACACCTTGACCGAAAAGTACATAAGGCCTTTTGGAATTGTTAATTAAATCTGCAGCTTCTAAGATTTTATTTTGGTCTACCTTTGGGCTTGGAATGTAGCTTCTTATTGAACGACACTTTTTATACTTAAATTCAATTTTTTCAAATTGGGCATCTTTTGTTATGTCTACTAGCACTGGTCCTGGTCTTCCTGAGCTTGCAATGAAAAATGCTTTAGCAATAGCACTTGGGATATCTTTTGCTCTTGTAACCTGCATGTTCCATTTTGTTACTGGTGTTGATATGCCAACCACATCAGTTTCTTGAAAAGCATCGGTTCCCAATAATTTACTGTTCACTTGCCCAGTTATACATACTAAAGGAGTTGAGTCAATTTGGGCATCTGCAATTCCAGTAATTAGGTTGGTTGCTCCTGGACCAGAAGTTGCTAAGCATACGCCTATTTTTCCAGATGCTCTTGAATATCCCTGAGCGGCATGAGTTGCCCCTTGTTCATGCCTAACAAGGATGTGATTTAGTTTGTCTTCAACATCATAAAGTGCATCGTAAACAGGCATAATTGCTCCTCCTGGGTATCCGAATATGGTATCAACACCTTCTTTGATTAAACATTGTACTACTGCTTGGGCTCCAGTAACTGTTGTTTTTTTTATTGTTTTCATCTATAAATCGGTTACGCATCCTAAAGATGCATTGGATACATTTTTTGCATATTTATACAGCGTGCCTCTTTTTACTTTAAGAGATAAAGGTTTCCAATTGGCTATTCTTGTATATATTTCTTTTTTATTCAAATGAAGGTCTATAGTATTTCTTTTAGCATCAATTGTTATTAGATCTCCATTTTCGATGATGGCTATTGGTCCACCAACTTGAGCTTCAGGTGTAATATGGCCAACAACAAACCCATGAGTTCCTCCAGAAAATCTACCATCGGTAATTAGTGCAACATCTTTTCCTAGACCGGCTCCCATAATGGCGGCAGTAGGTTTTAACATTTCGGGCATTCCAGGACCTCCTTTAGGTCCTTCGTATCTTATTACAATAACATCACCTTTATGGATCTGTTCATTTCTTATGGCGTCATTTGCTTTGTATTCTGAATTAAAAACTCTTGCTGGTCCAGTGAAGCTAAGACCTTCTTTACCGGTAATTTTTGCTACAGCTCCTTCAGGGGCTAAATTCCCTTTCAATATTCTAATGTGACCACTATCCTTAATGGGTTTGTTGATGGGTTTTAGTATTTGTTGATTTTTAGCTAAACTTGGAACTTTTTCAAGGTTTTTAGCTAAGGTTTCACCTGTTACAGTTAAGCAATCTCCATGAATTAGACCTTCTTCAAGCAAGTATTTTAAAACTGCTGGAATTCCACCAATTTTATGTATATCCTCCATCAAGTATTTTCCACTAGGTTTTAAATCCGCTAAAAAAGGAGTTTTATTACTTATTTTTTTTATGTCATCTATTGTAAAGCTGATATTTGCGGTATTGGCTATTGCTAGAAAGTGAAGTACAGCATTAGTCGATCCACCAAGTACAGTTACCAATGTTATGGCGTTTTCAAGTGATTTTTTAGTGATAATGTCTGAAGGTTTTATATCTTTTTCTAATAGCTTTACAATTGCTTTTCCAGCATTATAAGCTTCCTCTTCTTTGAGGTTTCCAACTGCTGGGTTAGATGAGTTATAGGGTAATGAAAACCCTAGCGCTTCGATTGCAGATGCCATGGTGTTAGCCGTATACATTCCACCACATGCGCCAGCTCCAGGACATGCTTTTTCGATAACACAGTCGTATTGTTTTTGTGATATTTTTCCAGCAACTTTTTGACCCCAAGCTTCAAAAGCGGAAACTACATCCAATTTTTTTCCATTGTGATTTCCTGATTCTATGGTTCCGCCATATACTAAAATTGAAGGTCTGTTTACTCTAAGCATCGCCATTAATGCTCCTGGCATATTTTTATCACACCCAACAACTGTAACAAACCCATCGTAGCTCATTGCTTCTACAACTGTTTCCATTGAGTCGGCTATTACATCTCTTGAGGGTAGTGAGAATCTCATTCCTGGTGTTCCCATAGATATTCCATCGCTAACTCCTATTGAATTAAAGATTAAACCAACACCATTACTTTTATTTATTGCTGATTTAACTTTTGTTGCTAAATGATTCAGGTGCATGTTACAAGGATTACCTTCATATCCAGTGCTAGCAACACCAACTAAAGGTTTTTTNAAATCTTCTTTTGAAAGCCCAATGGCATGTAACATGGCTTTAGCTGCCGGTTGGCTGTCGTCCTGAGTTACCCTTTTACTGAATTTGTTTAGTTCCATTTTATACAAGTTCAAAATGATAATAATTTTGGTTGGTTACTTTTTTTTGATAAAGTCTCGAAAGCTCATAGCCTAGGCTGTCTTTCCAATCTAAAGGATAATTACTATTGTCCAATGATTTTATTGGAGCAATTTCTGCAGCAGTACCAGTAAAAAATGCTGCATCTGCACTTTTAGCTTCTTGTAAATTGAAGTGTTTTTCAACTAGTTTTATACCTAGCTCATTTGCCATTTCAAATACGGTTTCTCGAGTTATTCCAGGAAGAATATTCCCAAGAGGACAAGTATATAAAACTTTGTTTTTTTCCATGAAAAAATTCGCTCCAGGCCCTTCGCTTACATATTCATTAGTATCTAGAAGTAGTGCCTCATCAAAACCATTTGCTTTAGCTTCTGTAGTTGCTAATATTGAGTTGGTGTAGTGTCCAACTGTTTTGGCTTCAACATGACAAGATTTTGGGTGGGGTCGTCTGTAAGAAGAGCTCATAAGCTTCAATGGTTTATCACCTA
The DNA here is from genome assembly GCA_002716065.1 of Crocinitomicaceae bacterium. Classification (GTDB taxonomy): domain Bacteria; phylum Bacteroidota; class Bacteroidia; order Flavobacteriales_D; family Parvicellaceae. The sequence goes on along the minus strand of PAZE01000021.1, from coordinate 272 downwards.
AATATTTTTCCCATTTCCATGCGCAAATGAACAGTCTTGGTTTTGAATTACACGTTAATGCCATGTTAGGAGAAAGAGAGAGTAAAGGTCTTATGTAGGCATTTTTAAGATTGTTTTTCTCCAATAGTTCATAGCTTATTTTGGTTAACTCTTCTGAATTGTAGTTAGTTGGAATGTGCATTATTTTGGCAGAATTCAAAAATCTATTAAAGTGTTCTTTAGCTTTAAATAGTTGTGTCCCATTTTCAGTTTTGTAGGCTCTTATCCCTTCA
>PAZE01000020.1 GCA_002716065.1 Crocinitomicaceae bacterium | reverse complement strand
TATTAGATGAAAAAATTATTCATTAAATTAACCTATGCCTGCAATTAAAAATGCCCTTCTTCGATATAGAGTAATTGACAAATCAATAAGAAACGAGTATAACCCATACCCTTCCAAAGAAGATTTGCGACAAGCTTGCGAGGAAGAGTTGTACGGATCTTCAGACGGAAGTAACATTTGCGATTCTACAATCGAAAAAGACCTCTTTGCTATGCGGCAAGAGCACGATGCGCCCATAAAATATTCAAAAGCAGAAAGAGGATACTTTTATACAGATAAAAACTTTAGCATGGATGACATCCCTCTTACCGATGCTGATATATCTGCAATTAAAGCAGCCACAACTATTCTGAACCAATTCAAAAACACTCAGCTTTTTGGTCAATTTCAATATGCTATAGATAAGATTTTAGATCGTGTTGAAGTCTCTGCTAATAAACAAAACTACAACGATGATTTTGTACACTTTGAGTCTCAACCAACAATTGGCGGAAATGAGTTTTTAGCACCAATAGTTAAAGCTATAAAAGAAAAAAAGAGTATCCAATTTGAGTATAGAAGCTTTAAAAGCGAGCAGGGCTCTATAAGAAGGCTTCAACCCTATTTGCTTAAAGAATACAGAAATAGATGGTATTTAATTGGTAAAAGTGAGCTTAAGGATAAAATACTAACATTTGCTTTAGATAGAATGCAAAACTTAATGTCCTTAGAGTTGCCCTTTAATCCTGATAGATCATTTAATGCAGAAGTTTTTTTTAGACACTCTATTGGAATTACTGCCTATGATGGAAATCCAGAAAATATTACTGTTCAAGCAAGTCAAGTGCTTTCAAAATATTTAATTTCTCAACCTCTTCATCATACTCAAAAAATAGTCTCCAACAAAGATGGTGTTCATACGTTTAGTTTTGAGTTATTGCTTTCATATGAATTAAAAATGCTCTTACTTGGTTTTGGAAATGATTTAAAAGTAATATCTCCTGCTAATCTAGTTACCGATATTAAGACCACCGCTAAAGAAATTTTGTCATTATATGAATAACTTAATCGGAATTTTTGTTTTAGTTGCTTTTCTGGCCAACTCAGTTAAGGGACAGCTAATTGACAATTCTATTTGTAATGCGTTTTCAGATGAGCCTTTTTTTAATACTGAAATTGTTAAGCTAAATAAGTTGCGTTCGTTACACGGGACTATTTCAACCAAAAAAGAATTGAGTGCAATTAAAAAATCGGGGAAAAGTCAGCATTTTAAGTTTGATAAAAAAGGGAATTTAACTCAGCAGTACACTACTTTTTTNAGAAAAAATAAAAAAGACACCACATTTATATTATACAACTATGATAATAATGGAAATTTAACTACCAAAAGAACCAACGATGTAAATGGATTTTACTCCTACAACTATGAATTTAACCAGGAAAATGACATTATTAAAAAAACCTATTGCCGAGATCACAATAAACTAAACTCTAGAAGTTCGTTTATTCTTGAAAAGCAATACGTAATTATTAAAGAAGGATATAGCTACAAAAAAAACGACTCTGTTGTCATAAAAAATGTATTAAACAACAATGGGCTCCCCTATCAACAAGTAAAATACATCTACAATTCATTGGGTTATTTGATTTCTNAAACCAAAAAATTACTTATTAACAACAAAAAAACAACCACCACCTNTTCGTACAATAGCCATGGATTATTATCAGCAAAAAAGATTACCAATAATCAGCAAAAGCAACATCTAAAAAAAACAACCTATCTGTATGACGAATTAGGTAATCTAATAGAAATCAATGATTTTAAAAACAACAAGCACATTACCCATAAAGAAATACTTTACGATGAAAAAACATATCTTCTTAAAGCGTTGATTATTCAAGATGTTGAAACTAATTTCATTAAGATCATTAAATTTAAAGCCTCTTTTTATTAATTTNTTATGAAAACACCACTTCTTATTCTATTGCTTATATTTTCTCTTCTTTCTTGTGAGTCGTCACACAAAGACGCTACTGCATTATGTGGTTGTTATACAGAGCTACATCGAGCTGTTCCTCTAAAAAAGGTAGAAATTATTGGGGATTCTTGTTCGAACCTCTACATTGAAATTTTAAACCGCTTAAAAGCTGATCAAAAAGAGTTAAAATTATTTGAAAAAGCACTTGCCAACTGCCAATAACATATTTATTTCTGATGAAAAAAATTCTTAATTATATAAATGGAAATCTTGTAGAACCCCAATCGAAAAAATGGATAGATAATTACAATCCTGCCAATGGAAAAGTATACAGTAAGATTCCTGATTCTGATCAATCAGACTTAACTGATGCCTACAAAGCAGCTAAAAAAGCCTTTCCGATTTGGTCTAAAACACCTAAAGAGGAACGCTCTAAAATAATGCTAAAAATAGCCTCTTTAATAGAGGCTAAAATTGATGCTCTTTCATTGGCTGAATCTATTGACAACGGCAAGCCCGTTAAATTAGCCAAAGCAGTAGATATTCCAAGAGCAGCAACAAATATGCACTTTTTTGCAACTGGAATCCTTCATTACGGGTCTGAAAGCCAGCAGTTGAATGATGTAGCTATTAATTATACCTTGAGAAAGCCTATTGGTGTTGTTGGATGCATCTCGCCATGGAATTTACCACTTTATCTTTTTACCTGGAAAATAGCACCTGCTTTAGCAACTGGCAATACAGTTGTTGCCAAACCCTCTGAAGTTACTCCTATGACAGCTTTTTTATTTTCCGAAATATGTAAACAGGCTGGCCTTCCTGATGGCGTATTAAATATTGTTCATGGCTATGGTCATAAGGTTGGCGCAGCAATGAGTGAGCATCCCGGCATCAAGGCAATATCATTTACTGGAGGAACCAAAACGGGTGAGACAATTGCAAGAACAGCTGCTCCAATGTTTAAAAAATTAAGTCTTGAATTAGGAGGTAAAAACCCCAATATCATCTTTGCCGATTGTGATTTTGAAAAAGCCCTTAAGACTACTTTGTTAAGCTCGTTTGCCAATCAAGGTCAAATCTGTCTTTGTGGTTCAAGAATCTTTATTGAACGACCGATATATGAAAAATTTAAAGCCGCTTTTGTTGAAGCTACCAAAAAACTGATTGTTGGAAATCCAAAATCTGCTGACTCTAACCTAGGGGCGATAGTTTCCAAAGAACATCTGCAAAAGATACTTTCTTATGTAGAGTTGGCAAAAAAAGAAGGCGGAACTATCTTAACTGGTGGTGTAAAAGTTCAACCTGAAGATCCCGAATGCACAAATGGCAACTTTATGCGACCAACCATCATTGAAGGCTTAGCTTACGATTGCCAGACCAACCAAGAAGAAATTTTTGGTCCAGTGGTTACCATTACACCTTTTGATAGTGAACAGCAGGTCATTACCTATGCCAACAGCACAAAATACGGATTAAGTAGTACTGTTTGGACACAAAGCACAAGTAAGGCACAGCGATTTGCTCAAGAACTTGAGGCGGGAATAGTATGGATAAATTGCTGGTTGGTAAGGGATTTAAGAACTCCATTTGGAGGTGTTAAAAATTCTGGAGNTGGTAGAGAAGGTGGTTTTAATGCCTTTAATTTTTTTACAGAACCAACGAATGTTTGTCTGAAACTTTAACCAGGTTCTTTCGTTCTATTTTAGTATTGATGAATGTTTCATATTCCCTATTAGGTTTACTGTTTTTTAAGCTTTTTTTTTCTTGCTTTATGTTTTCTCAGCAAGTAGAAAAATCCATTGACGACTCTATTAATACTAATTTATCCGGAGTTCAAGAGAATGTTTCCGTTTTAGACTCTGGTTTTTTACCTGCTTTTGCGTTTTCTAGTCTTTACTTTAAAAAAAGGTATAAAGAAGAACATCTACTAAAAAAAATTGTAGATAATAAGGGAGATGGCTTTGACTCTCTATACGGGACAAGAAACATGAGACCCATTTTACATGGTGTTGCCTACAGAGGGGGAGCGAATAATTACTTTCATAAAACTCAGAAAAGAAAAAATAACAATCCCCTGCCAAATGATGGTGTTTTAAATTTGTGTAGAGAAGGTTTTTCAAGCTCTGTCTATCTATATAAATCCAATTGGGACTCTTCATTTTCAAAAAATTCTTGCTCATGTGTAAACAACACCCTTAACAACTTAAGCTACTATCAACTCAATTATTTTGACAGTATAGACGTAGATAAAATGATACATCTTGTATACAATAGTGCATTAGATAGTACTGTAGGTCCTGTCTATTTGCATTGTTGGAACGGATGGCATGCTTCAGGTTTTATAGCAGCCATTTTACTCAAGCAATTTTGTGGCTACTCAAGCCTTGAGGCAGTAAACTATTGGGATTTATGTACTGATGGAACCAACATTAGCCCTAGATACAATTTTATCAGAGATAAAATTAAGGCCTTCAAGCCAATCCAAAAATATACTATTAACGATTCTTTAGGGAGTCTGATTTGCCCTCCAATGCCAGAAATTATTGATAGCAATCTGCTACATATTTCAATTGAACATTTAAAGCTAGTTCCTGAAGCTTTACCAGATGGCACCATTTTAATTCTTGACAACATAAGATTTCAACCCAATCAAACTAGTTTTTCTAATCCTGAAAAAAACAAAGACTTAATTTTACTTTCCGATGTTTTACTAACTACTAAAAACCTAACTCTGGAAATTAGTGGTCATACTGATCGTTCTGGAGACGAATCTAAAAACAAACTTCTTTCCAAAAAAAGAGCAAAGTTTATATACGATTATTTACTAAAAAATGGAGCAAGTGAAAATCAACTTTCATATAAAGGAATGGGATCGTTAATGCCTGCCTATACCAATAAAACAAAAGAAGGAAGGTCTGCCAATAGGCGAATAGAAATTAAAATTCTAAAAAACCAAAAAGAAGATTATTCTACACTAGTAAAAGAAACTGAATTAGGTTTTATTTCTAAGCTAACTAATTTAAAACCCAATAATGCTATTATATTAAACGAAATTCGATTCAATCCAAGTGAGCATCTTCTTTCAGCTAATCAAATCAATCAATTGGATAGTCTTGCTGCTTATTTGCGTTTAAATAATGCTTCAGTAGAAATTATAGGTTATACAGATGCCTCAGGAGTTGAAGAAAAAAATATTGTGCTTTCTGGGTTAAGAGCCCAATCGGCATATAGCTATCTTATCGATAAAGGCGTTGAGGCAAAAAGACTATTTTTTAGTGGATGCGGTTCTGCAAACCCAATTGCACCTAATAAATATGAGTGGGGAAGAGAAAAAAACAGACGTTTAGAAGTGGTTCTGTTAAAGAAATAATCGAATGATTCTGTTTTTATAATTAGACTATTATCTTTGAGAAAAAAAAGGATGTCTTCAACTAAATTCAGCTCAGAAAATGCCCCTAAACCTGTAGGTTTGTATCCACACTCAAGGAAAGTAGGCAATTTACTTTTTCTTTCAGGTGTTGGTCCAAGAATTGCCAAATCAGATTCTAACGACTCCTCAGTACCCGGTTTAACACTAGATCATAATGGAAATTTTACAACCTTTGATTTTGAAGCTCAATGCCACAGTGTGTTTCAAAACATTAAAGCCATTTTAGAAGATAGTGGCTCTAGCTGGGAAAATCTTATTGATGTAACGGTGTTTTTAGTAAATATGAAGCGTGACTTTGCAACTTATAATAAAGTATATGCCCAATACTTCAAAGACAACCAACCCTGTAGAACAACCGTAGAAATCAATGCCCTTCCAACACCAATTGCAATTGAACTCAAATGCATTGCAACCATTTAATTTCAAATTATTATGAAAAGTTTAGTAGAAAAGTTTACTACCCAGCTAAAAGATGCTATTGATGTTGGAGAAAAGTCAAGTTTTTCAGCTGTAAACAAATCGTTTTCCAATGTATTAATTATTGGCATTGGTGGGTCTGGTATTGGTGGTAAGATTGTTGCCCAACTTACAAGTAAGCAACTAAAAATTCCAGTAACTCTTTGCAGCGACTATACACTGCCTGAATTTGTTGATAACAAAACCCTAGTAATAGCTTCCAGCTTTTCAGGAAATACTGAAGAAACACTTTCTTCAGTATCGACCGCTCAAGAAAAAGGAGCAGAAATTGCATGCATTTCTTCTGGAGGCAAACTGCTAGAAATAGCCAAAGAAAATGGGTACAACCATATTATTCTACCAGCTGGAAAGTCTCCAAGAGCAATGCTAACCTACTCTCTTACTCAACAGTTTTACATCTTGTATAATTATGGTTTAATTGATAAAACTTTCAAAAAAGATCTTCAAAAAGCCATTTTAGTATTAGAAGAAAATTTTGCGGATATTAAAACAACTGCTCATGAGGTTGCCTTAGGGCTACACAACAAAACAAGTGTTTTGTATGCTGAAGCAAACTTTGAAGGGGTTGTTACAAGAATGAGACAACAAATCAATGAGAATTCAAAGGCGCTTTGCTGGCACCATGTTTTACCAGAAATGAATCACAATGAGCTAGTTGGCTGGGCGGGAGGTAAGCAGGAGTATGCTGTTGTTATATTACGCACTTCATTTGATCATCCAAGAACAAGTGTTCGGATGACTATTTCAAAAGAAATAATCTCAAAATACACCTCAACAATTTTTGAAATATCAGCAAAAGGAGATAGTCCATTAGAACAGTCCTTATATTTAATTCTATTTGGAGACTGGGTGAGTGTGTATTTAGCTGAATTAAATCAAGTTGATCCAATTGAAGTAAATGTTATAGATTATTTAAAGGGAGAGCTTGCTAAAATACCATCATGAGTTGTCCTATTGTAGCTTTTGAAGATTTAAACTTAATTGATTATAAAAAGGCTTGGGATTACCAAACTTCTTTATTTAATCCCATTATTGATCAAAAAATTTTTAATCGAAAAAACCCTGACGCTACAGTTAAAACAAAAAACCATTTACTGTTCTGTGAGCACCCTCATGTTTACACTCTTGGCACCAGTGGAAAAAAAGAAAATTTGCTTATAAGCGAAGCTATTTTACAAAAACTTAACGCTACTTATTACAAAATTAACCGAGGAGGAGATATCACCTATCATGGCCCTGGTCAGCTAGTTGCATATCCTATTTTTGATTTAGATCACTTTTTTACAGATATCCATAAATACCTGCGATTTTTAGAAGAGTCTGTAATTCTAACCTTGAAAGAATATGGTGTTGTCGGAGATAGAATTGAAGGATTAACAGGCGTTTGGATTGATATAAACACTGCAAATCCAAGAAAAATATGCGCTTTAGGAGTAAAAAGCAGCAGATGGGTAACCATGCACGGAATTGGGTTTAATGTTAATACCGATTTGTCGTATTTTGATGCTATTGTTCCCTGTGGGATTAAAGACAAAAGCGTTACATCCTTAGCAAAAGAAATTGGTGAAAAAGTTGACTTTGAAGATTTAAAAAGTAAATTAAAAATTAACCTTTCCAACGTCTTTGATTTCGATTATGAATAACAAAAAAGCTGCTAAAAGAAAAAATATACTTCTTGTTTTTTTATTACTTGGAGCAATTGTAATTGGTCATTTAATCACCGGTTATGGTTATTTGTTTAGGGGTGTTTACCTTAGCTACTTTCAAGGTCAAAGCGGTCCTGGAATTAACGATGCGCACCTTTTTTACAACAATGAAATAGCTAGCCCTAACTCAATAAAGTTTGTTTCTTCAAGCAAAAAAAACAACATTAAATTGCCCGAAAAAGAGCTTGCTTTATTGGAAAAAATTAACACTGCTAGCTTTATTGTTGTTAAAAACGACTCCTTAATTTTTGAAAAATACTGGGGAGAATACACTTCTTCTACTGCTACAAACTCCTTTTCAGCTGCAAAAAGTTTGGTAAGCTTATTAATAGGAATTGCTGTTGAAGAAGGAAAAATTGATTCAGTTGACCAACCTGTTGCAGCTTTTTTAGAAGAGTTTAATGCTGATGGGAAATCGAAAATTACCATTAGAAATTTGCTTACCATGTCTAGTGGTCTGAGCTGGAAAGAAAGTGGAAAAAACCCCTATTCTGATAATGCAAAAGGCTATTATGGACAGTACTTAAGAGAGCACATTAAAAGCTTAAAAGTAATTCAGGATCCTGGTAAAATTTTCAATTACAAAAGTGGCGACACCCAAATTTTAGTTTATGTATTAGAAAAAGCAACTGATAAAACAATAAGTGACTATATGCAAGAAAAAATATGGTCTAAAATTAATGCAGAGTCAACTGCTTTATGGAATTTGGATAGAGAAAATGGTGATGAAAAAGGGTTCTGTTGCTTTTATGCTACTGCTAAAGATTACGCCAAAATTGGACAGCTAATTCTTAATAATGGAAAATGGGGTTCTGATCAAATAATACCTATATATTATCTCCAAAATGCCCTACTTCCTGCCCAAGACATACTAGAAAAAGATGGCTCCATAAATAAACGATACGGTTGGCAATGGTGGTATGCAACCTACAACAACCAACCTATTCATTATGCAAGAGGATTGCTTGGTCAATACATTATTGTTTATCCTGCAAAAAAGCTAGTTATTGTTCGAACTGGTGAAAAAAGAAAAAAAGTTCAAAAAGATGGTCACCCAGCCGATTTATGGGATTATCTTAGATTGGCTGAATTGGTTTCAAAATAAATTTACATTGTGAAAAAAGATATCCCTATACCAAAAGTTAAAGACATAGGTGTTGCTGTTGTAAAAGAGAAAATTAAAGCAGAAGTTGTTTGGAGGGTTTACCTAATTAATTACAATTCTTTTTTACTTAAAAATGTTCTTATCTCATCTAGGGGGTATGGAAACATCAATGATCAAAAAAAGAAAACTTCCTCATTTAGTCATTTTCTTGGAAATGTAGACAAACGATCTTTTAAGCCTTTTGAATTAATTAACGAAGCCGTTTTTGGACTTTCCAATGAGTTTTTGGTTACTTATTACATTGATGAAGTAATCTACGATAAAAAATACATCTTTTTACCTGATTCAATCCAAGAAAAACATTTTACAACAATACCTTTACTTAAAAAGAAAGGAGTGCTAATAAAATAGTATGCTCAATAACATAGATACTTCTAAACTATTATTTCTAGACATTGAAACGGTTCCCTTGACCTATCGTTTTTCTGAGCTTAACGACACTTCTAAGTCATTATGGGATAAAAAAACAAAATTTCTTCAAGAAAGAGAAGGGACATCTGCCGATAAGATTTATGAAAAAGCTGGAATTTATGCTGAATTTGGAAAAATAATATGTATTTCAGTTGGTTTTATGGTTCAGGTAAAAGGAGAACATCAAATCCGTCTTAAAAGCTTTAGTAGCTCAGATGAAAAAGAAGTATTACAAGGATTTATTGATTTACTGAACTCTCATTACAACCACAACAGCTATATGTTATGTGCTCATAACGGAAAAGAGTTTGACTTTCCATATATTTCTAGAAGACTACTAATTAACCAAATGAAATTGCCTAAACTTTTAGATAATGCAGGGAAAAAACCTTGGGAAATAAACAACATCGACACACTTGAGCTTTGGAAATTTGGTGACTATAAGCATTATACTTCATTAGAACTGCTTACAAATATCTTTAATATACCCACTCCCAAAGATGATATTGACGGAAGCCAAGTGGCTAAAATTTTTTATGAGGATAATGATTTGGACCGAATAATTAATTACTGCGAAAAAGATGTAGTTGCTACCATCCAATTATTTCAAAAATATAGGGGAGAAGAACTTATTGACCCAGCTTTCATTATTTCTACATAACTTGTAGGATATTGTTTTACTTAAGTAAGACAACTATTGGATAGATTATTGGTCAATAAATAAAAACGGCATGAAAAATATAGTTTCATTTTTTCTTTCTATTGTTGTTAGCATAGGGTTTTCACAAGACCCTATTCAAGTGGGGTGTGGCCAACATCGTTTACTTAGACAAATGCTAAAGTCTCCTGAAAGGTTAAAAATTCATCATGCCGAGCAAAAAGCGCTTGAAGAACATGAGAAACAATTACGCTCTCAAAAAACAAAAGGAATAGTATATACCATTCCAATTGTTTTTCATGTTATTCATAATGGTGGAGTAGAAAACATTTCAGATGAGCAAATCTTAGACGGCCTTGCGGTATTAAATAAAGACTTTAGAAAATTAAATCCAGATACAGCTACAGTAAACCCTGCTTTTCAAGGTATGCCCGCGGATGTTGAAATTCAATTTATCTTAGCTACAATTGCTCCCGATGGAAGTTGCTTTAGTGGAATTACTAGAACACCTTCTCCAAACAGTTATGTCTCTAATTTTTCTGGTGGAAGTGATCAGATAAACGATATTATTAATGGAAACGATGTTTATCAGGGTAGCTGGTCTAGCCATAACTACCTTAACATAATTGTATGTGGAAATCCATCTGATGGAGTTGCTGGATACACCAATTATCCATCAAATTCATTTGGCAACTCTATGAATGCAAGCATATGGATGAGGCACGATTACGTAGGAACAATTGGCACTAGTAATAGTTTAAGCGGAAGAACATTAACACATGAAGCTGGTCATTGGCTTAACCTTGCCCATACTTGGGGAAGTACCAATGAACCTGGNTTACCCTCAAATTGCAACTCGGATGATAATGTGCTTGATACACCAAANACAATTGGAACAACATGGTGCAATCAAAACGACACATCATGTGGCCCTCTTGGTAACACTGAAAACTACATGAATTATGCTAGCTGCAGGAAAATGTTTACTCCTGGACAAGCCTCCAGAATGAGAGCTGCATTAACCTCTACTATTGGAGGAAGAAACAATTTGTGGCAAACCGCCAATTTAATCGCAACAGGAACATTTTCCTCCCCTGACTTATGTGAAGTGAATTTTGAATCTGCAAAACCCGTTATTTGTTCAGGGGATTCGATTGCTTTTACCGATTTATCCTTCCATAATGTTACTTCCTGGACTTGGGATTTCCCAGGAGGAACACCTTCTTTTTCAACTCTTCAAAACCCTACCGTTGTTTACAATAACCCTGGGGTNTANCCTGTAACATTAACGGCAAGTGATGGTAGTAACTCCATTTCTGAAACAAAAAACAACTATGTCGGAGTATTACAAGGTCTTGGAGCAGCTATTCCTTACCAAGAAGGCTTTGAAAACCCAATTTCTGTTGAAGACAATTGGTTCCCAAACAGCTCCCTGTGGGAAGTATCAACAAGTGTCTCTTCATCTGGAAACAACTCNATTAAATTGGATAATTTCAATGCCATAGATAATTATACTTATGAACTAGAAAGCAATACCATTGACTTGTCAAATGAAACGGCCGTTACTATTGGGTTTAAGTATGCATTTGCCAATAAATCAAATGGAAACACCGATCAATTTCAAGTTTTAGGTTCTTGGGATTGCGGAGAAACATGGTATGTAAGAAAAAATATTTCCAATAGTCANCTCACCACTGCCAACACTACCAGTTTTCCCTTTTCCCCTCAGCCTTCTCATTGGAAGCAAGTATATATTAACAACATTATCAATTCTTTTTGTGTTGAAAATTTTAAGTTTAAATTCTCTCTTAAATCTGGNGGTGGAAACAATTTATACATTGACAACATCAATATTTTTCCTTCAAGCTCTTTGGGAATAAACCAATATTCCAACACAATAGAAGCTTTTCCAAATCCAAGCGCTAGTGAGCTTACTGTAAAGTCNTCAGGTTCTCCAATAACCACGATTTCCGTTTACGATTTAACTGGAAGATTGGTTGAGGCTATTAATAACATTAATTCTAATTCTATTTTGCTTAATGTTAGCTCATGGAAGGGTGGGTTTTACATATTAAAAATAGATGGAGGAAATGGTATTTCAACAATACCTTTTGAAAAATTAGGATCTTAATAAAGCTTTAAACTTTTGTTCCAGCTCCAATGAGGGGCTATTTTCTTTTTCATTAGACAGTTTGTTTTCAGCTAAAAAATAGTTTCCTCTACTTGAGTTGTACTGCTCTAGCAAATAGTCTATATCACTTTGCTTCTCAATTGAATTAACGCTAATTAAATCTGAAAACAATTTAGCATCTTTTAACGACTCCGTTGTAGACTTGCTGGTTAATGGAAGAGTTGGAGATAAATGATTCCCCAAGAAAAACGCATTTGATTGTTGATTTTTTACAAGCCCTTCAAATTGATTTTCGTTCCACAAGATTGAATTACTAAACTCTGTTTTTTCTAATAAATCATATATAGGAGCATTCCAGCCGCCAAAATACTTTTGGGTAAACCTTTTTTTATCCGTTGGTAAATCTAGTTTTTCTTTATACTTAATAGCATTGAACTGAATAAACCATGCTATTTTCTTACTGCTTATTTGGATTAACCCTAAAACAAGATCTTTTTCTTTATTGGTATATTTTATAAATGAGTTTCCAATGAGGCTGGCAATTTTTTCACATTTTACTACACTTACGATTTCATTAATTGGATTAGGCAATAGTTTTATATTGGGAAATAGCTTTTCCCTGATCCTGCTCTTTGATTCATCTGCAGCAATTATTATTTCTGGAAAAATGGTTTTGTTGTTTGCTCCTGTGAATAATACTTTATTGACTATTAAGTTCTCTTTTGATAGCTCTTTTAACTTAACTCCTAAATTAATTTTTTCTTTTGGTATCGATATTTTTAGTAGCTCAATAAGTTTACTATTGGTAAAAACAAAACTTTTGGGAAGTTTTTTTAATGAAAGTGCGTTGCCTTGATCATCCAATAATTTATACTCATCAATTTTGTGCCCATAGGCAGCAATTTTTTCAATGGAAAGTATTGATTTTAGAACCTCTATACCCTTATCTGATATTAAGCTCTCTTTATCAAAATGAACTTGTTCTGCAAAAGGCTCAAAGATTTCATACTCTATGTGTTTTTTTTCAAGTAAGTTTCCAAGTGTGAGACCAGCAATACCTCCCCCAATAATTGTAATTTTATTTTTAGTCCAAAAAATTCCGTTTTTTGTTTTGTGAGATTTTAATTTGTTGTTTTTTTCATATCTGTGCAAAACAGTTTCTGCTTGATCTATACTAATGTTTCTTAGCTCTGCATATTCTTTAGTAGTTAGCGATCGTTGATTGTCGAATAAACTAATTCCCTCTTTGTTGTAGTTTCGTTGTTTGGTTGCGATATAGAGTTTCATTAGCTCATTTTCTAAAACCTCAAAAGAATGGTAGCCCTTTAATTTTACTGAACTTCCTAGGCTATTGGATAAAATTAGGGTTGGGAATATTTTAATCCCTAAGCGCTTCATATCTCGAAGTTCTTCATAAAATTCTTCTCTTGCAGAACCTTCATAGCTTTTTTTAAAGCTTTCCAAATCACAACCCGAATCTGTTGCAGCTATGGAAAGATATTTCCATTTAGTGATGTTCTTTTTTTGTGTGAACACCATTTCTCTAATGATTCTTAAAAAGATTTGTGCTTTATTTTCCCCTTGTATTTGAGCAGCCTTAAATGCAATTGCTGGAGGGTAAGAGGACTCTAAAGGATCCTCTTTCCACAAGTCGCCATCAATGGGCATATTGTACTGAAGACTCTTAGCTTCCCAGTCTTTAGCAATATCTGTTGGTTTATTTATAAATATTAGGTTACTGTCTTGTGCGTAAGGCAATAGTCCTCCCATAACATATTTTATAGTAAATAAATGCCCATAGGATAAAATAAATTTTTTCATCTGAGGCTCCATTCCCCAACAAGTTGGGCAAATGGGATCTCCATAGAAAACAATATTTATTTTTTGGTCCATTTTAAAAACGACAAAATTACGACTAATATATTAAATTAATAGACGAATATGTGTTTTTTACTGATAAACATATTAACCAAAAAAGTGAATTACCTATATAACAAGAAATCTATTTGTCTTTTATGAAGATTGGTGCGCTTTACCTCTACTTGTATTTCCTGACCCATAAAAAAAGTTTCTTTGGTTCTGTGTCCTATTATCTTTTGTAGCTCTTGATCATAATAATAATGATCGCCATCCAGCGAATTCATCGCTACCAATCCTTCGCATTTGCTCTGATCTAGCTCAACATAAAACCCCCAATCGGTTAAACCGTTTATTTTACCGTAGAAAATTTCTCCTATTTTATCTTGCAAATAAACAACCTGCATGTATTTAATTGAAGCTCTTTCGGCATCAACGGCTTCTTTTTCTGTGCCTGAAATGTGTTTACACTGAAATTCAAGTGCTTTATTGTTGTCATAGGGTATGTTTTTTAGTTTACTCTCAAGAATTCTATGTACCAATAAATCGGCATACCTTCTAATTGGAGAAGTAAAATGAGTATAGTAATCAAAACAAAGACCATAGTGACCAACATTATCGGTTGTATAGATTGCTTTAGACATTGATCGTATAATCATTGGACCAATAATATGCAAGTCCCCTTTCTTTTTGGCTTTTTGCATTATTTTGTTTAGGCTGCTAGATAACGGCTTGTTTTTTTCTCTTACTATTCGGTAGTTAAATTGCTCCAAAAAAACAGATAGATCACTAATTTTTTCTGGGTTGGGTTCTTCATGAATTCTATAAACCGAAGGCGCTGTTTTTTTATTTTTTTGTGGTTTCCCAATTTCTGCAGCTACTTTTTTATTGGCAAGCAACATAAATTCTTCAATGAGCTTATGCGCCTGTTTTGAAGTTTTAAGAACAATGTTTACTGGTGATCCCTTTTCATCTAATTGAAAGCGGACTTCACTACTTTCAATATTAAGCGCCCCTTTTTCCAAGCGTTTTTCTCTGTGGTATTTGGCAATTTCATTTAAATGAATAATCTCTTTTGAAATTTCATGGCTTTCGCCTTCAATAATTTCTTGAGCTTGTTCATAGGCGAACCTATAATCTGAATGAATTAATGTTTTACCAAACCATTGACCTACCAACTGATGATTAGGATCAATTTCAAAAATTACCGAAAACGTAAGTTTATCTTCATGAGGCCGTAATGAACACAACTCATTACTTAATCGCTCAGGAAGCATGGGAACTACTCTGTCAACAAGATAAATGCTGTTTCCTCTTAAGTAGGCCTCTTTATCCAATTCGCTATTAGGCTTTATGTAATGGCTAACATCAGCAATGTGAACTCCTACTTTAATATTGTTGTTGTCTAGTTGCTGATAGCTCAACGCATCGTCAAAATCTTTGGCATCATGTGGGTCTATGGTAAAGGTCAACACCTCTCTTAAGTCTTTTCGTTTTAATGCTTCTTTAGTATAGTTGGGTTCAGCAATAAGCTCCGCCTCTCGCAATAATGAAGGTTTAAATTTATCCGAAAAACCAAATTCTGCTAATATAGAATTCATCTCTACCTTTAGCTCACCTGGGTCTCCTAAAACTTCAATTACTGCAGCATAAGGACTTTTAACTGTTGAGGGCCATGACAGTAGTTTTACTTTTACTTTTTTACCATCTCTTGCTCCATTTAAGTGTTTTCGTTCAACAAAAAAATCAACAGGAATTAATTTATCGTCTGGCTTTAAAAAAAAATTAGCACCGCTTTTTTGCAGGGTTCCTATAAATTCTTTTTTGTACCGCTCAACAATTTCAACTACCTCTCCCTCCAATTTACCTTTAAATTTTACGACTCTAATTTTAACCTTGTCCTTATTAAAAGCCTTTGAAGTTCTGCTTGGATGCACATAAATATCGTTCTCTAAATGATCTGAAATAAAATACGCTCCTCCTCTGGAAATAAATTGTAATGTTCCTTGATAAAAAACAGTTCCCCCGCGAATTTGAAACTTTCCTCTAGAAATTTGTGTTAAGATTTCTTGATCGGTCAAATCCTCTAGAATACAAATAATTAACTTTCTTGCAGAAACATCTCTTATTCCAAGTAATGAAGATATTTGCTTGTAGTTATAAGTATACTCAGGATTGGACTCAAAAATTTTCTTTACTTCCCTAGTTAACGAAATGCTCTTTTTTGGACCTTTTTTATTTTTCGCCATTTACTTTTTATTACACCAACTAAAATTAGTTAATTACTTAAGTGCTGGCTAATTTGAACAGTTAAGTTATTGACAACATTAACTTCAAATGAAAATCCAATAATTCTCCCATATTTCTACACTGCTTAAAAGATACCTTATGGTATTTCTCAAGCTCTTTTTTTAAGCTATTAATTTTTGAATCTGTAGAGAGTTTATCCATGCACAAACAAGCTATTAATTTTTGAAATCTATGCTGAGCGGTTTCATACCTTCTTCTTATCAAAACGCGCTCTTCTTGCCTGTATTGTTCGACAGTTTCTGGTGTCATTACTTCTGAGCAAAACTCAACCACCAATCTATTTTCTTTAAAAAATTGAGGTAAATACATGTTTTTTCTTCCTTCATAGCATTGCTGATCAAAATCAATTGCGCGAACCCTATACTGCTCATCCTCAAAATCTGGCGTAATATCAATTACGTAATTATATGACCGCATATCTCCAAGCAATCTCACAAAACACCTTTCGTTAAATTTTACAAACTCTTTTGCGATTCTAACTTTATTAAAAGAAGGACTATTGGTATAGGTCTGCATGAACTTATCGCCAGGAATTCCAGGAATGTGTTCTTCAATTAGCGTATTTCCGTCAATAAAAAAATTAATTCGATTAGGACTAAGAATATATTCCAATTCCAATCCATATACTCTTGAAGCATCTGTCCTTTTTACATAGAAATAATCGTAATTATCGTTAAGCTTGTTTACTATACGAACTCTAAAAGGCTTTGAATTTCCAAAATGACAATAATCAATTCTATCAACGTAAAGGTGCTTCATAAAAGACATGTCACCATCTGTTCTTAAAAGGGAATAAACATAAGTAAGCCCATCGTTAAATTCCTTAATAACAGCTTCACCATACATTACAGACTCCCAAAGCGTATCCTCCCCATGCTTGTCTAAAAGAGGATATCCATCAGTGTACCTTAATAAGTCTTCATACAAAATGGGTAGTTTGGTTGCCCTTCCAGCATCTTTAAGATAGCTAGAAAGCTGGCTGCTAACTGGATAAAAAGGTTTTTTCTTAGAAATATCCATAGGTTTTTCTATTCTATTTCAACTACCAAATCATTTTGTTCTACCATTGTTCCTTCTTTTAAGTGAATCCTTTTGACAACACCATCACAGGGGGAAAGAACAGACGATTCCATTTTCATTGCCTCCAAAAAAAACAGGGGTTGATCTGTTTTTATCGTATCTCCTTTTTTGACCTTAATTCCAATTAATTTACCTTGAAGAGGGGCGCCAATATGGTTGTCAGAATCCGCCTTGAGGTGCTTAACGGTAGTCACCTTAATGCTTTTGTCTTTTACAGCTACTGATCGATTCTGTCCGTTGAGCTTAAAGAATACTCTTCTGTAACCATCAGTATTTGCATGAGTTACATAGCTTAGCTCTATAATAACCGCTTTACCAGGTTCAAACTCTACAATTATTTCCTCTGATGGTTTTAAGCCAAAAAAGAACGCCTTAGAAGGAATAAAAGATACGTCTTCATACTGCTCAAAGTTGGTATAAAAATCATGAAAAACTTTTGGATACAAGAGTTTAGAAATTAAATCCTTTTTGTTGTTTTTAAGAGGATATTTTCTTTTGTGCTTTTTTAATTCTTGCTCAAAATCTATCGGCTCTAAATGTTCATTGGGACGATTTACATAAGGCTCAATATTTTTTAAAATAATCTTTTGAACATCTTTAGGGAATCCCTTATATGGCTGACCCAAATCTCCTTTAAAAAAATTAATTACCGAATCAGGAAAAGACATGGTGTCTCCATTTTCCAAAACATCTTTACAAGAGAAATTATTAGCTGTTAAGAATAAAGCCATATCCCCTACCACTTTTGAAGAAGGGGTAACTTTTACAATATTTCCAAAAAGTTCATTTACCTGTTTATAGTTGTTTTTAATGGTTTCGAATTTTTCTTCCAATCCCAAAGCTCTAGCCTGAGGTCTTAAATTAGAATACTGTCCACCTGGAATTTCATGATTAAATACTTCGGCTGTTCCGGCCTTTAGACCTGATTCAAATGGATAATAATATTCTCTTGTTGCTTCCCAATAATTAGAGTACTCATTAAGCTTTTCAATGTTAAAATTCTCAGCTCTTTTAGTACCTTCAAACATATTTACCAATGAATTAAAATTAGGCTGAGAAGTAAGCCCAGACATTGATCCTAGTGCAACATCTACCACATCAACCCCTGCTTCTGCAGCCTGAAGATAGGTTGCAACTTGAAGCCCTGAAGTATCGTGGGTATGCAAATGAATGGGAAGGTCTATTGATTTTTTAAGCGCCTTAATTAGAGCATTTGCTGAATACGGTTTTAACAATCCCGCCATATCTTTTATTGCCAGCATGTGTGCGCCATGATCTTCCAGCTGCTTGGCTAAATCAACATAATAATCAATCGTATACTTGTTGTTGTTTTTATTTAGCACCTCTCCAGTATAACAAATACATGCCTCTGCTATTCCTTCAGTTCGTTCTCTTACAGCGGTAATACTGGTTTTCATGGACTCAAACCAATTTAACGAATCAAAAATTCGAAAAACATCCATTCCTCTTTTACCAGATTCTTCAATAAATGCCTCAACCAAATTATCTGGATAAGATGTATATCCTACAGCATTTGAGCTTCTTATTAACATTTGAGTTAATATGTTTGGCATTGCTGCTCGTAATGACTCTAACCTAATCCAAGGATCTTCTTTTAAAAATCGCATGCAAACATCAAAAGTTGCTCCCCCCCACATTTCCATGGAAAACAATTGTGGAAAATGCTTTGCATATCCTTCAGCAACTTTTAACATGTCTACCGACCTTACTCTTGTTGCCAACAACGACTGGTGGGCGTCTCTAAATGTTGTGTCGGTATACTTAAGTTGTTTGGTTTTTTTAAGCCAATCTATAAAACCCTCTCTGCCCAACTCTTTTAAAATGTCTTTAGTTCCTTTGGGGTATTGTCCATACCTGTCAAAAGCAGGAACTTTCTGTTGAGGAAAAATATGGCTTTCATTTATGGTCTTAACATCTGGATTTCCATTAACTGTTACATCGGCCAAAAAACGAAGTGCTTTAGTTCCCCTATCTCGTCCCTTTCTAAACTGAAAAAGCTGAGGATTGTTTTCAATAAAATCTACAGCAACATTACCCTCTTGGAAGTCTTCATTGTTAATAACGTTTTCCAAAAACTTAATGTTTGTTTTTACCCCTCGAACCCTAAACTCACTAAGAGCCCTAACCATTCTTCTACACGTGCCTTTAAGTGTTCTTCCTTTAGCAGAAACTTTAATTAACATGGAGTCAAAAAATGGGGAAACCTTAAACCCTGTATATATACTTCCGGCATCTATACGAATTCCATATCCATTAGCCATTCTTCTAGCAATAATTGTCCCATAATCAGGTGTAAAATTATTTTGCGGATCTTCAGTAGTAATTCTACATTGAATGGCAAATCCCTTACATGGAACCTCTTCTTGACTTAGTAAATGTATTTGGGGATCTGACAAACGATATCCCCTTGCAATTTGAATTTGAGATCGAACAATATCTATTCCTGTAATTTCTTCAGTAATGGTATGCTCAACCTGAATTCTTGGATTTACTTCTATAAAATAAATGTTTTCTTCTTTATCTACTAAAAACTCAACCGTTCCGGCATTGCTGTAATTTACCGATTTGGTAATGGAAAGCGCATAGCTGTAAAGGCTGTCTTTAGTTTTCTGAGAGATGTTCTGGCAAGGGGCCACCTCAATTACCTTCTGAAACCTTCTTTGCACAGAGCAATCTCTCTCGTAAAGGTGTACGGTATTCCCATGTTCATCTGCTAAAATCTGAACCTCAATATGCTTTGGTGAGTCAATAAATTTCTCAATAAATATTGTGTCATCATTAAATGCTTTTGACGCCTCTCCCTTTGCTTCTAAATAATTACGCTCTAAAGAAGCGGCTTCTCTAACCACTCGCATTCCTCTTCCCCCTCCACCAGCTGCTGCCTTTAGCATTACTGGATAGCCTATTTTTTTAGCAAAAGACTTAATCTTAGTTAAATCAGTAGTTTGAATTTCAGCGCCTTCAATTACTGGAACATTTGCTTTACGAGCAATTTTCTTGGCAGCAATTTTATCTCCAAGCTGCTCCATAACTTTAGATTTGGGACCAACAAAAATTATTCCTTCCTTTTCACATCTTTTAGCAAAAGCTACGTTTTCCGATAAAAAACCATATCCAGGATGTATCGCGTCTGCGCCAACTCTTTTTGCCAATGAAATAATTTCATCAATATCTAAATAGGGTTTTAGCGGTTCATTTTCGTCTCCTATTTGATACGACTCATCAGCCTTATATCTATGAAGAGAATAACGATCTTCATGGGTAAAAATAGCAACCGTTCTTATTTTTAATTCTGTTGCTGCTCTAAAGATACGAATCGATATTTCACCTCTGTTGGCAACTAATAACTTGTTGATGGTTTTTTGGCTCATGTAATCTTTTATTGGTATGCTTGCATAATATATTGCAAATGTATCTTTAATAATGAGATTCTCTATGTGTTTTTTAAAAATTAATACGTGTCTATTAAAGAAATTATGTTGAGCTGTTTTTGGACTTTTTCCAATGAATGTTCTTGCGTTGTTTTTACACTTACTTTTTTAATCTCTTTTGCTGTTAAATCAAAATAATTATCGGAAAAAAAGTGGTCTTGATCTAAAGATAAAAAGACGTTTTTAGCTAGTGTATTGCTTTGTAAAACAACTATATATTCTTTACTATTTTTCTTTTCTACGGAAAACTCAAATGTTGGTTTTTCAAGTGCCAAATAAATAGTCTTAGCAGGGAAAAACAGCCCTGAAGCAACAGTCTTTTTACCAACTATAAATTCTGTTTCTAAGTAGGTTTTAGTATTGTTGTCGGGGAAAAAGTCTTTAAGAGAAACTGTTAAAAAAAGCTGGGAAGAATTGGACTTAACTTCAACATCTTTAAACTTTGTATGTAAAGTATTTGCTGAAAAGTCGTAAGAACAAACCTTTAATTGCCCTGATATTTTCTGCAAGGAATCAGATACGATATAAATGGCTACTGAATCTTGTTTTCTTTCATAGCTAACAATACAGTTGGCAAACGCTTTTTTGATTTGATAATGCAAGGGTTTCCAATTACCATAATAATCAATACTTGACCATGAGGCAACAGGCCAGCAATCATTAAGCTGCCAATAAAGCGACCCCATACATCTATGGCGATTTCTTCTATGAGCATGCGCTCCAATTTTAATTCCATATGCTTGCAAGAGTTGGCTAACGTAAACAAAAGACTTGAAATCTTTTGGTGGGCGATAGTCTCTAAGTAAATATTCTTCAATGGTTTTATTGCCAATGCTTGAGCGTTGATGCGATTGCATCACTTGAGAATAAACATCACGATCTTCTTGGTTAGTAAATTGCTCAATTGTACTAATGCAAGGAAAAGACTGAAAACCATATTCAGACATAAATCGAGGCAATTCTTTTTCATATGCCAAAAAGGGCTCTGCTCCCCACCAAACGCCCCAGTAGTGCATATCACCAGAGGAGTTTGAAGATTTCACTCCCCTACTTGAGCTTGGAGATGCCGACCAGTATAAGGCTTTCGGAGCACCTTTTTTTACAGCAGATGGTAGCACGTGGTGAAAAATAGTATCGTAAGCATTCCAAAGCAAATCAGCAATTTCTTCTGATTGAGTTTGTTTATTTTGCTCTTCCCATCCCCATCTTTTCCATGCAGATAGCACCTCATTGTTACCACACCATAAAACAATTGATGGATGGTTTCTTAATCGAACAACATTATCTAGTGCTTCAGCAGAAATAGAAGAAATTAATCCCTTATCTTTTGGATACATAGAACAAGCAAACATAAAGTCTTGCCACACCATTAGCCCAAGACTATCGCACAGCTCATAAAAATAATCGTCCTCATAAATACCACCTCCCCAAACGCGAATCATGTTCATGTTTGCCCCGGCAGCAGACTCAAGTAGGTGTCTATACTTCTGCTTGCTAACTCTAGGTAAAAACACATCTTGAGGAATATAGTTTACCCCCTTTGCAAAGGTTGGAATTCCATTAACTTTAAAATAAAATGATGTTCCAATTGAATCTGGGTGCTGAATAAGCTCAACCGTTCTAATTCCAATTTTCTGCTGGTTTTTGCTTATTGAATTTTCTGAAAAAAGACTCACACTAACCCTATACAAAAACTGCTCTCCCATTCCATTAGGCCACCACAACTTTGGATTTGAAATCTCAAATGGAACCTGAATGTCTTGCTTTCCTTTTTTTAGGCTTACTTTTTTACTTGCAACTAAAGAGTCGTTAACACGAATCTCTAGTTGTGCTGTTTTATCTTCTGGGGAAGATATTAGCGTTTTTGCTAAAAATTTTGCATCGTCTAAAATCTCTTGTTGTTCAATAAAAGAACTCTCTATTTTGGGCCCGTTCCAAAATTGAAGAACAACCGGCCTCCATATTCCACTTGTAACCAACCTTGGACCCCAGTCCCATCCAAAATGATAGGGAGCTTTACGCATAAAGGCACTCACTCTTTTACCGTTTTGAACGTTCCCTAATTCAGCAAGATCATTTGCAGAAACTGGCACTTTATAATTGGTAGAATCGTATTTCTGAATCCCTTTTTGAATTGGAGAGTGAAAAATTACACTAAGTCTATTTTCCCCTTGATTTAACAGCGTTTTACAATTCAATTTATGTCGCAGAAACATATTTTCTGCCTGTAAAATCAAGCTGTCGTTTAAATAAACATCTGCAGAAGTATCTAATCCATTAAAAGTTAGTTGAATGTTGTTGTAGGAAAGCTCCTTACTTGAAATATGAAAACTAGTTTCATACTCCCAATTGCATTTATCTATCCATTGGAGATCTAATTCATTAAGCCTGTAAAAAGGTTCTTCGATTATTTTATTGGCCAACAAATCGGTATGGATAGTTCCTGGAACGGTTGCTTTATGCCATATACTATCCGATTGTTTTTTAAATCTCCATTCTGAATTAATATCTCTATAACATTCAGGATTATTTATTGAAACACACGAGCAAAAAACACTCATTAAAAGTGCTGTTAGAATTTGGTTTCTATAAGGCCTAAACATCTCTGTTTAAATAATGGATTAGGTTGTTTTTAAACGACTAACAATAATACAAATTAGTTATAGAAGTTTTATTTTTCCCAATGACTTTAGCTCATCGATAAATAAATAAGAATGATAACTTTACATTTATTACATAAAATTTAAAATAAATACATAACAAGAATAAACGTAATACGTTTATCGTTACGTTGTAAAAAATTATTGAATTATATTTAAAGAACTTTTAAATACACAAAACATGAAAAAACTTTTACTAATATCACTTTTATTTATTTCTGTTATATCTTTTGGTCAAGTTCCTAATTATGTTCCAACCGACAGTTTGGTTGGGTGGTGGCCTTTTAACGGCAATGCAAATGACCAAAGCAGTAATGGCTATAATGGAATAGTTAATGGCGCTATTTTAACTAATGACCGTTTTGGAAATCCAAATAATGCATATCTATTTAATGGGATTAATGATTTTATAGAAACATCTGATTTAAACGAACTTGACAGCACAGAAAAATTAACTTTATCTGTTTGGGTTAAGGTTACATCTGCAAGTAATTCAAGAATTATTGGTAAGAGTAATGGTCAAGGCATAAATAGACAAGGATTAATGGTTGACAATTATCAAATGACTAGTAAAGCTTTTAGGTATAATTGCATTACAGAAACACCTAAACAGACTATGGCAACAGAGAACAATACAATTCTAATTGATTCAATTATGCATATTGTTGTTGTTTTTGATGGAACACAACAAACAAACGAATCAAAAGGTAAATTTTACATAAATGGTTCTATATTAGATAGTTTAATATACGAAGATCCTGATTCAGGAAATCCTATAAACTTACCTGAATATACTCCAGCAAATAGTCATGCTGTTTGTTTTGGTTCTAGTGCCGGAAATGGCGCATTTTTCAATGGAATACTAGATGATATAGGAATTTGGAACAGAGCTTTAGATTCTTGTGAAATTTTAGACTTGTATAATGCCAGTATAAATAGTTGCACTAATTCAATCAATGAATTAGATAATAAATTAATTAAATTGTTTCCTAATCCATCTAATGGGTTTGTCAATCTTGAAATAAGCCATCACACTAATTGTCAGATTATTTTAACTAATATCTTAGGTGAAGAGGTACTAAGTAAAAGTTTTAATTCAAACAAACTCCAGCTCAACTTAAATAAGTTAGATTCTAAAGGAACTTATTTTATAAAAGTTCTTAATTCTACAGGTAATGTTATTGCTATCAAAAAACTGATTTATCAATAACGGTTCTACAACAATGTATAAACTGCATTAAAACGCAGTTTACACTAAACGTTAGCCACAAGAAAAAAGATGAAACTAAAAAAGATTTTAATAGCAATCACCTTTCTGATGACTTTTGCCTCTTGTAAGAACACAGAATATTTATCTAACAAATACGGAGAGATAATTTCTGATGAAATTATTAGAATTGAATATTACGAGGGGAAAAACTACCTAAGCCTTGTTGATGACAAAAAACCTAATAAAACAATTTCTGACAGAACTAAGATTACAGAAATCGTTACCGAAATTAATTACTCAAATAATCCTGGGCTATGGAAGGGTGCACATTGGGACAAAGTTGTAATAGTAAAAAAAGACACAACTTTAACATATAGCACAAATGGAAAAGTAATTGGAAAGAATCAAAACAGCGGACTTTTTTATGAATTAAAGGATGAACAATTTATTGAAAGATTTTTCGAGAATTAATATAAAGAAAACCAATGGCTAACACTGTCTAAACCAAATTACATAACTTGGTTTAGACGCAACGTTGTAAGTAATTAAATAAGATTATGAAAAAAGAAATTATTTTAATATTCGCACTCTTAATAATAATTGGGTGTAAAAAAGATCCACCATTTGATGAAAGACTATTGGGTAATTGGATTTCTATTAATTATAATCCATTAGATAGCAGCACATGGCAATGTAATACTCATCAAGTTTTCACAAATGAAATGAACGGTAGAGAGCACAACCCCATGTGGTCTGGAACAAATCAATTTGGCGAAATTAATGACTCAATAGGATTTTCTGGGATTGATCGATTTTCAAGTTCAAATAATAGAGTTAATATTACAGACTGGAATTCTTCCAATTTAGCATTAAAAAATAGTTTTTATTTTTCATTTTCTGGTGATACTTTATTCTTATCTACTGATCATTTTCAAGATACAATTTTCTATGGAACATTCATAAAACAATAATTTTAATAAATACTTACAACACAGTCTAAAATGCATGCCCTAACCTTCCCATACCAACGCACGACATTTTAGACGCAACGTTGAACAAAATAAAACCCCTAAAATGAAACTTCTAGAAAAAACATTATTCTTTGTTATAATTATATCAATTTCATTGCATTTTATGCTTTTACCTGGAATGGCTATAATTACTGTTTTATGTTGTCTATTACTATCGATTCTTTATTTTTATTTAAGTTTTTTCCTTTTAAATAATATTGGTTTTAAAAAAATATTCAAAAAGAAATCTTATGAAGATTTAACAACTTTAAAAACGGCATCATCAATCTTATTAGGGGTTGGTTACTCTATAATTCCAATGGGATTTTTATTCAAATTATTAATTTGGCCAGGTTCTAAAGTAATTTTATTATTAGGCATACTTTTTTCAACGTTAGTTTTTTTTGGCATTATAATAAGTGATGTTATTTATAAAAAAAACCTTACTAAATCAGTAATAGTAAGATTTACTATTTTAATTGCCTTTGGACTATTATCATATATTATTTCTGATGTTTCCATTATTAAAATTAAATATAGAGAATATCCAAAATATGTTAATGCATATGTCAACTATTTAGAAAACCCAGAAAGTGACTCATTACTAAATATTAAAAACGAAGAGGAAAATAAAATGTTTGAAGAAATTAAAACTATTTATAAAGGTGAATTTAAAGACGGCTTGCGAAATGGGCAAGGAACAATTATTTTGGCTAGTGGAGCAATGTACGTAGGCGAATTTAAGGATGGTAAGATTAATGGACAAGGAACTTATACTTATTTTAATGGAGATAAGTATGTAGGAGAATTTAAGAATGGTTTAAGGAATGGTAAAGGAACTTATATTAATGCTGACGGTAGTACATACTATAGTGGTTTATGGAAGAATGATGAACCAGCTAAATTTCTTAATAATGAGCAATAGATTTAAATTAGATATCAAACAAGCTCATTTAACTGAGAATATTATATCATTATTAATTTTCGCTTTGATAATCGTTGGACATATATATCTCTTTTCTTTGAAGACATAGACTTAGGACGTTATTATTGATATGATTACAATTAAAAAAACGACACCACAACACTGTTTGAGATAATCAAAACTCAAATATATTTGTATTTGTTAAATCTGAAAAAGCATTGAAAAATAAATTTAAATGAAAGTAATAACCCCAATAATTGTTTTTCTTTTTTTATTTCCCTTTTGGCTCTTTGCACAAAACCCTAATCCAAGTGCAACCCTAGATGCTGAAATTCAAAGCGAAATGAGTCTTCGACATTTTCCAGGAGTGTCAACAATAATTGTAAAAAATGGAGAAATTGTTTGGGTAGAATCCTATGGATATGCTGATGTTGCCAATT
>PAZE01000019.1 GCA_002716065.1 Crocinitomicaceae bacterium | reverse complement strand
GATAAATCATATAACTATTTTGTACAAGCTCTTAGTATTGCAAAAGAAAATCAAGATACCGGACTAATTGCATCTGTAATTGGAAATATTGCAAATATCTATAAAGTAAAAGGGAAAACTACTTTAGCTATTGACCACTATCTTAAAAGTTTAAAATTTTATCAAAAAAGCAATGATTTTACTGGTGTTGGCAATCAATATTTAAATATAGGATTGGTTCATAAGCAAGTAAAGCTTTACAACAAAGCATTAGAATATTACAATGAAGCATTAAAAAATTATAAAATTGCTAATGATTATCATTACATACAAATGCTTTATGGGAATATGGGAGAGGTGTATTATTTAAAAGGAGAATATAATACCGCCATAGAATTTTATTTCAAAGCTTTAAAAATTGTAAAAGAAAAAAATATAGGGGATGAAATAATACACAAAATTAATATTGCTAGACTTTATCTAAAGACTGAAAATAAGGTCAAGTTAGCCGAGGTTTTAGATTTTTTAAAGAATAAAAAAAGTAAAAAAAATGAAGTTAATATTGATGTTAATTTACTTTTATCCCAAGCAGAAAGCACACAAAAAAAGGCAATTTTATATGCAGAGAAAGCCTTCAATTTTGCAAATGAGTCAGGTGATGAAGATGGAATAAAAGAAGCGAGCAATTTGCTTTATGATTTATATAAAAAAGCAAATCAAAAAGATAAAGCTTTAGAGAAGTATGAATTATATATTAAAAAAAGGGATTCTTTGGAGAATGTTAAAGCAATTTATCAATTTGAGTATGCTAAAAAAACCTTGGCAGATAGTATTTTAAATGTGGAAGAAAAGAAAATGCTTGAAGCAAAAAAAGATGCCGCGATTAAAGAGCAAAAAACAATTCGAAATAGTGTGTTAGGGACTCTAATACTAATTATAGGATTTTCATTATTACTATATAGAAGGTTCAAGATTACTAAAAGGCAAAATCAAATTATTAAAACACAAAAGCAACAAGTTGATCAAGTAAACTTAGAGCTTGATGCAGAAAAAAGTAAGGTAGAGCTTAAAAATAAAGAGATTGTTTCATCTATAAATTATGCTAAAAAGATACAACAAACCATTTTACCTAAAAATGAAGCTATGCAGAATTTTTTTAGTGACTTTTTTGTCTTTTATCAGCCTAAAGATATAGTGGGAGGGGATTTTTACTGGTTTAAGAGTTTTGGTGAGTTAGCGGTAATAGCTACTGTAGATTGTACTGGACATGGAGTTCCAGGAGGATTTATGAGCATGATGGGTAGTATGCTAATGGATAAAATTGTTACAAGTCAAAGGCTAGATTCTTCCAAAATATTAAAACAGTTAAATGATGAGGTTATCCGTATGTTGAGCCAGTATGAAGGTGGAGAAATACAAGATGGAATGGACATAGCGCTTTGTGTGGTTGATAAGGATAAAAAACAGCTACACTTTAGCGGAGCAAGAAATGGAATTATGATTGTTTCAAATGGAAAATCAACAGTTTATCATGCAGATATTATCCCTGTAGGAGGAGCCTTTTCCAACAAGAGTAAACTGTTAAAAAGAGACTACAAATTGAACACCATACAACTTACAAAAAATGATATGGTTTTTATGTATACTGATGGCTATTATGATCAGTTTGGTGGTGAATTTGGAAGGTCTATTGCAATGGATAGCTTCCAAGCTATTTTAGAAGAAACAGCTGATCTTAAAGAAGAAAGAGAAGAATTTCTTTTAGAAAAACTAACCACTTGGAAGGGAGGTTTGCCACAGATTGATGATGTTTTAGTTATGGGGTTTAAAGTATAATGTTGAAACACATTTTTATAATTTTTTTATTAGTGGCATTTAATTGTAACTCACAGTTAAATATTGATTCTTTGTGGGCTGTTTGGAATGACACTAACAAATTAGATATAAGCAGATTAAAAGCAATTGACAAAATTGCTAAGGAATATTATATGTTTTCAAATCCCGATAGTGCTAATTTTCTTTCTTTGAGAATGTATGATTTTGCTAAAACTGCTGAAAAGAAAAAATGGATGGTGACGGCTTTAAACATCCAGGGCATTTCATATAATTTAAAGAAAAATTACAAAAAAGCATTGTCATGTTTTCAAAATGCTTTAGAGCTAGCTGAGAAAATAGAAGATACTATTGGAATAGTAAATTCACTTGGAAATGTTGGTGTGATATACGATTTCCAGGGCGATTATTCAAAAGCTTTGGAGTATTATATTAGAAAGCTAGAGTTATCTAAAATAATAGAAGACGATCATGAGGTTGCAACTGCTTTAGGAAATATAGCTGTGGTTTATGATCTACAGGGAAAAACAGACATTGCTTTAGCTAATTATAAACACGCCCTAAGTATTTTTTATGAATTAGGTGACAAGCCTGGTGTTGCTACTACTTTATCCAATATTGGTGTTTTATATAAGCAGAAAGGAGACTTAAATAAGGCCCTTGAATATTACAACAAAGCCCTTTTAATTGAAAAGGAAATTAAAGTGAACGAGCATGGGTTGTCATTTTTATATTATAGTATTGGGGTGCTCTATAAGAAACAGGATAAATTGAATTTAGCTATTGAGTTTTTACAGAAATCAAAAAAAATACAAGAGAAGATGAATTCTATAAATAATCTTGATTATATAGCAATTAACTTATATGAAATTTATAAGAAAAGGCGTAACTATAAACAGGCATTATCTATGCATGAATTGTATTTTAATGTTAAGGACTCTATAAGAAAAATGGAAGCAAAACAAGAGCTTTATAAATTTGAAATAAACAAAGAATACGAACTCAAAAAACAAGCTGATAGCATTATTAACATTGAAGAAAAAAAAATATTAGAAGAAAAAAGAAAATCAGATATTAAAGAGCAAAAAACAATTCGAAACTCTGTAATTGGGGCTTTAGTACTAATTGCAGGGTTTTCAATCTTATTGTATAGGAGGTTTAAAATAACTAAAAAGCAAAATCAAATTATTAAAACACAAAAGCAGCAAGTTGACAAAGTAAATCAAGAACTAGATTTGGAAAAAAATAAAGTTGAACTCAAGAATAAAGAGATTGTTTCATCTATAAATTATGCTAAAAAAATACAACAAACCATTTTGCCTAAAAAGGAAGATATGGATGCTTTTTATAGTGATTTTTTTGTTTTTTATCAGCCAAAAGACATAGTAGGTGGAGATTTTTATTGGTTTAAGTGTTTTGATAAATTATCATTTATAGCTACTGTTGATTGTACGGGTCATGGTGTTCCAGGTGGTTTTATGAGTATGTTGGGGAGTTTACTTTTAGATAGTATTGTTTCAAGCAAAAATCTATCTCCCCCTGAAATATTAATGGAGCTAAATAGTGAAGTTATTCGAGTATTAAATCAAAACGGAGGCGGAGAAATACAAGATGGAATGGATATAGCGCTTTGTGTGGTTGATAAGAAAAATATGGAACTTCACTTTAGTGGGGCCAGAAACGGAATAACAATTGTTTCAAATGGTAAATCAATTGTTTATCATGCAGATGTTATCCCAGTAGGAGGAGCCTTTTCCCGAAAGAGTAAACTATTAAAAAGAGATTACAAATTGAACACCATACAACTTGCAAAAAATGATATGGTTTTTATGTATACTGATGGCTATTATGATCAGTTTGGTGGTGAATTTGGAAGGTCTATTGCAATGGATAGCTTCCAAGCTATTTTAGAAGAAACAGCTGAGCTTAAAGAAGAAAGAGAAGAATTTCTTTTAGAAAAACTAACTACTTGGAAGGGAGATTTGCCACAGATTGATGATGTTTTAGTAATGGGGTTTAAAGTTTAACTCTTGTTTTTAAAAAGAAAACCTAGTCCAAGACGTTTTAAAAACTTTTTTTCAAACTCCCAAAAGAATTTGAA
The DNA here is from genome assembly GCA_002716065.1 of Crocinitomicaceae bacterium. Taxonomy (GTDB): domain Bacteria; phylum Bacteroidota; class Bacteroidia; order Flavobacteriales_D; family Parvicellaceae. Next base: position 13,079 of record PAZE01000019.1, on the reverse strand, counting down.
CTGACCAAAAACAAAACCAACTATTGGAAGGGTGAGTTGATAAATTGGGAAAATAAGTAAAATCCTAAGGGGCCAAAACAACCAGGGCGATATAGTTTCTGAAGATAGCCCAAAAAAACACGTGACTGGTTCAGCAACCCAAGCAGCAAAAGAGCCGTTTATTGCAAAAACAATTAGTATAAGAATAAGTTGAATGTTGGAAGTAATTCCCCAACGGTTTTTAAATTTTTCCATAAATTCAAGGGTAAAAGTACAACTTCATATTACATTTTATAGAGATAAGGATAAAATATTATAGGTTGCAATTTTGAAGTAATAAAAATTCATTTAGTCAACTGAATAAGATAACCCTATTTAATGTAGTTTTGTCTGATTTTTAAGCGCTTTTAAATGAAAGTAAAATTAATTTTTGGAAGTGATACGGGTAACACCGATTATGTTGTAGACACTTATATCATTAACATGTTAGACCCGATTGAGGTTGAAGTAATTGAGGTACATAATTTGAAGCCTGAAGATTGGGACACTGATAATCTAATAATTTTAGGTATTCCTACTTGGTATGATGGTGAGTTGCAGAGTGATTGGGAGGATTATTTTGAGGAGTTTCAACAGATAGATTTTACTGGAAAAACTGTTGCTGTTTTTGGTTTAGGAGATCAGATTGGATATAGCGAATATTTTGTTGACGGCATAGGTATTTTAGCCAAAGTAGTTCTTGAAAATGGAGGTAAAATTATTGGTCATTGGCCTACTGAAGGTTATGACTATGATGAGTCTAAAGGGTTGTTAAACGAAGACTATTTTTATGGATTAGCTCTTGATGAAGATAACGAATCGGATTTGACATTTCAACGAGTTGAGAAGTGGGTGCAGCAGATTAAACAGTCGCTAAATATTGCAACCTCTCAAGGGGCTAATTAATAAAAAGTATTTTATTGCTGAATAAATTCTTGCCCAAGGCTGTTGTGTCTATCAGCTATTGGAACTGCTTGATTGCAAAAGTCACTAGCTTCATTTCTTTTAACTACTAGTTTATTATACCTCTCTACTGCTTCTTTTGATGTGTTGTCCAACTTATCTAAATCAGTAGAGTGAAAAGAGATGCAGTCAGCACCATATTTTTTCAAAAAGTCATAGAAGTGACTGTGGTAACTCAGAACATTTTCTTTAATAGCATCTCCACCTTCAACTAGCAAAATGTTGTCAATTTTTGCCTGTCCATCTAGCACATTTTTTAGTGCACTAGCGTAGTTTTCTTTTGTAGATGTTCTTAAGAATTTATTTACTTCAACTTTGGTGTTAAGGAGTATAATGGTTAGTTGATTGAAAAAGTGACCTTTTTTAATTAGAAGGTTAGCCTTTTTGTTGAATTCAATATTCTGAAGCGTGAAATTGTATTTTGCAGCTAAAAACTTTTCAATAACTGCAATTTTTTCATTGACAGAAATTATTTTTTCGTTCAATTTCATTAAAAAAAGACTGGCTTTTAATAAATCTTCTTCTAAGTAATTTGTTTTCTCTAAATAGGTGAGAATTATTTTTTTATCGGTTTCGATAATTTTTTTTACTGTTTTATGTGACTCTAGTATATAGGCCAATAAATCCTCATCCCAATATACCTCTTCTACTGCTTCTAGTTTTTCAATTGTAGCCTGATTGGCAGTGATTATTTCCTGAAAAGTATTTACTGACATGTTAGAAATGGATACAGAGGCTCCCTTTTCCATCCAAAGTGCTGCAAAACCATCATTGATTTTTTTAACAGTGTTTAAATGATTAATTACCTCTTTGGTTGTTTGAGCATTTAACAAAAAACTCAAAGAAAGCATAATAGCAAAAAGTATAGGTTTTTTCATCTCTATAAAGTTAATGAAAAATCAAACAATTAGTTTTTTATAAATGTGCTAAGTAATTTTTTATAGTACTTAAGTACGTTATTTTTTTCATAAAATATTGTTAATCAGTAATTTAATAAATTATTTAGTGTGTAATTAATATCCTTTTTTATTTATTTTTTCATTTTTTTTGAGTTAATATCAAAATATTTTTGAAGTATGAAAAATGGAATAGTTAAAGTAAAATCAACAAGGAGATATAAGATTCTAAAAGCTTTAATAGGATCAGTTTTTGTGGCTTTATTAATGGGTTCTTGTTCAGTGGGTAAAACCATGTCAAACAATTTTAGTAAGAAACCTATATACATGTCAAGTAAATGGAAAAGGGCAACGACTAACTTTCCTTCTACACTAACAGTTTCAAACGATAAAGAGAGTTTCAAGCTTTATTCTAGTATACAAATAACAAGTAAAACAACTTTATTAAACCACGATAGTGTTGAGATTACAACTTATTCAGGTAAGAAATATGTTGGGGTGATTGTCAAGGAGGAACCAGAAGGTTATTTTATTAGAGTAAATAATTATAGAGAAATATATCTTGCAAAGTTTGAAATTAAAAGCTTTACATATTATGCAAAAGAGAAAGAGGTTCTAAATTCTAAACAAGAAAAAAGCGACATTGTTGAATCACCCAAAAAGGATTCGTTAAAAAAGAAACAGCTTGATTCAAGCCTAGAAAACGGAGAGTCAAGTTATCAATTTAACTATCAAAATAAGCAGCAGGATACAGAGCTGATTAAAAAATCAAATTATGATGAAATTGACGAAAATAAACAAAGTCATAAATTTCGTTTTAACGGAAAGATTTTATTGAAAATTGGTAAAATTTTATTAAAAATTGTTTTGGGTGTTGTATTAGCGATTGTGTCGATCATATCAATTTTAATAATTCTATTGATCTAGTCTTCTAAAAAAGGTTGAAGTTTTAACATAACAAACCATTAATAAAAAACTAAATACACCTAACACGAGAGCTATATGATTCTATCGAGACTATTTATTTTGCTGAGCTTAGAAGTGTTGAAGAGGTTCGTATGTTATTGAATTGAATCTAATACCTTTCCACAACATTTTTTCTTCTTTCGAAGAAACGTAAATAATTGTCCGTCTGCTAATTAGGAGTTAAAAAAATCCCTAAATTCAAAGCTGTTCAAAAAATATTCCCATGAAAAAGTTCATTTTTTTAATAGCTATACTAAGTTTTTTATCCTTTTTTAATGCTCAAACTCTTAACCTTGGCAACCCCATAAGCTGGAATGGAAAGCTGGCCGATAAAGATATTCCCATTGAATCAATGCCAGGATATAATCAGTCGGTTATTGATGCAGAAGATGCAATTGACGATATTGCAAAGAATAAACCCTGGAGGTTTGGATATAAATACACTGTTGACTTGGACTTTAACAATTCAGGAATTTGGAATACACTTCCCAATGGAGACAGAATATGGCAATTAGCTATTGAGTGTGTTAATGCACTTACTGTTAATCTATTATTTAAAAATTATTATTTACCAGAAGGCGCTTCCCTTTATTTGTATGATGACAAAAAAACCAACAAAATAGGTGCTTACACCAGCCGTAACAATCGTACTGATGGTGAGCTAGGTACTGAGCTTGTTCATGGTGAAAAAATTATTGTTGAGTATTACGAACCCTTACATGTTTATGGGCAGGGTGTTTTTACCATTTGTAATGTTATTCATGGCTATAGAAGCTTGGATATTGTCCAAAAAGACCTTGCTAAAGCATTAAATTCATCTGGTGATTGTAATATAGACGTAAATTGTCCTTTAGGCAATGGATGGGATAATGAGATAAGATCAGTAGCCATGATTGTTGTTGGTGGTAGTGGTATTTGCACGGGAGCTTTAATCAACAACACTTGTGATGATGGAACACCTTATTTCTTAACAGCAAATCACTGCTTAGGTGGNGGTACTGGATCTTGGGCTTTTCGTTTTAATTGGNAAAGTCCTCAAGGAACGCAGTCTTGTGCTACTACTGCAAATTCTGTTGATCCAGGACCTCCATACGATCAAACGGCTAATGGGGCAACTACTTTAGTTAGCGGAACAGCTGCTGATCATGCATTATTGCAAATTGATAACATGACCCTTAACGNTGCTCAAGCATGGAACTGTTTTTATGCAGGTTGGGACGCTACAGACGCAACTACTGTTACTCAAACAACAGGTATTCATCATCCATCAGGAGATGTAATGAAAATTTGTAGAGACAATGATGCGCCCTTTCACTCTAATGCTGCTGGAGCAGCGGTTTGGTACATTAATCAATGGGAGGAGGGGGTCACTGAACCTGGCTCATCGGGATCTCCCATTTTTGATCAAAATCATAGAATTATTGGTCAGCTTTATGGTGGAGCTGCAGCTTGTTCAGGAACTAGTAATAACGGACAATACGATTATTATGGAAGATTAGGTGTATCATGGAGTTTAGGCATAAGTGGTTATCTGTCTCCTAATTCTTGTGGTTNTGCAACTACCAATGATGGATGGGATCCCAATGCACCTACTTTAGCTGATGATGCGGGAATTTCTTCCATATCATCTCCCGATGGAGCCTACTGTGTAGACAACTTCGATCCTGAACTTACCCTTAAAAATTTTGGAACCAATACGCTATCTTCTGTAACCATTAATTACGATATTGATGGAGGAACCAACAACACCTTTCCTTGGACAGGATCTTTAGCGGCTGGTTCTTCAGTTGTTGTTACTCTTCCCACAATGATCACTACTGGTGGGGCTCATGTTTTTAATGCTTCTACTGTTTCACCAAATGGAAATCCAGATAGCAACCCTGGAAATGACGCTAAATCTGCAAATTATACTGCTACAATTGGCGGGCAAGATATTTTACTTGAAATAAATACCGATTGTTGGGGTTCAGAAATTACTTGGACAATTGAAGATGCTAACGGAAGTGTGCTTGCTAGTGGTGGACCTTATTCAGACGTTGCTGGGGGAGAATTAATTACTGAAAATATTTGCTTAGCTATTGGTTGTTATGATTTTATAATTAACGATACTTATGGTGATGGCATGTATGGTAGTCAGTGGGGTTCATGTTCTGTTGATGGTGATTATACCATTACAGATGTTGCNANTGGGACTGTTCTAGCNTCAATATTAGCGGCTAATTCAGATTTTGGAAATCAAGAAATTAATAACTTTTGCGTTACCTCACCATGCAGCTGGACTTTAAGCTCTTCTACTGTAGAAGAAAATTGCAATGGTGATAATACAGGTTCCATTACAGTTGCCGTTAATGGTGGTTCGGGAACATTTACGTATGATATTGGAAATGGCCCCCAATCCTCACCTACCTTTACCAATTTAGCCCAAGGAAATTACGCTGTTGTTGTTGATGATGGAACTTGTTCCTCATCAATTACTGTAGTTTTGGATGGTCCAGGTGCTGTTTCAGGAACTTGCACAGCATCCGATGTTTCTTGCAACGGTTTCTCAGATGGGTCTATTAGTGTTAACGCTTCTGGCGGTACTCCTCCATACAGCTATAATTTTGGAAGTGGTTTTGTAGCAAGCGGTAGTGCTTCTGGTTTAAGCGCTGGTGCTGTTACGGTAAATATTCAAGACGCTAATGGTTGTGTATCATCAGTTTCATGCACCATTAATGAGCCAGCGGTTTTATCTGCTAATTCAACTGTAACAGATGAAACTTTAGGTGCCGATGGCGCTATTAATGTAACAACTTCAGGTGGCACTCCTCCTTTTAATTATTCTTGGTCTGGGACAGGAGGGTTCAGCTCTACTAATCAGAATATAGCAGGTCTTGTTGGTGGGTTGTATGCCTTAACCATAACAGATGCAAATGGATGTACGGTTGTTTTAGCTGATATTTTGGTTAACTCCTTTGTAAGTATCAGTGAGCAAAGCCAGGTTAATTTCAGTCTTTATCCTAATCCAACCAACGGATTATTTACCATTAAGCTAGGCTCCTTTCCGGCTGAAAAATTTTCTATTCGTATTGTTGATGTAAGTGGAAAATTAGTTTCTATTCAAGAGTTTGAACCCACTCAATTGGTTGAAATTGATATTTCCGATAAGGCCAAGGGAATCTATCTTATGAAACTTTCTATTGGAGATAAAGCTGGGTTAACCAGAATTTTAAAATGTGATTAGTTAAAGCATTAGAGTCTACAGTATAGGTTTTTTTTAAAAGTAAGTTGTATTCATTAAGCAAGACCATCGTTTTATAACCTAAAAAAGGTATTTGCTATATAATTTACGCTCTTTATTTTTGGAAAAAATTAAAAAATGAAACTTAGCTATTCAATTTTAGTATTGAGTTTATTCATTGTTAGCTGTAAATCNATNAAATATTATGGTGATAAAATCAACAAAAAAGATGTTACAGCCTATGAAGATGTTATGAACCAAGCATATTTAAAGGGATCAGTTCAAACTATGATTTCAGGAACTATATTAGAGACGTGTCCAAAAAAAGGGTGTTGGATGTCTATGGCTACTAAAACAGATACAGTTTTTGTGAGGTTTAGAGACTATGGATTTTTTGTTCCAACAAGTGGCGTAGAGGGAAGAACAGCAATTGTTGAGGGAGATCTATTTGTTGATACAATTTCTGTAAGAATGCTTCGTCATTATGCTAAAGATGCGGGTAAATCGAAGCAGGAAATAGAAAAAATTACAGAACCAGAGCTGGGTCTAAGTTTTACGGCAGACGGTGTAATAATTAAAAGGCCCTAAGTAAATTCAAACTAAAATATAACTTTGCTAATAGAATGTNNTTTTTAGTAACAATCTTTTAGCAGNTGTCCATTATCTTGAAAAAAACTTAACGACTTGTCAAGTTTATCTTTNGTTATTTTATCAAGAACATCAAGAACAGAATTCTGCATATTCATTGAGCCACANAGCATGAAAATACTACCTGAATCTAAAGCTTTTGATACTTCTTCATCTTTTTTAGCAAGTATGTCTTGAACGTACTGTCTTTTTCCTGTTCTAGAAAGGGCTAATTCATAATTAACTAGNCTTCCATTTTCTATGGCTTTGTCCGTNTATGTTTTATATAAATCAAAAGAGGATTCGTTTCTACCTCCCCATATTAGTTTTAGGGGGGTGCTCTTGTTTTCTTGCATCATTCCAAGGAATGGAGCTACACCTGTTCCATTTCCAATCATCCAAACAGATGGTGCATCATGAATAAAATGGAATGTTTTATTCTGTTCTAAGTAAGCATTCACAGTGTCTCCTTCATTAAGATTACATAGGTAAATAGAACAAACTCCTTTTTCATGTTTTTTTACACTAAGCAAGATGTCATTATCAATTTTAGCGATGGAATAAAGTCTGGGGTTTTGACTTTCCTGAGTGTAAACACTCAACAAATCTCCTGACTGAAACTCCATAGGTTTTTTTGGTCTTAGTTTTATTAAATTGGTATTATCGCCATCAATCTCCTTATTNTCTAGAACGGTGAAATCATCCATTTTTGAGGATTTGTTTACAGATCTTTTTAAATCTAGCTGAATAGNTGTATTAGCAGAACGGTTCCATAAGGAAAGCCAACCTCTNAAATCAGATTCAGATTGATTATTAATTTTTACAAGAGGTAAAAGTCGTTCAAANTCAGCACTTGCTTCAAGCCATCCATCTACATCAATTCCATATTTACAAAAATCAGGGAAGGAAGAAGAGCCAAATGCAACTACTGAAAACTTTAATGGATTTAAGGGCTTTATGTCGTTGAAAAGATCTTCAAAGNAAGTAGCGTTAACAGGAGGTCCGCCAGCACCATAAGTAGCTGTAAATATGATGATGTGAGTAGCATTTTTATAGGTGGAATAATTATCCAACTCATCCATAAATACTTTTTTTCCTTNTTTTGATAAGCCTTTAAAAAAAGATTTTGCCATGATCTCTGTACTTCCCGTATGTGAGCCGTAAAGAAAAATATACTCGGCCTCATCTTTTGACCATTTCTTTTGAGAGTTAACCGATAATTCTTTGTTCTTAAAGCTGCTAAATAATTTACTAAGCATAGTATTTAATTTTATTTAAAATGGTATTAAAAAAAGCAAAAAAAACATTATTTATATTCGGTGGCAAAAATAAATAAAAATAAATTTCATAATGTTTATTATTTAATAATTTAACCATTTAAGAAAATCAACTACTAATCATTAATCCATACATGGTTTTGAATTTTTACAATCCTATTAAATACTCTCTAATATAGTTTTAGTAAATTAGAGATATGAAAAGGCCGTCAAAACTCGTACTGCTGGTTGTTGTTATATGCTCAGCAATTGGATACATCATTTCTGGATATTTTGATCTACATTACGTATTTAAAGTTTTGCTATTTATGGCGTTTTTAATTGCTATTGTGTATTATTATGATGAGGTTAGAAAAGCAAAAAAGAAATGAGCAAAAACACAACTAATTATTCTATGAAAGCATTCATTATATCTTTAATTATTGTTCTTTCAGTAAGCGGATTTGCTCAAAACAAATCAGCTCTTTCAACAGAAGCTAAAATGTTGCTTGATACGTATTATCCAGGTAACAATGCGCTGCACAAAAAAGTAAATGATTTTTATGACTCGCTATCGAACTGTAATGATACCACTACTGTAAATTGGCTATTTAACGAACAAGATGAGATTAGTTACCTGTTGAGCGAAAGCTTTGATGTAGATTATAAGAACGATTCAAATCNGCTCTNTNCTGCTTTGATAGAGGCAGAGAAGCAGCTAAACGCTACGTTTAGTGATTTTGAGTTTTATGATGCCATTAATCCGGCTTTAGAACAGGGCTATGATCAAAGCGAGATCAAGTTTGCCGTTCAAAACGCACTTGAAGTGTATGCAGATATGCAGATAATCCTTGACCTTGCCGAAAATTGTACTTGGAAAACCAATATTGATGATTTAGGCTTAGAGATCATTTTTGATGCTTGGGGAAGCGTTAAAAGTGATGACACAAATTTCTGCTATGATATTTGTTGCGATTGCGCAAAAGAGAGTGCCCTGGGGTCCGGATTGCACAGCAAATTACTTAATTCTATTGCTATCTATACAGCGTATTCAAATTTATTTGCAGAAGCTCTACAGGAGATTAAAGCTGATGTCAAATACGATGTGCTACACACGTCTGCTTTTACTAGTCCAAAAAAGGCGATTATCGCAGAGTTTGAGCTAATTAAACCTCTACTGGATTTAACCCAGGAAGAAGAACTTATTTATGAAAAAAAGAGAGCTTATCTGGAAAAAACCTCTGAATATAGCCTACACAATTATGGTCGTTAGTCCCAAAAGATAGATTACTAAATCCTTGCCTCCTCAACTCTTAGACTTTTTAGGTCTGCCCTTAACATATTTATTACCCTTCTTAAATAACATAGAATAACTATGTTATTTAATTTAAATTCTTACTGCAGCTAGTTACATTCTTTGAAGTCTTGATGTTGTTGCCAATTACCATTTTCAATTCCTATTTCCCTAGCTAAATCATAGCAATCAGAATTCTTGCTTTTCATATCCTGTTTATCTTCACTAGACATAAAGAACATTTTAAAACTAAATCTACCTTCTTCTTGTATTTTTTTTATTTCCCCCACCTCTTCATAAAATTCATAACAATTACAAACAGTTGGTTTCCATTTAAATGGATTTTCTAACATTGAAACCTCATTACAACTTATTGTTAAGACCGATAAAAGCAAAAGCAATAATTTTTTCATACTAGGAATTTTTGATTTATCTAATATAAGTATTCTTCACCCCCCAACTCTCAGATTTTAGTACATTAGAGATATGAAAAAGATATTTATAGTATTATTTGTTTGTTCTGTTGCACTTGTAGGGTGTAAGAAGAAAGGTTGTACTGACCCAGTTGCAACTAACTATGATAGTTCTGCTACTGTTGATGATGGAAGTTGTATATATAACAATGTTTTAAGCTCTAATAATGAATATATGTTTTCAATTTCTATAGATGGCATAACTCATAAAGTTCAAGGTTCATTCTCTAGTAGTATTTCAGGTTCTAACATTCCAACTCCCAACTTTAATCATTGCTATTATTCTAATGTAAGTACTCCTCAAATATTTGCTGGTCTAATAGACAAAACAGCAACAAGCTATGTGAGTGGTGAATTATTTAGATTGGTTTTTTTATTTAATAATATTGGTAATGGAAATACTGATTGTTCAATTGCTATATATAATAGTAATTTTATTTTACCACAAAATATAGATGTTAACTTTTCTTTTACTGATACACANGGTTATTTACCATCTGCTAATGCCTTCACGGGGAGTGGAATAACTTTAAATATTTCTGATTTAGGAACACCTACTGTTGTTAATCCCACTGACCCTAATAATTATTATTCATTTGGCAATCAAGTTAGAGGAAGTTTTGTTGGTACTCTATATGGAACTGATGGCACTTCATCTTTCAACCCTTCTACAGGAGGGCTTGATGTTCTTTACAATATTCCAGTTCAAGTAGAAATTGAATTTATAGCTCCTAGATTAAATTAGTCCNCCCCCCAACTCTCAGAGTTTAGTATATTTAGATATGAAAAAGATATTTATAGTATTAGTTTGTCTTATTGTTTTGTCTTTTGATTTAAAAGCACAAAATTTCTATGGCAGTTGGGGTTATAGAATTGATGGGAATTATGTTACAGTTTATGGTGATGAAATCCAAAATCAAAACAACAGTGGTAGAACAGGCACTTTAAAAATTGCATTATGGGCTACAGATTATCCATATACAGGAGGTAGAATAAGTGGTTATAATTTGTTTGAAAGAAAGCTTGAACCATTAGATGCAAGTTATTATTATTATGATGTGTCAAAAACTGGTTGGTGCACATACCCTCCCGAAGGATCTTATTCATTAACTATACTTCTGCTTGAGTACATTTCATATGATTATCAGATTGTAGACTACGTTACTATTAATGGTTACACAAGATTTTAAATTCAACACCCCCCTAACCCTTCATTCTAATCTTCCCCCCAACACTCAGAGTTTAGTATATTAGAGATAAAATATTTAACGTGATTTATTTACAAGCTTTACCACAAGCAGAATCAGCAGGATTTATCCAATTAGCATTTTTTGCTCTAATTATATTTTTTCTATGCTTTTTGTTAATTCGAAATAAGAATTACTTAAAANTCATCAAAAATGAAAGATTTAAGTGGGTGGTAGGGTTTATTTTGGGTTTTGCTTATGTTTCAGGAATAAGTGCCTATGTTACTTATTTTTTTCCTGATATTAAAGGATTTAAACAATTAAAGAATAGTTGGACTTTTTGGGACGCCATAGTGACCATTTTTGGTGTTGTGCTTTATTATTTTCATTTTTTTAAGATAAAATATATTATTAAAAATTATAAAACTATCATTTCAAACAATGAGATATTACAATGGTTTCTTTTCGTTCTATTTATTATAATTATGTTCTCGGGCGGTAAATAGTAGTTCTAGTTTGTGCACCCCCAACTCTCAGAGTTTAGTATATTAGAGAAAACTTAGGATTATGAAAAGATTAATTATAGTATTAGTAGTTTGTTGCGTTGCACTTGTAGGGTGTGGTGGTTCTAATAATCAATACACAGCAATACCAGACCAAAACTTTGAACAGGCATTGATTGATTTGGGCTATGATGGTGTAATTGATGGGAAAGTACTTACTAAAAGTATAAGTTCTATTGACTCATTGGATTTGACGCAAGGGTTTGGGGGTAAAAATATTTCAGAACTCTCAGGAATAGAAGCATTTACTGCTTTAACTTATTTGAGTTGTTTTATGAATAAACTCACAACTTTAGATGTAAGTAAGAATACTGCTTTAACTTCATTAAACTGTTATGGTAATCAACTTACAAGTTTAGATGTAAGTAAGAATACAGCTTTAACTGAATTAAACTGTGGTTCTAATCAACTTACAAGTTTAGATTTAAGTCAAAATACTGCTTTAACTTCTTTGGATTGTAGTTACAACAACCTTATAACTTTAAATTTAAAAAATGGTAATAACCGTAATATTAACTATTTTAAAGCAGAAATTAATATAGGATTANGGTGCATTGAAATAGATGATGACCCATTGTTTTGGGCAAGTAAGAAATTAAATAATAACTTGGATACAAATTACTCTTATTCTAATAACTGCAACTACCATGAATATTATTTCACACTTGGAGACTTAAAGTTTGCTGGAAAGGATTATAAAGGGGCTATTGCTGATTTTACAAAAGCTATAGAATTATCTCCTTCTTTTGCGGCAGCTTATTTTCAACGAGGCGCCTCAAATTTTCTTTTAAAAGATTTTAAAACCGCGATTGCTGATTTTACAAAAGCAATTGAATTTAATCCTGATGCATCTGCTTATTTTCAACGAGGCGCCTCAAAATTTTTTTTGAAAGATTATTATGGAGCTATTGATGACCACACACAAGCTATAGAATTATCTCCTTCTTTTGCTTTAGCTTATCTGCACCGGGGAGTTGCAAATCAGTCATTAGGAAAACCCTATTGTAGCGATTATAAGAAAGCTTGTGATTTGGGCGACAATGAAGCTTGTCAATATCATAAAAAATTGTGTGAATAAACTCTATAAACCACCTATTCTGTTTTATTTATTTCAATTTTTAACTTCTTTTATTATTTTAAATACAAAATTTAATAAATTCCATGTAAGACCAAAAACAGCTGCTGTAATTAAATATATATCTGCACCAGGCCAGTGTAGAATTTTAAACAAAGTGGCAATAATTGCAAAAAGGATTAGTCCAAAAAGTGTGAAATGGATAATAATTTGTAAAATTTCCATAGTCATTAGTTTTTAAGGTTCTTTAAATATAATCAAGAGTTTTCAAAAAGGAACAACCACCAATTACATATATAAACCAATAGATTGGTGATTGTAGTTAAAGATTAACCCAACTCTCAGAGTTTAGTATATTAGAGATATGAAAAGATTGATACTGCTTTTTACAATTCTGCCTATTTTAAGTTTTGCACAACAAACCTATGTGCCTGATGATAATTTTGAAGCTTATTTAGAAGCTAATGGAATGGGGAATGGTATCCAATATGATGATAGTGTATTTACATCATCTATTGATACAGTAACATCTTTAAATGTG
>PAZE01000018.1 GCA_002716065.1 Crocinitomicaceae bacterium | reverse complement strand
ATAATTTTTTCATCTAATAACGACTCTACAAACAAATTGGTCTCTTTAGAAAAAATTTCATGATACTTTCCTGTTCCAGGCCCATAAAACCCACTGTAAATTCTTCTAATTTCACCAGCTTTATCAATGTATATTGTAGTTGGAAAAGAGGCTACATTTACTAAAAAGGGAAGTGTTTCTTCCACTTCTTTTTTACTTGAATTTCCTGCAATTAAAAAAGGGTAATCAGCAGATAAATGATTTTTTAAGCTCATAATTCTATCTACTTTTTTCTTAAATGAATCCGACTTTTCGTAAGTAAGAGCAACAACTTCTAATCCTCTATTTTTATATTTATTGTAAAGTGAGGTAAAAAATACAGTCTCATCCAAACAATTGGGACACCATGATCCAATGATTTGAATAATAACTACTTTATCGGAAAATTTTTCATTGGGGTAACTGAACCATATGCTGTCTGTATCTGGGAATGAAAAAGAGACTGGATTAGCATCATCAAGAGTGGTTATTGAATATGGATCAGAAAGCGAAAAGCTATTGTTTTTAAGTGCTGTCCAGTTTTCAGAATAATGATTTCCTGAGTAAAACACTCCTTCTAAAACTGTATCTTTTATTTTGGCCTCAAATAAAAAAGCGTGTGATCCATCAAAACAAGATAGGAATAGAGAATCTTTAGTGCTGACTCCCTGAAGATATCGGTAGTCTCCAGTTTCAGTTAAAAACGTACCAGAAAGCATTTCTGGATGTTGATTAAAAATACCAATGGCTTTAAATTCATCTTCAGAATCAGGCGCAAAAGACACCTCCCAATTACCGTTTAAAAAGCTTTTATTTGGGGAATTAGAACCGATGAAGCGGTTATTTGAATCTTTGGCTTTAACAGCAGAAAATTTAATCTCATAATCATCCGATTTAGCGAAATTTTTCCAACTTCCTTTAAGAGTTTGGTTAACGATTTGAAAACTAAACTGACTATTAAATACGGGCATTTTTAAAGTGAAAAATCCAGAAGAGTTATGAGATAGTGTTGTAGTAATTTTTTCTTCAGCATTATAAAAATGAACGGTATCCCCAGAAACTTTAAAGTTAAAAGGAATGGTTTTGTTGGGATAAATATGTAGACTACCAATCCAAAACCCATCAATATCTATAGCTGTTGAATTAACTTCATTAGTTGGATTGGTCGTACAAGAAAATTGAATAAAAAGCAGACAAATGCAAAGAAAATAAATAGTCCTCATGATAAATTAAGTTGTTCAAAAGTAGAATTTATACAGATATATCTCTAATATATTCTGTATATTTTACTTCCGAAAGTTTCCTATGCAACCTTATTACTTTAAAATAAGTCTTATATGAAAGTTGAAGCAAAAAGTATGACTGATGAAGAATTGGTTAAGGAATGTCTTAATAATAATCAAAAAGCTCAAAAAGAGTTATTTGTTAAATATTCCTCAGTTATGTTTGGTGTTTGCATGAGGTATACATCTTCCAAAAATGATGCAGAAGATGTATTACAAGAAGCATTTATTAAAGTTTTTAATAAGCTTGAAAAATATTCAAACAAAGGCTCTTTTGAGGGTTGGATTAGAAGAATAGTAGTAAACACGGCTTTGGATTTTATAAGAAAAAACAAAAAAATGCAACTTAATTCATCGATTGATGATGTAGGATATGGACTAAAAAACGACCAGTATGTGGTGGAGAATTTGACAGCTAGAGAGTTAATGAAAATTATTCAAAATATACCTATTGGTTACAGAACCATATTTAACATGTATGCTATTGAAGGTTACTCTCATAAAGAGATTGCAAAGGAGTTAGATATCTCTGAAAGTACTTCTAAAAGTCAGCTTTCAAGAGCAAGAAACACCATTAAAGAGTTATTAGTTGATAATAAATTGATTTAAGATATTGAGTAAAGACCAACATATAGATGAAATTTTCAAAGCTTCCTTTGATTCTTTTTCTCCTGAAGTAAGCAGTGCTATGTGGAATAACATTTCTAATTCTATAAGCAAAGGGTCAAGTTCTGTTGCTGGAACTTCGGTCGCAAAATTTTCTATTTGGAAGATTATTGGTGGAACTTTTATGGGGGCCTTAGTTGGTGTTGTTGCAGTTTTGGCCTATCAATCATTTACAGCACCCCCTTCTTCTTTAATTGATCCAGAAAACACCACTACCAGTACTGACCCGTCATTAACTGCTAAAGAAAAACAAGAAACACTTTCAGATGCTTTTACAGAAAAAAGCCCATTTGATAAAAATGACCCTCTAATTAAGGTTCTTGAAAAAGAAATCAACCAGTATGATGTTGCTATAGTAGAGGATAAAACAGACAATAAAGAGCAAGTCAATTATAATCAACCAGGATCTATTGTTAATCTGTTTTTAACACCAAAAACAAGGAAATTAAATAATTTTGAGCAAGAGCAAACTTCAACACAAATAGTTAACCCCGTTGACACAGTTACCAAGGTAGAAATTGTCCAAAGAAAAGAGTTGGCGCCAGTTATCAACGCTTCTGTTTCAGGTGGCCATTCTCCTTTAATTGTAGTGTTTGAACAATCTGAAACTGCTGATTTAGTCAGATGGGATTTTGGTGATGGCTCTACAGAAATTGGAGCAGTAGTAGAGCATGTTTTTAGAGAACCCAATACTTACACTGTAAGCGTACAAGTTGAATCGGAGGGTCAAAAAGCACAAGCTACTAAACTAATTACTGTAAATCCAAGATGTATTATTCAGACCATACCCAATATTTTCACTCCCAATGGTGACGGAGAAAATGATTTTTTCTTTGTGAAAGGGGAAAACATCAAGTCTTATTTTATTCAAATATTTGATTTAAAAGGTAAAGTAGTTTTTCAAGCAGACTACATTGATGCTAAGTGGGACGGTAATGATGCAGCTGGCAACCCTCTTTTAGTTGGGCAGTATCTCTACTTTATTAAGGCCATAGGAAACGATCAAACAGATTTATCTACAACAGGATCTATTGTTTTGAGAAGATAAACAATAGCTAGATTTTTATTAAAATCAAAATCCTTAAAACTGGAAATAGATAAAAGGCTGTAAATCCGCTGAAAGTATTTGATACAGTAGTATTACTGCAAACACACAAAAACATAGTTGAGAAACCAAGGGGGCAGAAGCAAATTTGTTTCTATACCAATGTTTCCATTTGCTGGGAAACAAGTGAATAACAAAGCCCGCAAACATTACTAACAAAACCTGCCAGTATCCTGAAATTAGATCTGGAATGATAGACCAGTTCAAATCAGTAAGTAGCTTGTAAAGCATGCTGTTGGCAGTAATTAGCTCTGCTTGTATATCATGAGCTTTATTCATGGAATCAAAAGAGCTTGCAGATCCGCTTCTGAACCAAATTCTAGTAAACGAAATAAAATTAAAAGTAATAAATACCGCCCATGCTCTATTCCACCATTTGGATTTGTTTTCCCAGGGACTTACTTTTCTCCACAGCTTATAAACAACTATTCCCAACCCATTTAATCCTCCCCAGAAAACAAAATTCCAGCTTGCGCCATGCCATAACCCTCCTAGAAGCATAGTAATCATAATGTTAATATTGGTGATGTACCAGCTACGTAATTTAGGAAAGACTAAACCAATTAATAAAGCAACGATCAAACCTGCTAAAAAATAAAACAGCACGTAGAAAGAGCCGCTTATAAAGAAAAGAAATAAGGCCACAAAGCCCAATGAAACAAAGGTGAAAACAGAACCTCCTCTATTTCCACCCATGGGAATATATAGATAGTCTTTAAGCCAAGAAGACAAAGAGATGTGCCACCTTTTCCAAAAATTCCCACAACTATCCGCTTTATATGGAGAGTCAAAATTCTTAGGTAGTTGAAACCCTAAAAGAAGAGCAATTCCTATTGCAATATCTGTATATCCTGAAAAGTCTGCATACACTTGGAGAGAGTATCCGTACAAGGCTATTAGATTTTCAACCCCACTAAATAGCTCAGGGTTATCAAAGACTCGATCTACTAAATTTAATGCAATGTAATCGGCAAGAATAACTTTCTTTAATAGGCCATTCATGATCCAAAACATAGCAATTCCAAATTGTTTTTTTGTAAGGCAATAAGGCTTATATAGTTGAGGTATAAAATTGGCGGCACGAACAATTGGACCGGCAACTAATTGAGGAAAAAACGAAACATAAAACCCAAAATCAACTATACTTTTTACTGGTTTTACAGCATTTCGATAGACGTCTATTGAGTACGACATGGTTTGAAAAGTAAAAAACGAAATCCCTACAGGAAGTAAAATTTGATCTACTCTAAAGGTGGTGCTAAATAACTGGTTGCTTAAAGATGCAAAGTGATTAATGGGGTGCCAATCAGTGCCAACTAATTGATTAAATGAATCTGCAAAAAAGTAGGCGTATTTAAAGTAGAATAAAACAGAAAGGTTGATAATAATACTTAGAGAAAGCCACCATTTTTTTGTGGTTTTGTTTTTCTCATTGTAAATGGCAAAACCAAGTAAATAGTCGGAAAAAGTGGAGAAGAGCAGTATACTAAAGAAAAAACCACTGGTTTTATAGTAAAAGAATAAGCTGACTAAAAAAAGAAAACCATTTCGAACTTTATTTTTTTTATAAACAATAGAATATACACTAAGCACTATTGCAAAAAACACCCAAAAATACAATTGAGTAAATAACAACGGGGTGTCGTTATTATAAAGAAATAGGTTGCCAATATTTTCTATTGAAAACAAACCGTTAATAAAATCAGTTATCTTTTCCAACATAGTCATTGTAAGATTTTATTAACGCTTCAAAAAGTAAGTCACCAACGGTTTCATACCCAGCCTTTGTAAAATGAATTTTGTCTCTTTTGGCTAACCCTGCATTTTCCCAAGTTTTAACAGAGCCTAATCCACCCATTAGACCGTACATGTCCCAAACTCCACCACCATATTTATAAGCAAGTTTTCGCATTACATCTCTTACGTCTTCAGCTTTTTTATTTGGATATTTTCTTTTGTAGTAGCTGTCGTTATTTGTTGTAAAAAGAAGGGCGGCTTTAGGATTAACTTTTTGGAAATAGCTGATTAAAGTATCGTAATTATTTTCATATTTATCAGCAGTAAACTGAGTGTCGTACGCATCGTTTATTCCTACCGAAAAAATAATTAAATCGGGTTTAATTAGTGAAAGTTGCTTTTCAAAAAATTCACAGCGCAAATAACTGGGAACACTTGCTCCGTTAACCCCAATTGAATGATAACAGATTCCAGGATCTTGATTTTCTAACAACAAGCCATACAGGGCAAATTCTTTTTCTAAGGTGTCCATTTGGGTAATGGAAAACTCTAATTTGTTTTGATATGAAGATAACCAAAACGCTGTGTACCCTATAGAGTCATTATTAATTCGAATAGCAGTGGTATCTGACAATAGCTCAATACAAAAGGATTCGGTTTGTTGATTGTGTAAAATGGTAATCTTGTTGAAGTCGTAATCGGGATAATTATCTCCTCTAAAGGTGAGCTTTACTGTGGATATAGAATCTTTAGTTTTAGCAGTTATTCCTGTGACGCCAAATTCAGAGTCATGACTTAGTACAGAATTCCTATATCCTTTCCAATCTCCAGTATATTCTACCTTATAGTAGTAAGGGTTGTTGGTTTTAGCTAATCTATAGGGGAAAAGCAATCCTCTTCCTCCATTGTTGGTTGGAATAAAATTATACAATCGTTGCCGAACTCTATCCGACCACATATCTGCTTGAATATGTGATCCTCCAATATGGACAATATTTATTTTCCCTTCACCATAAAAAAGTAGGGAGTCTAATTTTGAATAAAACTTTTGAAAGTTAGAGCTGTCTTGAAAAAAGTCGATGTAATTGTGCTGATAATCTATAAAGTCGTGCTCTGGAACATCGTGAGGATAATGTTGGCAAAAAAATCCTGAAGGAAACACCAAAAGTATTATGAACAGTATTTTTTTAGTCATTAGTAGTCTTTGCTTTATATAAATCGTAATCTTCTTTTAATGCTTGATAAAATAGTTCTGCTATTTTTCTTGCCCCTTTTGATGTAAAATGGATGTAGTCTTTTGAAGCTAATGGAGGTTCTTCCAACGCCCATTTTGGCATTGTCCCCGATCCTCCCATTGCTTCAAACATGTCCCAAAACACTCCCCCTTGCTTAAAAGTATGTTCTTTTAACGCATCTCTAACTTCAGTAAGCAGTGGATAGGTGATGAATTCTGTTCCTTCTTTTTTAGACATGTCAGCAGGGCCAATGACTACTATTGCTGCATTTGGACAAATTGATTTTAACAATCTTATTTGGGAACCAAACCATTTCCCATATTTATATGCTCTTTCTTTAGATTTAATGTATGGAATGGTGTTCCCGCCAAATTCTAAAATTAATAATGAGGGGTCTAAAAAATCAAACATTTGCTTAAGGCAAGCTCTATCTTGCTTAGAAAACTCTGTCCCTGAGGCTCCTCTTAGAGGAATATTATCCATTACAATACCATTTTCACCTTCAATGGAAAGTCCATAAAAATCAGGACTCCTTTTTCCATAAAAACGAAGATAAATTTCCTTTGGGGTTTTATTAAATTTGACTTTTTTAAGCTTCACGGGGTCTCCACTTTCCAATGAATCTTTTAAGATGCTGATACTGTCAGCAAAAACTTCAACAAAAGATTTTGATGGAGAATTNCCATAAAAGATAGAAAGCTCTTTGTAGTTTTTAGTTTTACTGAATGAGGCGGTAGGTTTTTTAATTGACACCCAAGATTCATACGTAGTAGTATCCGAATTGTTGTTTAAAGGGGAGTAGTTACAAATGGCTAAAAGTGCTCCATATTTGGTGTGTTTTATGGAAGTGTCTTTTTTTCTACCAAAACCAGCATACCGCTGCCAGTTGGTTGAGTGTGTTTGCTTAACGCTCATTTTTCTAGTAACCTGTTCAATTGAAAACAATCCAGCACCATTTCCTCCAAAAAGTTTTTGCAGTTCATTTCTAACATAACTTGTAATTCTGTCAGCTTCAATTTGAGAATCACCAAAATGCATAATTCTCACTTTTTCATTTTTAGCATTTTCTAATTTGTTGAAAAAATCATAAAGCACGGTTTTGTCATTATTGGGATATTGAAGTTTCTTCCAAGCTCTTTCAATGGAATCTCTTAACTGTTTTCTAATTTGCTGATCTACCCTAATGCTATCCTGTTTAAGTTGTTTTATCAATTCTTCAAGCTCTTTATCTTTATTGTCGTAAACTAAAGTGTCTGCTTTAAGACCGTAAAACTCTTCCAAGGAGGGAAAGTTAACTTCTAATCCAGCTAATCGAATCCCCTTTTCTGGAAAAACAGCCATAGAGAGATTAATTAATGCAAATAACAGCACTAAAAAAAACAGTGTGTAGCTTGGTTTTATTTCTTTTTCAGTTTTAATAATTGACCGGGTTTAATGGGTTGATTGGGATTTAATTGTTTAAGAGAATCTACAGTAACTCCTGGAAACTTTTTTGCTATTGAACCTAAAGAATCGCCTTCTTTTACTTTATACACAAAGTATTTGGTAGTGTCTGAGTCGGGTGTGTAAATAATCAATTCTTGACCAACATTTATTCTTGTGCTATTTAATTCATTCCAAGATTGAATTTCACCAACAGTAACTTCATATAATTCAGCAATTTTACCAAGGTAATCACCTGATCGCACCTTGTAAACAAGCATCTTAGTGAATTCAAATGCTTCATTGAAAAACGGATTTAGTAGTACAGAATCTTGAAAGAAATAAATCGAATCTAAATTATCTAATAGATTTTGATGTTCAACAGAATCTAAAAAAATAGTGTAGTTTTCAGGGATTTTATTTTTTCTAATTTGAGGATTTAACTCTTGAAATCGATTGGTGTTAAAATCAATAGAATGATTAATTGCTTCAAAAAGAAGAGGTTTTTCCAAAACTAAACCTGCTAAAACAGTATGTGTTTCTTTTTTGTGTGTAATGATAAACTGGTTGTTAATTTTTGCTAGCGCATGAAATGCTTTTAGCCAATCCATATAATTACCTCCCATTTTTAGCAACACACTATCTAGTGATTTATGATTTGCTCTTTTAATTGCTTTATTCACTAATGAAGGGCTTGAGATATAGGCTAGAAAAGTGTAGTCTATATTTTGATTGTAAATACTCAGTAGGTGATTTAAATGTTTTGCCGCTGCAATAGTAGAAAGGGAGTCTAAGCATCTTTCATCAACAAATTGGTTTAATTGTAGCCCGTATCTTTTTGCTGATGGGTAGTTAAGCCCCCAAATACCAACCCCGCCATTTTTATTTTTATAGCTAGAGTTTCCTCCGCTTAACAAAATAGGTAGAACAGAAAATTGTTTAGGTACAGAGTTTTGAGTTAGAATTTGATTGATAAATGAGCACTTGGTGCTTTTCCAATTAAATAGTGTTGTTGTTTTTTTTATTTCCTTCTGGGTAAAGTACACATAGTACTGTTTGTAATCAATCCAGGACCCCTCTAAGAAATTAGGCTGGGAAAATTCAGTTTTTGGGTAATTTCCCTTTAGTTCAATAGAAGACTTTTTAAATGCTTCTAAAACAGTGTTGTTAATTGGATTAAAAGCACAATTACCAGAAAGGCAATTTATCCAGCTCAAACAAAGAACAACTATTTTAGTTTGGATGTTCATTATAACGTATAAAAATCAGCTTTATTTAACTGCATCTTCTGTTGGTGAGGAATATCTTTTGAACAATTTAAAATGGAAAAGCAAAAGTTATTCCAATTAACTACTTTTAACTACTTTTTATTAATTCTTTAAGTTATGCGAATAAATTATTTGACCACCTTTATTGCACTTGTTTTTGGAGTTTCTGTCTATCAAGCACAAATCGATTTAGATATTGAAAAAAAATTAAAGACCACCTCTAAGGTTTCCAAGCAAGACTCATTGGTTTGGAAAAAGGGGTCAATAGTTAATTTAGGATTTAACAGCGTAGGATTAACCAATTGGGCTGGTGGCGGTCAAAATTCAATTTCAGTTCAAGGATTGGTGAGTTTATACGCAAATTATTTTTTCAATAAAACCAGCTGGGACAATAATTTTGATGTTGCCTTTGGTGTAATTAAAAGTGGAGTTGGAGCAGATATTCCTTGGTTTAAAAATGACGATAGAATAGAGTTTAATTCAAAACTTGGACACAAACTAAACAAGACTTGGTACTACTCTGGACTTGTGAATTTTAGAACCCAATTTACCTATGGCTACAATACAGTTGAAGAAAAATTAAACGATAATTATTTTTCCAATTTATTTGCCCCAGCTTATGGAATTATTGCTCTAGGATTGGATAATAAACCAAACGATCAGCTGACTTGTTTTATATCGCCCATTACAATAAAAAATACTTTTGTTTTAGATGACTCCTTATCTTCTTTAGGTGCTTTTGGTGTTGACCCAGGACAGTCTATCCGATCTGAAGTGGGGGGATATGTTAAATTTGCATTTACTAAAAAAGAACCCTTTAACATTAAGGACGTTTCCTTTAAAAGCAACCTTACCTTGTTTAGTAATTACATCAATGAACCTCAAAATATTGATGTTACTTGGGAAACATTAACAAGTCTTAAGATTGGAAAAACATTTTCCCTTACTTTGTCTACCTACCTTATTTATGATCATGATATAGAGATTCCAAGGTTTGAAAGAGATGGAATTCAGCCTATCTATTATCAAAGAGTCGATGGATCTTTTTATTTAGATGCTGATGGTCAGAGAATTCAGGCAAAAGGACCAATAACACAATTTAAACAAGCAATGGGTCTAGGAATCAGCTTGAATTTTTAAACCGACCAATTTTCAATATCTTCTAGTTGAAGAGCTGGAATATCAAGTTTATTCTTTTTTCTAAAGCCATTAAGCTTTTGATGAATGGCAGTTTTTTTTGCTTCTTTTAAATCCTCTACAGAGTTAAAGCCAGCATTATAAACGTGTTCTAACCATTCCTCCGGAATACCACAGTTTTTAAAAGCTTCTAAATCAGGTCCGGAATCCCATTTTTCAGGCTTCATTTGCGGAAAAAGTAAAACCTCTTGAATAGAGCTTTGGTTGGTAAGCAGCATAACCAACCGATCAATTCCAATGCCCATTCCAGATGTTGGAGGCATTCCATATTCCAAGGATCTTAAAAAATCCTGATCGATAAACATGGCCTCATCGTCACCTTTTTCAGAAAGCTTTAGCTGTTCTTGAAAGCGTTCTCTTTGGTCAATAGGGTCGTTAAGCTCTGTATAAGCATTTGCCAATTCTTTTCCATTTACCATAAGCTCAAAGCGTTCGGTAAGCTCAGGATTTTCTCTGTGTTTTTTACAAAGTGGAGACATTTCAATAGGGTAATCTTTGATGAAGGTAGGCTGGATGTAATTTCCTTCGCATTTTTCACCAAAAATCTCATCTATCAACTTTCCTTTTCCCATGGTTTTATCTACCTCAATATTGTTGTCTAGGCACCAATTTCTAAGCTCTTGTTCGCTTTTTCCATCAATGTCAAGTTGAGTGTGCTCTAAAATAGCATCTCTCATGGATTGTCTCTTGAAAGGTGTTTTAAAAGAAATGGTGTTTTCACCAACAGTGAATTCTGTAGTTCCAAAAACTTTTAAGGCTGTGTTTTCAATCATAGATTCAGTAAAATCCATCATCCAATTGTAGTCCTTATAGGCAACATAAATTTCAAGGACAGTAAATTCTGGATTGTGTGTTCTATCCATCCCTTCGTTTCTAAAGTCTTTGGCAAATTCATAAACCCCATCAAACCCACCAACAATTAATCTTTTTAAGTAAAGTTCATTGGCAATTCTTAGGTATAATGGAGTGTCTAGTGCATTGTGGTGAGTAATAAATGGTCGTGCAGCAGCTCCACCAGGAATAGGCTGAAGAATAGGTGTTTCCACTTCGTGATAGCCCTTTGAGTTAAAGAAATCTCTCATGCTATTGATAATCTGAGTTCTTTTAATGAACGTTTCTTTAACATGAGAATTTACAATAAGGTCTACATAGCGTTGTCTATAGCGCAATTCAGGATCTGTAAACGCATCATATGTATTACCTTCCTTATCGGTTTTAGGAAGAGGAAGAGGTTTAAGTGATTTGGAAAGTAATGTAAATTCTTTGACCAATATAGAAATTTCACCCACTCTAGTTTTAAACAAGCTCCCTCTAATTCCAATAATGTCTCCTAAATCAAGCCATTTTTTAAAGACATCGTTGTATAGCGATTTGTCTTCACCATTACATATTTCATCGCGATTAAAGTATACTTGTATTTTCCCAGAAGAATCTTGAATGGTTCCAAAGCTAGCTTTGCCTTGTATTTTTCGTCTCATTAATCTTCCTGCTATACATACTGTTTTATCTTCAGAAAAATTTTCGATTAAATTTTTAGCATAATCTTCAACTGGATATAAATGTTGAGGAAATGGTTCTATTCCATAGGCTTTTAGCTTTTTTAAGCTTTCTCGCCTAATGTTTTCTTGTTCGGACAATTGCATAAGAAAGGTTATCTTACAAGAATACTTCCACTAGCAACTGTATTAGTTAGTGGATTTACACATAGAACAGGTGTTTGCAAATCGTTGGTAATTAGTGATTGCTCATAAGTGCTTCCCAACATTCCCATAAGAGAATTTTTTTGCAAATTCATTATAGAAATTAAATCCGCATCTACATCCGAAGCAAGATTTAATATTTCATTAATGAAATTTGCTCCCTTCTTTCCGATGTGAGCATCAGATTTAACCCCTTCTGCAGCAAGATATTTTTTAGCCCATGCAATATTAGCTTTTAGTTTATTCAGTAGAAATTCATCTGACTCATAAGGGGAGATAAGATGAACTTTTGAGTTAAAGTACAACGCCATGCTTCCAACAAGCTCTAATTTTTGCTTGGTTTGTTTATGAAGGTCTAAAGGAACAACAATGTGGTCATATCCAGAAGGACGCATAATTTGTTTCTGAACAACAATAAAAGGAGCAGAAGAATTGGTAATTACTTTTAGTGCGTGACTCCCAACTACTTTTTGCCAACCACTTGCACCATGAGTCCCCATAATAATAATATTTGCTCCAATTTCTGTTGCGGCCTGACCAATAACATCGAATATGTTTCCAATTCGAACAATTGAACTTACGGGACAGTCTGGGTAAAAAGATTTAGCAATTTTTTCTTCTTCTAACATTTTTTTGTTTGCTTGAGCAACCCCATCTTTGTCGTCTACAACGTTAAGCAAAACCACCTCTCCTTTAGTAGTTTCTGCTAGCCTAGCTGCATGATTAATGGCAGTGTGAGCTACTTCAGTAAAATCGGTTGGAACTAATAGTTTAGTATGCATGGTTTATAAAATTTAGTGCAAATGTACAATTTATCGCAGTAATATAATCGAATAATACACTTGTAAAAATAGGTGAATAAAAAAAGCAATGAAAAAATTAATGATAATTGTCGTTGTAAGTATTGGTAAATAATTTTTCAATATAAGTAAAAAAACAATAGAAAGAAGCATTTTTATAGTGGTCAGAACCATAAAACCACTTATGACCATTTTTGGGAATTTTACTTGAATTTTCCGTAGTGTAAACATGTAAATTAAGGACCAGATGAAAAGAAATACATGGATTACTATAAATAATTTAATAAGTCTAGGAAAAAAATAACCACCAATAGTAAAGTGAAGAGCAAAACAAACTATACCTGCCACTACAGGCATAAGAAATGGTTTATTTTTCATTAGAAAACTTTTTAATTGATTTAAAAAGCTGATAAAGCCCTAAGAAAACTCCTAACAGAGCGCCAATAATTGTAAAAACAGGTTTGTTGTTATTTAAAGAGCTGTCTAAATAATCTCCCCCAAAAGAACCTACAAAAATATATGCTCCCATAAGGCCTCCAGACCCGGCAAGGGCCAATAAATTCTTTTTTTTCATATGGTCTTTAGAAGATTGGGGTTGGAGTTAAGCAGATTGTTCTCTAACTTTTGTAGCTACTAGTTCTTCTGCTTTTGTTTCTTTATTAGGTTGATTCAAATCTTTAAGAATTCCACCCATGCTACATGTTCCTGAAAAAACAGCACCAGGTTCAATGGCAAGTTTATTTGTAGAAATGTCTCCTTGTAATTTAGCAGAACTTTTAAGTGTAAGCAGTTCTTTTACTTGAATGGTTCCGTTTAATGTTCCTTCAATATCTGCATTATTACATTGTATTTCTCCTTCAACCTTACCTTCTGGGCCTAAGACTAATCGGCCTTGTGTAATAATGGTTCCCTTTAGAAAACCATCAACTCTAATATTTGATTTAGAGTTAATCTGACCTTCAATAGTGGTGCCTTCAACAATTCTGTTTAGTAGTTCTGGAGAATTTATATTTGTTTTCACGGTACTAGATAAATTAGATTTTTCAGATTTAAACATCTTCTTTAGTTGTATTAATCAGTGCAAAGATATAAAATTTTACTTTTTTCCTATTTACTCGAGGTAATTAGCGTTAAAAAAGGTAAGGTAGCTTTCAAGGTTTTTTTCTAAATACAAGACGGATAAATTCTTTTCACTAATTGTAAAGCAGCTGAAATCTTTAAAGAGTGTTTTTAATGCTCCTTTATTTAGTCGTATGGCATCATAATAATCCATTGCAGAGCTAACATTTACGAATGATTGAACAATTATCATCTGATCTTCACTATTTAGGAATTGATTAGACGTTTTAAGGGAGGATTTTGAAAAAGAGGATTTATTTAGGTTAGATAGTTTGTTTTTGATAGAGTTGATGTTTCCTGCATCTTTAGGGAAAAACACAACAAATTTGTGTGGTGCTGTATTGTCAAATATAAAAGAACTTTTTCCAGCTTTAGCAGCTTCAAGGGATTGTTCATTTCGAAGCCTATTGAGTAAATTTTTTGCTGGTTGATAATATTCGGACCCCTTACATTCCTTTACTGTTTTAGAAAGCGCTAGCTCAAAGCGTTTTTTGTAAGTAGTATCGTAAGCTAAATGTCCAAAAGATAAGGCGTTTAAGTAGCAATATTTACAATAAAATGAATTCAAGGTGTCGTTTTTTATAATTTCTGAACAGGCTTCTATCACCTTATGGAAAGCATTGTTTTTGTATTGCTGATAGGTTAAAGCATAATCTATGGCTTCTTGCTGTTGTTGTAAGCGCTGCCCCTCCTTGTAATTGGGGTTTAAAATTAGTTTAGCATACTCGCTGTTTTTATAATCGTTAACGATTGTCGATTTGTAGGAATTTGATTCAGCTAGTTTATTTTTTTCTTTGAAAATAATGTAGAGCTGATATAAACCTGCAATAGCTTTTTCATTGGGTAAAAATTCAGCAGAAACTCTTTTGTACATTGAAATAGATTCTTCAGGGTCATCAAGTTTATGCAAATAAATGTTTCCTGCTTTGTAAAGTGCGTTCATTAAGCTGTCTTTAAGCGCAGATAATTGTTGCTCATCTCCACAGGGAAGCTGATCTAAATAAAAATCAATTGAAAGCTCTTTTTGTACTAAAGAGTCGTTGGTGGATGAAACTTCTAAATCTAGGGAAGAGGCACTTTTATTTGATCTTCTCCAGTTGTCTTCTAACTTAATATCACCCCATATTTTTTTAAACTCGTTAAAGCCCAAGCCCCTTAAGTTTTGATCCCATATAAACAATTTTCTGCTAGTTCCTGGGCTACCTGTTTTACCAAAATCATTACTAGCAAAAAGAGCATCAAGTTCTTTTTGTTCTTGTTTTTTTTCAAGCTCTTCACGTTTTTTATCGATTATGTCTTTAATTAGAGCCAACACTTCTTTTTCTGGAAGTTCACATAGGTTGATAATGCTATCGCTATGTTGAATAGTATTTAGCTGTTGAATTAAATCAGCAAGGTTTTTATTCTTTGCTTTAATGAGTTGATATTGCTCATGCTCTTTTGGAATTACATTCATTGTAGTTTCAAAGTATTCATTTGCTTTTCTGTAGTTTCTTTCAAGGTAGTAAAGATCCGCAAGCCGAATTAAAGAAGTTGTTTTTTGGTAAGCATTATTGACACTTGATTCAATAGATAGTTCTAGGTATTCAATACCTTTAAGTCGATTATCTTCTTTAAGTGCAATTTCTGCCAAGGCGTAGTAAATTTGATCAAAGAAGTCAATATTCTTATCATCTTTAAGCATTTTCAACAATTGATTTTTTATGCTCTTGTTGTCGGAACCACTAAAGGCTAGCGCACGATTAATTTTGGCTTGGAAAGCCATTTCATAATCTGGATTTCTTTTAACTACCTCTTCGTATAGCGCTGAGGCTGCATTGTTTTTAAGCTCATGATAAATTTGAGCGAGAATAAAAATTAAGCGTGTTTTAAACTCCCTTTTTTGTTTAAGGGATATTGCTTTGTTTAACGCATCAATAGCCTTGTTGTATTCTTTAGTTCTAATGTATAGATCTGCAAGAGTTGGATAAATTTGGTTTTCAAGCCCTTTTGGAAATCCAGCTATTTTTTCATCGTCATCCTTCTTTTTTTTCTTTTTTCTTTTTTTCTTTTTTGAAGAGCTTAATTTTTCTTTTATTTTTTTGAGGTTTAATTTTTCTTCTTTTTCAAGCTCATCTAATTCGTTCTTTTTTTCAATTAGCTTAAGAAGGATTTCTTCAGCAGAAAAGTAATCTTCTATTTCAATTAGTGTTTTTGCTTTCCAAAATTTTGCCGAGTAAACAATGTCGTTTTTAGTGTATTGTTTTTCGATATATTCGAATTTTTCCATTGCACTTTCAAAATCTCTTTTATAAAACTGTGACCATCCAATAGTAATCCAGTTGTCGTCTATCCAACTGCACCACTCTGATTTACTGTATCTGCCTACTTTTTTCTTAGGCATGGAATGTCTTCCAATAACAATTTCACATTTTGCAGCAGCAGTATCCATTGGGGCGTAAAGTCCTTTAGATTCATCTGAATTTGGATATTGATAGACAGGAATTATTTCATAGTAATTTTCCTCTCTAGATTCTCTAAATTGAAATAACGACTCATTAATTAACTCATTAGCATTAAAATAACCATTGTATTTTGCCGTTACATCATGATAGGATCGATTTAAAAAAGCATCCTTTTCGGTTGAACAATGTGTTAAAATTACACCTCCTATTAAAAGAGCTATAATAGAAAATAATATTCTTAAGGGAGATTTTTGCATGGTTAATTAGGTGCAATATTAACTAGATTAATTCAAATTTATTTTATTTTTTTTCTATAGTTAATTTAAAAGAGGTCATTTGAAAGTGGGCATAAATATTTTTATTGATATTTGCACTAATGAATAATGGAAAGGGTTCAAATACAAGTACCAACAAAAAGACATTTATAAAAAATCTGTCGGATAAGTATAGGTTAGTTTTTTTGGACAATGAGTCTTATGAAGAGAAAGGAGCAATTATTCTCTCTAAGCTATCAATCATAATCTACTTTTTATTTAGTCTTATTGTGCTGCTTGCTCTAGTTTTTATTTTGATTTCGGTAACATCTTTAAAAAAATGGATTCCTGGATATCCTAATACAGTTGAACAGGAACTGTTGAAAACAAAATATATTGACGATATAATTAAGCTCTCTGAGCTAGAGAAAAAGATGGAAGCTAATTACCTTTATTATTCTAATTTAGAGAAGGTGCTTCAAGGTGGATTTATGAATGACTCATTATTAGTTAGTGATTCAAGTGTCTTTAACCTTGACACTAGTGAAATCGATTTTTCTAAAACACAAAGTGACTCTCTGCTAAGACAAAAAATCAACGAAAGAGAGAAATACGATATTTCTATTATTGATCAAATAGGAAGTAATGATGATAACTTGAAGGGAATTTTATTTTTCTCACCATTGATTGGAGAAGTAACCAATCGATTTAATTTAAAAACAGGACACAATGGAATTGATATAATTGCTTCTAAAAATGAAGCTGTGAAAGCAGTTTTAGAAGGAACGGTTTTGTTTTCGGATTGGTCTCCAGAAAATGGTCACATTATTCAAGTCCAACACAACAGAAACCTCATATCAATTTATAAACACAATTCTATTTTACTTAAATCAACAGGAGATCGAGTTTCTGCTGGAGAGCCCATCGCTATTGTCGGTAATAGCGGCACATTATCTACTGGGCCTCATCTTCATTTTGAGTTGTGGTATAATGGGGTTGCTCTTGACCCTGAAAAGTTTATTGTTTTCGAATAAAGCAGTAAAGTTTTTATTTTCCATTCAATTGTTTTAAATTTGCCGACTATTTTATAGCCAATGAAAACATTAAAGGAGTATACTATACCGTTTTCAAGCTTGAAAAATGGAAAAAACCTATTTAGTTTTGAATTAAATAGATCGTTCTTTGAAACCTTTAACTGGGAAGAATTTATAGATTGTTCTTTCAAAGTAGATTTATCGCTTATTAAAAGTGAAACAATGCTTGACATGAATTTCACAATTTTAGGAGAGGTTATATCACTTTGCGATAGATGCATGGACAATCTAAAATTAAAGCTCAATAATGAGTTTAGGCAACTTATAAAGTTTGTTGAAAATGAGCAGGATGTATTTAAAGATGAGTTAGAGTTTCTTTCATTAAACTCTTATGAAATCAACATAGCTCCTTATCTTTTTGAATATTGTTTATTGTCTATGCCAAAGAAGAAAATTCATCAAAAAATACAGGACTGTAATCAAGAAAACATTCAAATTCTTGAACAGTATTTACTAACTAAAGAGAAGGTAAATGAGAAAACGAAAGAAAATGATGAAATTGATTCTCGATGGGATAAGTTAAAGGAATTAAAAAACAAAAAGTAATAGTAAATAGATAGTAAATAAATATAAAATGGCACATCCTAAAAGAAAACAGTCCAAGACAAGAAGAGACAAAAGAAGGACTCACTATAAGGCTGAATCTCAGCAGTTGGCAACTTGTCCAACAACTGGAGAAACACATCTTTATCATAGAGCATTTTGGTCTGAAGGTAAACTTTACTACAAGGGTAAAGTAGTGATGGAAAAAGAAGTTTCTGCATAAGATTTCTTTTTTTATTGACTTTAATATAAAAATTCAACTTAAATTTATTCCGTGAATATCGGATTAGATATTATGGGGGGTGATTTTGCCCCTGAGGAAATTGTGCTCGGAGCCATTGAAGCACAAAAAGAAATCCCTTCAGAGCACACCATAACACTTGTTGGAGATTCGGTTGCTGCCAAGAAAATTTTAGAAAGAGAACGAGTGAATTCTTCTCTTTTTTCATTTGTTCATACTACAGAAGTAATTGAAATGGCCGATCATGCTACTAAAGCAATGAGGGCTAAACAAGACAGCAGTATAAATGTTGGTTTTAAATTATTGAGTCAGGGAAAGTTAGATGCTTTTTCTAGTGCAGGTAATTCTGGGGCCATGTTAATTGGTTCTATGTTTGCTGTTCGACCAATCGCGGGAGTTATTCGCCCATGTATTACTTCAGTTTTACCCAAAGAATCTGGTGGAGTTGGAGTAATTTTAGATGTTGGAATAAATGCTGACTGTAAGCCAGATGTACTGTATCAATTTGCAATTCTAGGTTCACTCTATGCTGAGTTTGTTTTTAATGTTAAAGACCCAAAGGTGGGGCTTTTAAACATTGGAGAGGAGAAAGAAAAAGGAAACCTTCTTGCCCAAGCTACACATGAGTTAATGGAAGGAACTGATGATTTTAACTTCGTTGGCAATATTGAAGGAAGAGATATTTTTAACGACAAGGCAGATGTTGTAGTTTGTGATGGATTCACTGGAAATGTGATCCTTAAAGAAGCTGAAGCATTTTATTCATTGATTGCTAAAAGAGGTTTGCTAGACGATTATTTTAGTAGGTTTAATTACGAAAATTATGGCGGAACACCTATATTAGGTGTTAACGGCAATGTGTTAATAGGTCACGGAATTAGCAATGCAAAAGCAATCAAGAACATGTTAAATTTGTCGCTTAATCTAGCTCAGGCAGATTTACCTAATAAAATTAAAAAAGCATTTAAATGAAAAAGTTACAGGCGGCTATTACTGCTGTTCATGGAGCAGTACCTGAAAGGGTGTTGTCCAATTCAGACTTGGAGAAAATGGTGGATACCAATGACGAATGGATTATATCAAGAACGGGTATAAGAGAAAGAAGAATCATAGAAAAAGGAAGAACGCTTTCAGATTTAGGTGCAGATATTGTTGCTGGAATATGTGAAAAAAGAGGCATTTCACCTGAAGAAATAGATATGATTGTCGTTGGGACAATTACAGCAGACCATAGATTTCCAAGTGCTTCAAATTTAATTTGTCATAAAAGTGGGGCGACTAACGCCTGGGGTTTTGATGTTAGTGCTGCCTGCTCTGGATTCTTATACACATTAGTTACTGGTCAGCAGTTTATTTTATCTGGACAATGTAAAAAAGTGATAGTTATAGGAGCAGATATAATGTCCTCCATCATCAATTATAAAGACAGAAATACCTGTGTTATTTTTGGTGATGGTGGTGGTGGTGTTTTACTAGAACCCAATGATCAAGGATATGGTATTGTTGATTCTATACTTAAATCTGATGGATCTGGAAAGGAGTTTTTGCTTCAGAAATTAGGAGGTTCGGCTTTTCCAATTACAAAAGAGAATGCTGAATCGCCTGAAGCGTATGCTTTTCAAGAAGGAAGGACAGTTTTTAAATTTGCTGTTACTAATATGGCCGATGTTTCTGCTGAAATAATGGAAAAAAATAACCTTACTAGTGAAGATGTTGATTGGCTGGTTCCTCATCAAGCTAACTTGAGAATAATTGATGCAACTGCCAATAGAATGGGCCTTACAAAAGATAAGGTAATGATTAACATTTCCAAGTACGGAAACACTACATCTGGAACTATTCCACTTTGTTTATGGGAATGGGAAAAGAAGTTAAAAAAAGGGGATAATATTGTTTTAGCTGCTTTTGGTGGTGGCTTTACTTGGGGTTCCATCTATTTAAAATGGGCCTACTAATTTTCAGTTAATAAATATTTAAACTAAAGCGTAAAATTTTTATACCTTCGTTTACTTAAACGAATTCAAAAATCTAATTTATATGGACTTAAATGAAATTCAAGAATTAATAAAATTTGTGGCTAAAGCCGGTGTCAATGAAGTTGAAATTGAACAAAAAGACTTTAAGTTGGTTATAAAGTCAGATTACTTGGCCAAGAAGAAATCTAATTTTAAGGAGGAGCCGACAATAGTTCAACAAACTATACCAATGGCTTCTATGCCAGCTGCTCAAGCGGTACAAGTTGAACAACCTGTTGCTACTGAAGCTCCAGCTGCTGCAAAAGCAGAACAAAAAGAAGCTCCTCAACAAGCTGAGGACAGCAAACACATTACTATTAAAGCCCAAATGATTGGGACTTTTTACAGGGCTCCAAGCCCTGATAAGCCTCCTTATGTTGAGGTTGGAGATACTATTAAAGAGGGAGATAACATTTGTGTTATTGAAGCCATGAAACTTTTTAACGATATAGAATCTGACATTTCGGGTAAAATTGTTAAGGTTTTGGTGGATGATGCAAGTCCAGTTGAGTTTGATCAACCACTATTTTTAGTAGATCCTTCATAAAACTAGTTTAATAGTCATTAAATTCTAAAGACATGTTTAAAAAGATATTGATTGCTAATCGAGGAGAAATAGCTCTTAGGGTTATACGTACATGTAAAGAGATGGGAATTAAAACAGTTGCGGTTTATTCAACTGCAGATAAGGATAGTCTGCATGTTCGTTTTGCAGATGAAGCGGTTTGTGTTGGTCCTGCTGCTAGCACAGAGTCCTACCTTAAGATTCCCAATATTATTGCTGCTGCTGAGATAACCAATTCAGATGCCATTCATCCTGGCTATGGATTTTTATCTGAAAACGCTAAATTTTCTCGGATTTGTGATGAGCATAAAATTAAGTTCATAGGAGCGCTTCCAGAACAAATTGAGGGAATGGGTGATAAGGCTTCCGCTAAAGAAACCATGAAAAAAGCTAAGGTTCCTACCATTCCTGGATCAGATGGACTTTTAAAAGATTTCCCTCAAGCAAAAAAAATTGCAAATCAAATTAAATATCCGGTAATTCTCAAAGCTACTGCTGGTGGTGGAGGAAGAGGAATGCGTTTGTGCTGGAACGATAAAGAATTAGAAGAGGGTTGGCACTCTGCAAGACAGGAATCTGCCGCTGCTTTTGGTAATGATGGGATGTACTTGGAAAAATACATTGAAGAACCTAGACACATAGAAATTCAAATTGCAGCCGATCAGTTTGGTAACGTATGTCACCTTTCTGAAAGAGATTGTTCTATTCAAAGAAGACATCAAAAGCTTGTAGAGGAAACACCGTCACCTTTTATGACAGATGCCCTTAGAAAGAAAATGGGTGAAGCTGCTAAGAAAGCAGCTCTAGCTGTTAATTATGAGGGTGTTGGAACGGTTGAATTTTTAGTTGACAAGCATAGAAAGTTTTATTTCATGGAAATGAACACTAGAATTCAAGTTGAACACACCATTACAGAAGAAGTTATTAACCATGATTTAATTAAAGAACAAATTAAGATTGCTGCTGGAGATAAAATTTCTGGAAATGATTATTTCCCTATGCTTCACTCTATTCAATGTAGAATAAATGCAGAAGATCCTCATAAAGGATTTATGCCATCTCCAGGAAAGATTACCAACTACCACACTCCTGGTGGGCATGGGATAAGAATAGATACGCATGTATATGCTAGTTATATTATTCCTCCTTTTTATGACTCTATGATTTCGAAATTAATTACGGTTGCTCAAACAAGGGAAGAGGCCATAACTAAAATGAAAAGAGCATTAGAGGAATATATAATTGAGGGGGTTAAAACGACCATTCCTTTTCATTTGCAACTTATGGATGATAAGGAATTCAAGAAAGGGAATTTCACTACTAAATTTATGGAGACTTTTGAAATTAAATAGTCTTAATTTAGTACGAGTCTTAATTTTTCTATTGCTTGTTGTACACTCTTTATGTCTTCAAAACGAAGACGTAGCTTGTTGTTTTTTTCGGTCATTTTAGAACTTGCTTTTTCGTGCTGAACATAGTTTAAAACTTTAGAAAATTGTTCTGATTGATAATAAGGTGATTTTTGGTTACTAACGAAAGTGCCAATAAGAACATTTCTTTTTAATATTAACTTTTCAAAACCTACTTCCTTAGCAACCCAACGAAGACGAATGGTTTTAATGAGTTCTGCTGTTTCAGTAGGAATGGGGCCAAATCGATCTATAAGCGTGTTTTCAAATTCACAAAGAACTTTTTCATCGTTGGCTTCATCAAGTGATTTGTATAGATTTATTCTTTCTGAGATAAGATTAACATAATCATCGGGTATAACCAAGTTTAAATCTGTTTCGAGAATACAATCTTTTACAAAGCTTGAAGGTTGTTTTAGCTCCTTATTAAAAACACTTTTAAATTCATTTTCTTTTAATTCTTGAATGGCTTCATTAAGAATCTTTTTGTAAGTTTCAAAGCCAATTTCATTTATAAAACCACTTTGGTTAGCTCCTAATAAATCTCCAGCACCTCTTATGTCAAGATCGCGCATAGAAATATTCATACCACTTCCTAAATCTGAAAATTGTTCAATTGCTTTTAGTCGTTTTCTTGCATCATCAGAAAGATGATGAGCGGGCGGGGTAAAAAGATACGCAAAAGCTTTTTTGTTTGATCTGCCAACCCTACCTCTAAGCTGATGCAAGTCACTTAAGCCAAAGTGATTGGCGTTATTAATGATTATGGTGTTGGCGTTTGGAATATCAATTCCAGATTCAACAATTGTTGTTGCAACCAAAACATCGTATAGCCCTTCAATAAAATCAAGAACAATAGCTTCAAGTTTTTGACCCTCCATTTTACCGTGTCCAATTCCAACACGAATATCTGGACATAATCGCTGAACCATTCCAGCTACCTCTTCTATGTTTTGAACCCTATTGTGAATAAAAAACACCTGACCGCCTCTTTGCACTTCATAGGTTATAGCATCTCTTATGGTTTCTTCTGAAAATAACTGTACGGTTGTTTCAACTGGAAAACGATTAGGTGGCGGGGTATTGATAATCGACAAATCTCTAGCGTTCATTAAGCTAAACTGTAATGTTCTAGGGATAGGAGTGGCCGTTAGTGTTAAGGTGTCTACATTATTTTTTAGGGTTTTTAACTTGTCTTTAACGGAAACGCCAAATTTCTGTTCTTCATCAATAATTAGCAGTCCTAAATCTTTAAAAGTTACGTCTTTTCCAATAAGTCTATGTGTTCCAATTATAATATCAACCTTCCCTAGTTTTAAAGATTCTAATGTTTGAGTGGCCTTTTTTCTAGATTTAAATCGATTAAGATAATCTACTGTGCAAGGGAAGTTTTTTAATCTTTCCGAAAAGGTTTTGTAATGCTGGAAGGCAAGTACAGTAGTAGGAACCAGTATGGCTACTTGCTTGTTGTCGGCAACAGCTTTAAATGCTGCTCGAATAGCAATTTCTGTTTTGCCAAATCCTACGTCACCACAAATTAACCTGTCCATAGGAGCAGGGCTTTCCATATCCTTTTTCACATCGAGTGTTGCTTTTAGCTGATCGGGAGTATCTTCATATATAAATGATGCTTCCAACTCATTTTGTAAATAGGTGTCTGGAGAATATTCAATTCCTTTACTTAGTTTCCTTTTAGCATAAAGTTGAATTAAATCAAAAGCAACTTCTTTTATTTTCTTTTTGGTCTTTTGCTTAGCAAGATTCCAAGCAGGAGAACCCAATTTGTTTAATTTAGGCTGAGTGCCATCTTTCCCTGTATATTTACTTATTCTATGAAGAGAGTGAATGCTTACATACAAAATATCACCTCCTTTATAGGTTAATCGTATTGCCTCTTGTTTTTTTTGGTTTACATCTATTTTTTCCAACCCCGAAAATTCACCAATGCCGTGGTCAATGTGAACTACGAAGTCTCCTTTTTTAAGATTATAGATTTCTTTAAGAGTGAAGGATTGTTGTGATTTTTGATAGCCTTTTTTTAGTTTAAAACGATGATAGCGCTCAAAGATTTGATGGTCGGTAAAGCAAGAAATTTTTAAATCATTATCGATAAAACCTTCATGAAGGCCAAGGTTAATTGATTTAAATTCAACATCCGTCCCTATATCTTTGAAGATGGTTGCTAGTCTATTAAGCTGTGTTTCTTGCTCTGAAAAAATAAAATTTTCGTATCCATTTTCACTATTTTCTTTGAGCTTGCTAATTAATAAATCAAAGTTTTTATTAAATGGAGGCTGAGGATTTATATTTAAGCAAACGGAAAATGTAGGCTTAAAATAGGTGTGTAATCCAAATTCAAGAAGTGAAAAATTAGAAATTTGATTTTGGTAGTCTTCAGGATTTAAATATAGCTGGTTTGGAGAAAGCCGATCAATAGTGCTTTCAAGCTTATTAAAAACATAGCTTGCTTTTTCAAAACCTTTTTCAATTTTTCCTTTAGAAAGTTCAAAATCTTTTATCCATATTTTTGAATCTGAAGGGATGTAACTTAAAAATGACTCCCTGTTTTCCAACATTGCTTTTGTTTGAATGTTGGGAACGATTTGAATTTTAGATAAAGTTTTTATGGACAGTTGTGTTGATGGGTCAAACAAACGTATGGATTCTACTTGATCACCATCAAATTCAATTCGAAAAGGCTCACTATTACTAAAAGAATAAATGTCTACAATTCCCCCTCTTATTGAGAATTGTCCTGGTGCATATACATAGTCTAACTTTTCAAATTCATATTCAATTAGTAGCTCATTAATAAAGTCTAATGAATACTCTTCTGCTTGCTGAATCTCTAATGTGTTTTTTTCTAGTGATTTTCTTGTTACCACATTTTCTACAATAGCTTCAGGGTGAGTAACCACCATAATGTTCTTTCTCTTTTTTCTAATAATCGAAAGAACTTCAGTCCGCTGAATGATGTTTGCATTGTCGATTTCCTCAATTTGATAAGGTCTTCTGTAGGAGGCTGGATAAAAAAGCAGTGTAGTTCCTCTTTTACCTGAAGTTATATTTTCTAGATTATTATAAAAATAGGCGGCTTCTTCTTTATCGGATAGAACAAACAAATGATTTCCTCCGATTTGCTGACTTACCGCATCAGCAATGAAAGCATCTGAGCTACCAGCAGTACCCAAAACATGAATTCTGGCAACATTTTTTTGAGCTTCAGAAGCAATTTTCTTAACCGATTCTGCTGAGCCGTAGTAATTTTTAATTGAATTAATTTCCACCCTGTAAGAAAACTTCTAGCTCTTTTACCATTTCTTTAGAGCCTATATAAAAAGGTACTCTTTGGTGTAATTCTTCAGGTTGAATATCTAAAACTCTACCCTTATCACTAATTGCCATACCTCCCGCTTGCTCAGCTAAAAAAGCCAATGGAGAACATTCATATAACAACCGCAGTTTTCCATTAGGAGCTGTTGTTGTTGAAGGGTAAAGATAAATACCACCTTTTATTAGATTCCTATGAAAATCAGCCACTAAAGAGCCGATATATCTTGCCGTATATGGTTTTTTTGTTGCTGTATTATTTCCTTTACAGAAGGAAATGTAATCTTGAATTTCAGCTGAACAGTGGTTAAGGTTACCTTCATTCATCGAGTAAATGCTTCCGCTAGAAGGAAATTTCATATTTGGATGAGATAGAAAGAAAACACCGATACTAGGATCAAAAGTAAATCCATTAACCCCATTTCCAGTAGAGTATACGAGCATAGTTGATGACCCGTAAATAACGTATCCAGCAGCAACTTGTTTTACCCCTTTTTGCAAAAAGTCTTTTAGTTCTGCTGGGTTACCTATTGCTGAGCATCTTTCAAAGACACTAAAAATGGTTCCTATAGAAACCTTCACATCTATATTTGACGAACCGTCTAATGGATCCATTAGAACAACATATTTCCCTTTTTTACATTTTTCTTCATCAAAAGACACAAAATCATCATTTTCTTCTGAACCTATTCCACATACTACTTCTCTAGCTTTTAGGGCTTCTATAAACTGGTGGTCTGCATAGACATCTAGTTTTTGCTGTTGTTCTCCCTGGATGTTTTCGGTTCCAGCAGCACCAAGAATATGCTTTGCAAGACCAGCTTTGTTGGTTTCGTGACTTACCAGCTTGGCAGCAAGTCGAATAGAGCTTAATATTTTTGATAGTTCACCAGTTGATCCAGGAAAATCATTTTGATTATCTATAATAAACTCACCTAAAGTTTTGTTTTTCATTGTGCCCATAAATTTGTATTCAAATATCGAAGAATTTAAGTAAATTATCGAAAAAAAGTAGAAAGAATGAAAGATTTAGTCATTCGAAAAGCAAAAAAATCTGATATGCAACAATTGTTGTCTATGATAACCGAATTGGCAAAGTTTGAAAAGGCACAAGAACAGGTTCAGAATTCAGTCGAGCAACTTCAAAAA
This sequence comes from Crocinitomicaceae bacterium, assembly GCA_002716065.1. Taxonomy (GTDB): domain Bacteria; phylum Bacteroidota; class Bacteroidia; order Flavobacteriales_D; family Parvicellaceae. The sequence continues at coordinate 34,199 of PAZE01000018.1, read as the reverse complement.
GATGGATTTGGAGGAAAGTCTTATTTTGAGGCTTTAATTGCTGAGCACCAAAATCAGGTATGTGGTTATGCTTTGTTTTATGAGGGTTATTCTACCTGGAAAGGAGTTACACTATATTTGGAAGACCTTATGGTTCGAGAACCCTACAGAAATAAAGGAATTGGTGAGAAATTGTTTAAAGAGATTGTTAATATTGCAAAGCAAAAAAAAGTTAAACGCTTAGATTGGCAGGTGCTAGATTGGAATAAGAGTGCTATTGATTTTTACAAGAAACAACAGGCTTTTCTTGATGGTAGTTGGCTAAATGGTAGGCTTTTTGAAAAAGACTTAAATGCAAAAAAAGATGAAGGTATTTAAATTTGGTGGAGCATCAGTAAAAAATGCAACAGCTATAAAAAACGCTGTTCAAATTACCCAATCTTATAAGGGGCCACTTATTGTTGTGGTTTCAGCAATGGGAAAAACAACCAATTCTTTAGAGGAGCTATGGTCTGCATTTGTTAAAAGAGATGAAAAAACCATCTCTAAATCATTGAATAAGCTTGTTGAATTTCATAATCAATTGCTAGTAGAATTGTTTCAAGAACAATCTAGTTCAGCTAAATTATTTAATGAATCTTTATCAAAGCTAAGCAACTACTTGGAAAAAGAGCCTAGTGAAAATATGGCCTATGAATATGATCAAATTGTTTCATATGGCGAATTGTGGTCTACTATTATTTTCTCTGGGGCTTTAGCCGCCTATAAAGTAAATGCGAAGTGGATGGATGCTAGGAAAATTATTCGAACCACGAATCATTTTCAAGAGGCTAGAGTAGATTGGCCCAAAACCAAAGACTTGGTAAAAAGCACTATTTTATCAGCATTTGAGAAAGATATGGGCTTAAAATGTGTAGTTACACAAGGTTTTATTGGTCATGCCAATAATGGAAAAACTACAACACTTGGGCGTGAGGGAAGTGATTTTTCTGCCGCTATTTTAGCTTGGGCAACAAGCGCCCAACAGGTTTTAATATGGAAGGATGTTCCGGGTCTTTTAAATGCTGACCCTAAGGAGTTTGAGAACACTATAAAAATTGATCGAATTTCTTATAAGGAGGCCATTGAGCTTAGTTATTTTGGTGCTTCTGTTATTCACCCAAAAACACTTAAGCCTCTTCAGAATAGTAATATTCCACTATTGATTAAATCATTTGTGGACCCTAAGGCAGAAGGAACTATTATAGATTCTGATGAAAGCGCTGACTACCAACAAGCCTCCTACATTTATAAAAGAAATCAGCTGCTTATTTCTATAAGCCCAAAAGATTTTTCATTTATTCTAGAAGATCACATAAGTGAGATTTTTAGTGTTTTTTCATTGACTGGAGTAAAGGTTCATCTAATGCAAAACTCCGCATTGAGTTTTTCTGTTTGTGCAACGATGAAAAAAACAATGCTTAAGGGGTTAATTGATAATCTTTCAGAAAAGTTCAATGTGAAATATAATGAAGATGTTGATTTACTTACCATTAGACATTATAAGGACCATGTGTTTCCAGAAAAATTAAAAACAAAAAAAGTCTTAATTAAACAAAGAAGTAGATCAACTCTTCGCTATGTTCTAAGGTAGTGTTGGTGTTGATTATTGTATATATTTGATTAAAAAAAACACCCATTGTTATGATAAAAGTAAAACACAGCCTTTTCATTATTTGTCTTCCCATTTTGTTTTCTTGCGGAAATTCTGAAAGTGAGGATGTTAACAATAATAATCAAGAGGTTGAAGTTGCTAAAGTTGAACCTGAAGAGGAGTGGCCAATAAAGGGGCTTCGTGAATTTTCTCTGGAAGATTATGAGCTAAATGTTACCATATATATTCCTGAACTTTATTATACAGATGAAGATGATTTGCCTCGTTTCACTCCACCTGAAATTATTCATAATGATGGAGAGGCAAGATGGGAAATAAAGGTTCCAGGAGATAAAAGATGGCATTTGGTTATTGAAGATATGGGTAAACAGCCTTTTGGTGTTGAAAAAGAATTGGAAGAGCACGATTTTCAGACGGGCATTTTTGAGTTTAAATACCACCAAAAAACGGATCATCTTTTATTGTATTCTAAGTTGCTAAAGTCAGATAATACTACACTAGATGATAAGGAGATAGCAATGCTTCCTAATTTTCATTTTTATTGTGCTAGAACAATTAATGGAAACAATGTTGTTTTTAGAAGTCATGAAATGGGGGACTTTAGAAAACCTACTGTAAGTAAGATGCTCTGCTCAGCAATGAATGCCAAATAGTTTGCGTTACTTCACCCTTGAATTGTCAGGGTTTGCCCATTCAGCTTCAATTTTTTCAAACTCTTCTGCTGTAAGTGTTTTAATGTAAACGTCACTAAAGTCAAAGTAATCAATAGCGTTATAATGGAAGTTTCTAATTTCAGAGTGATATAAAGTGTAGTTCTCTTGGTACCAAAGCACAATAATAGGTGCATCTTCCATTAGTATTCTTTCAGCTTCAGCGAAGTTTTCAAAACGAGAACTTTCGTCTTCCATTTTAGTGGCTGCAACAAAAAGAGAGTCAAAACGACTATTTACATAACGAGTTGTATTTGGGTAAGAAGGTTCGTCAAAAGAATCAGGAACATTTAAACCATGAAAAATACTTAAGAAAGATTCTGGAGATGGATAGTCTGCTACCCATGCAGATCTAAACATTTCAGATTTACCATATTTAGAGTGTTCTATTTTATCAGTGAAACTTACTTGTTCAAATTCAATCCAAATATTTAGAACAGACTTGAGTTGATGTTGTATTTCTTGAGCAACCATTAAATGGGTATTTCCACCAAGATTGAGCTCTAAAGTAACTGGGGGGAAGCCTTCTCCGTTTGGATAACCTGCATCAGCAAGTAATTTTCTAGCTTTTAATGGATCAAACTGATACCCATTTATTCTACTATAATCGTATTTTTTAAATAGCATTACTTTTGGTGTAATCCCTTGATCTCCTATAGCTCCCTGACCATTAAGTGTCGATTCTATAATTTTTTTCTTATTAATAGCGTAGTTAAAAGCTTTTCTTACATTAACATCATCAAAGGGAGGTTTGCTGGCATTAAACTCATAATATTGAGTCACCAGCTCATGCTCTTGATTAACATATGTTTTAGGGGGTCTATTGGTAAAATTAGCGGTGTTTTCAGAAAATACTTCAGCAATTTTAGTTGGCGGAAGACCATAAATTATGGAAAGGTCTTTAGCTTTAAAAAGCTCTAACTCAGCAACTTTTGATGGTATAAACTGAAAATGAATAGAATCTAGGTAAGGAAGTTGGTTTCCATAACTGTCGGTCATGTAATAGTTCTCGTTGTAAACTAAATATAAGTCGGTTAGCTCATCTTGTGATTCAGTAAATTTGAAAGGACCCGTGCCAATGGTAAGTGAAGTACCATATTTTTCATAAGCTTCTTTAGCAATAACAGAGCTATTTGGCATTGCCAGGTTGTATATAAATGAAGTGTGTGGTTCTTTTAATTTAATGGTAATTGTGGAGTCGTTTACAACCGAAATACCAACAAGTGATTCTGTCTCGCCAGCTTTAAATTCTTTAGCTCCAGCAATTTTATCAATAAACATGTTGTAGGAAACTTCAAATTTGTTGGAGCAAAGCAGCTCAAAAGAATATTTAAAGTCTTGTGCAGTTACTTTTCTTCCCTTTCCATTTTCAAAGCACTCATCATCATGAAAAAACACATTTGATCTTAGCTCAAAGGTGTAATTGGTTTGATCCTCACTTACTGACCAATCTTTTGCAATACATGGAACAATTGTTAAATCTTTAGGATTAAAAGCGACAAGACCATCATGTATCTGACCAGCAATTTTAGCAGATGTAGCATCTTCAATTTTTCCAGGAAATATTGACCTGAAAGATTCTTCATCTAAAACACATAGCACACCACCATAAACAGCATTATCTCCAATCGCTGTTCTAGTGGAATTGTTTGTTTCAGCTGTTTCAGAACCTTGTTGCTGACAACCGAAAAAAACAATAGAGATAATTAAAAAGAAAGCTAAAAGATGATTATTTAATATTTTAATATACATTTTCAAAGTACTTTAAGAGAACAGCGTTCATGTCGTGTAACATACTACAAGAATACACTTTAATTGGAATTTATCAAAGATGTTAAGTAAGAATATCTTGTTATGTTTCATTTTTTAATTATAAATTTTAAGTAAAAAGGATGATTTATTATTTTGTTTTGTTTAAAATTGCACTTATTATTGTTGCTTAAAGTAAGTTTATATTAGCTTTGTTTAAATGAAAAGTCAACTTTTAATTCTTTTTCTTATACTAACCTTACTTGTATCGGGTCAAAATAACGAGACAAGTATTATCCATGAAGGACATTATCAGGGCAAAAATTTATATGTTCAAAATCCCTTTTCTGGTTCTGGAGTTGGGTTTTGTGTTATTGCTGTATATGTTAATGGCGATGTAACCACTGATCAAGTAAATTCAAGTGCTTTTGAAATCGATTTTGGAAATTTAAGCCTTAAAGTAGGTGATCCTGTTACTGTGAAAATTCAGCATAAATTAGATTGTCTTCCTAAGGTTTTAAATCCTGAAGTACTTAGACCAAGAAGTACTTTTGAAACATTAAGTATTGCTGTTGGAGAGGATCAAGTTTTACGTTGGAAGACGGCCAATGAACAAGGAAAACTCACTTTTGTTGTAGAGCAATATAGATGGAGTAAATGGGTAAAAGCAGGAGAAGTTGACGGCATTGGAGATGCAGATGAGCAATCTTATGAGTTTAAAATTACTCCTCATTCAGGTGATAATAAGTATAGAGTAAAGCAAATAGATTACACTGGTAAACCTAGAATGTCCCCCACTGCAGATTATTCTTCTGATCTTGCACAAATATCCATCTCTACTCCAAAAGTTAAAGACAAGTTGGAATTTTCTGGTGAAACATTATATGAAATTTATGATACTTATGGGAACCTAGTAAAAAAAGGTTTTGCAACTAAAGGAATTGTTGGTGTAGCCAACTTAAAGAAAGGGCTTTATTACATTAACTACGATGCCAAAACAGGAGAGGTAGTTAACAAAAAATAACTCACCTTACCAACGTATTAATTTCCTCCACATTTTCTGGAGGATTTTTTTTATCTATAAATCATGAAAAAAATTGAACACATAGGAATTGCAGTTGAAAACATTGATGTTTCTAATGCGCTTTTTGCCAAGCTATTAGGTAAAGACAATTATAAGATTGAAACAGTGGAAAGCGAAGGTGTTAAAACTTCTTTTTTTAGATTAGGTGAAAGTAAAATAGAGCTGTTAGAGGCTACCAATGAAAACAGTCCAATAAGTAAGTATATTAAGAAAAAAGGTCAAGGGGTTCATCATTTAGCGTTTCATGTTGATGATATAGAAAAAGAGATGGATCGATTAAAAAGTGAAGGCTTTGTTTTAATTAACGACAACTATAAGGATGGAGCAGACAATAAGAAAGTATGCTTTTTACACCCAAAGTCTACAGGAGGAGTTCTTATAGAATTGTGTCAGGAAAAAGACTCGTAAGATCTTCTTGTTTTTTCAACAGATGTGTTCGAATTCCAATTGCTTTTGCACCATTAATGTGCTGAGCAGAATCATCTATAAATAGTGTTTTTTCTGCAGTTAAATTATTTTCGTTCAGGACCATTTTAAAACATGCTGCGCTAGGTTTTCTTAGTCCTATTTCCGATGAGTAGTAAACCTTGTTAAAACAATTTGTGAATGTAGTGTAGCCAATTGATGAAGCAATAATTTTTTGAAATGCTTTGATGTGTATCTCGTTGGTGTTGCTCAATAAAAAAATCGGATAGTTCTTTTTTAATCTTTGAAGAAGTTCAATTCGTTTTATAGGTAGTTTTAGTAGCATTGCATTCCAAGCGGAATCAAAATCTTTGTCAGTAACAGAAATAGTCATTTGATTTTGTAGATTTTTTCTAAATTCTACAGCTGAAATTTTTCCTGTTTCAAAATCATCAAAGAGCTGATTTTGTTTTTGTTGATTGTAAAGCGAATTAAAATCTTTGCATCCTAATTTATTGAAGCCATTAATGGTTAATCCGTAATCTAGGTCTAATATTACTCCTCCTAAGTCAAATATTATGGCGTTTATTGAATTCACGTTCAATTAATAGTTTGATTATTCAATACAAATATGTAAAATTGCATCCAATTTCATTGAAATCAATGAATAGGGCCCATAGCTCAGTTGGTTAGAGCACCTGACTCATAATCAGGGGGTCGAAGGTTCGAGCCCTTCTGGGCCCACAAAAGCCTCCACTTATAGTGGGGGTTTTTTTGTGTATAGTAATAAACAAAATGTTGGGTTTTTAGTAGTTTTACAAAAACACAATAGCAATGATTCAGATCTTACCTTTTCTTCTTTCTGGAATTATTTGTGGGTTAATTTTATTTCAGTCTTTTTTAATTGCACCATCAATTAACAAGCTGATTAACAAAAAAGATGCAGCTATTTTGTTGAGATATTTATGGCCAAAGTTTTTTCTACTTATAGGTTTTTTATCGCTAGTTTCTGTAGTGCTTATATATGTTGGTAGCATGAATCAAGAGGGGCTAAAATATGGTTCAATTGTAAGTGTTATTTTAATGGGAGTCTGTTATGCAATAACCCCTATAATTAATAAAGCCAAAGACAATTCAAAAGATAAAAGGTGGTTTGTTTTGCATCTATCTACTGTGCTTCTAACTCTGATAACACTTATAGTTAACGTTTTTATACTTGGTTACTGGAATTTTTGATTTGATTTAGTTGATTAGTTTAATTTGTTATTTTAGGAATAGGTAACCCTTCTGCTAAGCAATAGGAGACACGTTGTGTTTAATTTTTTTAAATGGTTGAAAATCAATAATCTCAAAAAAAACGAGTAAATTATGCTTCCAAAAAAAATTAAAATGAAAAGAGTTTTACAATTGTTTATGATTTCAGTGTTTTTAATGGGAAGTAAATCTTCTGTTAATAGCCAATATTTGATTTCTTGTGAATATGTAAATACTACTAATCCATTAGGGCTTAGCTTGGCTACAGGATTAACACTTCAGTACGATATAGACATGTACAAAATGGTATACAATACTGTTGATGCGTTAGGGCAACCCACCATAGCTTCTGGTGCTTTTTTAGCCCCTTCAAACACAACTTGTGTTGATTTTCCAATGTTGGTATATCATCACGGTACTAGTTTAAGAAAAATTGATGTGCCCTCAAATGATGTTGGCGAAACTACCATTGGAAGGGTGTTTGGTGCAGGTGGGTATTTTGTTTTAATGCCTGATTACATAGGAATGGGAGAGAGTCCAGGGCTTCACCCTTATTGCCACGGGGAATCTGAGGCAACAGCAACAAGAGACATGATCAGAGCGGCAAGAGAATTTATTGCAGATAGTCTAAATATGATTGACAACGGAGAGCTTTTTCTTACTGGTTATTCACAAGGTGGTCATGCAGCTATGGCAGCACATAAATACATTGAAGAGAACAACTTACTCTCGGAATTTAATGTTTTAGGATCAGCACCTTGTTCTGGACCTTATGAAATGTCTGGCGCAATGGCAGATACTATTTTATCTCCTTATCCTTACTCTAATCCCGGATACTTGGTTTATTTGTTGTCTGCTTATCAGATGGTTTATGGAAACTTGTACAATTCATATTCTGATGTGCTTAATTTTCCTTATGACACAATTGTGCCTCCCTATTTTGACGGCAACAACACTACCCTTGCAATGGGGTCATTAAATAATTTGCTTTCGGGTTACATTGATACATTAATGGTGGATACTGTTGTGGCTAATTTTTCGAATTCTATGAGCACCTACAATCATCCGCTATGGACAGCTTTACTAGATAACGATAATCACGATTGGACTCCTCAGCGAGCTATTCGAATGTATTATTGTACCGGAGATGAGCAAGTAACCTTTCAAAACGCAATTGCTGCAGAAGCGACTATGAATGCCAATGGAGCTAATGATGTTCAGGCAATTAATATGGGAACTGGAGATCACAACGATTGTGTGCTCCCAGCTCTTATCGCAGCATATTATTGGTTTGATGGGTTAAGAACATTGTGTAATGCTACTGGAATAAGTGAAGTAAATTCCATACAAAAACCCTTTGCTTTTCCAAATCCTGTAAACGATCAGCTAACTATCCATTTTAAAGGTCATGGACTGTTGAAAATCACTTCTGTTTTAGGACAAGAGGTTTTTAGTGACCTTGTTAGCGGAACTACTTACTTGTCTACTGAATCTTGGGATACAGGTGTTTACATAGTTGAAATTCAACATGATAATAAACGCTTAATTCAACGAGTGGTAAAGTATTAGTTTTGATTTTGGTCTAGTGTTTTTAAATAAGAGTTTCTTTCTTTTCTAAAATTATTATAATTCTTTTTTGCTATGTTTGTTCTTGAAAATTGGGGATGTAGCTCAGCTGGCTAGAGCGCTTGACTGGCAGTCAAGAGGTCGTGGGTTCGACTCCCATCTTCTCCACCTCTGTTAAAAGGGTTATTTTTGAATGATAGCCCTTTTTGATTTTCACAAATTTTTCACAAACCACCTTCTAAAAACATCATTTTGGCTATTTTATGACTTAGGACAGACTGTCCATTGTGGATAGTGTGGACAATGAGGACATTGTGGACAATTTAGTATCTTAGGATTATGAAAAAGATATTATTTGTTCTTGTTGTTTTATTTGCAAGCTGTTCCAATGATGTTGGTAGGTATGAATATGTAGGTAGATTGTATTATTACAGTCTTCTCCCTGATGAGAAAACAATCTATTTTGATTGGGTTGAAGGAAGAAATCATTATGAATGGGTTTATGATAGATACTTTGTTATGAATGAGTGTATTAAAAAGTATGGAAGATTAGATGACACCACTTACTTTACTGTTCACTATGACACCAAAACAAGTTTATTAAAGTTTAATAAATATGATAAAGGTTTTGCAGAACCAAAATTTCCTAATCAATAGCCTTAATATTAGAAATCAATCTTTTAAAATCTATTGAAGCTGATTTAGTTTCATTAACCTCTAGTTGTTTCTGTTCTGGCATTATATACTTTGCCATTCTACATCTAAACTCCATTCTACCATTAATGTCTAGATTGTTGAAGTCCTCTCTCAGTTGTTTAGGATTGAACAGTAAATCATTAAGAAACTTCTTATTCTCCTGTGAAAGTTTATTCTCAGACTTTGGAGGTCTACCTTTTCCATATTTATTACCCTTCTGAAATGGCATAGTTATTCTATGTTATTTAATCTAAATTCTTACTGTAGCTAATTACATTCTTTAAAGTCTTCAGCTTGTTCCCATTTACCTACTTCAATTCCTATTTCCCTAGCTAAATCAAGGCAATCAGAAGACTTTGACATAACTTCTTGAAGATTTTTTCTGATTTTATCACCCATAAAATATTCTTTTAAACCTGAAAGACTATCAAAGTCTTGAGCTATTTTTTCTGCTTCTTTTTCTAATTCATAACAATTACAAACAGTTGGTTTCCATTTAAATGGATTTTCTAAACCTAACATTGGAACTATTATAATTAATGAAGTAATAATTGATATTCCATTCATTATTAACCACAAATTACCAGCCATCTTTAATTTATCATTTTTGATTTCAATTCCTGATTTTCTTATTTGTATTCCAAAAAAAACTGAAAGAGCCAAAGAAGAAATTCCTAAAATCACATATAAAGCATTCATAATATTAAGTTTTAAGTGTTTTTCTCAAGATAGAAAAAGTTTCAAAGCTTTACAATTATTGGAATGACCTTCTTAACCTTTCTCCTTAATCTTTCCATTTCATAGAACTCATTAATATACTCCCTACTAATCTTAATAGTCTTGTTTCTGTCATCAAAATAATCAACTCCATTAGTGTAAAATATTTTACTAACTATAACTTGCTCCCTAATTGAATTAAGTTCATCTAGTAGTTCTCTAATCCTATTAATCCTATGTTTGGACATCTTTGATTTGTTCTAATTCCACTATGATTTCATCTAGCTCACTATCAACTGTAATTGTAGGTAGAATGTATTTTAAACACCCTTCAATAAACCTTAATCTAGCTGAAGGTGAAGCCTCCACTTGGTAATGTTCTCATGTTTCAATCAAAATTATAACGGCAAATTGACTTAAGAGAGCCATGATTATAAATGTATTCTATTTTTATATAGCCTTCATCCATGTTATGTTATAACCATACTCCATGTGGTTTACCATTGATAAATTCCCCACTTACAAATTGCCCACCAAGAATAATATCTCCATGATCCCATTTGCCATGTAGTAAACCACTTTTGTAGGAATAAGATATCCCCAAAATAGGTATTTTAATTGAGCCAGTTAATTTTTTATGTAAAGTAGTGTTTACAGAGTCAAGTGACTTATACTTTACTTTTTTATAATATTTAGTGATGATTTTGTGTCTGAGTTAAATTACCATCTTCATCATAATACTCCCAGGTACCATATTTTTCGCCTTCATTGTACCTTCCTTTACAATTTAAAAAATATGCTCCTTTTTCACTTAAACTCCACTCTTTGTATTCACCATGAGGAATACCGTCAATAGGTTTATGCTCTTCGATTTCCCAAATATTTGAGGTGTCTGGAGTTTCATCTAAAAATGTGTTATAATCTATACTCCAACAATCATCTATTTTCTCTCTTGAACAAGATGAAATATAATCAGGTGTAACTCCAATTTTAGCATATGCTGTTCCAGAATTAATTGTGTAAACAACAAATGTATTGTTTTTGATAAACCCTTTTTTACTAAGCCATCCATAACCGTTATCATCAGCAATATAATCAAGATCAGTGTCTATGTCTGGAACAAATTTATTGCCTTCATCATCTATGGCATAAAACCTACTAGAGTCTTTATCATAAAGGGAATCAACTTTTATATCTCTACTGTAAAACCATTGATCGGAACCTTTTTCAAAATTAATAGTGTCAGAAATTGGAAGATATTCTACGCAAAATAACTCCTCCAAACAACATCTGTGATAAACTTCATAACCTTCTTGCTCTCTTGAAAGAAAAGTTTGGCTATTTATGTAATAGGAAAAGCTTAGAAAAAAAACTAATATGAAGGTTAGAAACGATTTCATTTTCTTTTAAAGTAATTATTATAATGTTTAAAAACAAATAGATATATATGTGCAAATTTTATGTCATAAAATGTTTGACCTGTGTTTAGTTCACCTGTAAATCAACAAATCTTTACCATTGACATTAGTCAGTTTGGTTCAAATGGTTTGTATTATATACAAATACTTGATGCTAATTTAAGTGTTGTAGAAGTGAAGCACATCATATTACATTAGAACTAATGGACAATAAATAAAGTTAAGTAAGCACATTTAGTTAGTGAAAATATCTGGGAAAAGACATTTAAAACAACTATTTATCGCTCTTTTCAAGAAGATTTATGTTGTTAATTTGATTTTAAATATTTAAAATGCTCTTTGCAAAGAAGTATCGAAACCAACAAGGTAAGAAACAATAACGGGCCCTGAGAAAGATCTGGATTTTTCATCTCTCCAATTAAATGCATTAAATGAGAAAGGGTATATAGTAGAGCTATTGCAAATAAACCAAAACGAATAATTTTAGTGTCCGTAAGCATAAGAAGAAGAATCCATACAATAGGTAAATGGTAGAATACGTTTCGAATTAGGTGTGTGCCAATTGGTACAGTACCATCAGCATTTTCTCTTGCTACATCAATACCATAAAATAGTTCGCCAATATGGTAGTTGAAATGAAGAATCATTGTAATGATTAAAATTAGCCATAGCAAGATACATCGAAGTTGAGATTGAATTTTCATAACCTAAAAATAGGAATAGTTTCGAATGCTTAAGGATTATTTACAGCTAAAAGTTTTTGGTAAATAGGACAAGAGGGAATATGCGCTCCTTTAAGATACCCTGTACTGGTTAGAAATTCTCTTGTAATTTCTCCTCCAGTGAATTTAAAGGTTTGCTTAAAAATCTTTACCCAATATGGTAAGGAATTAGGATGGTTTTTGTCTAGCCATTTTTTAAATGATCCGTGCTCTTTTTGTAGGGCTATAACTTGATTTGCGTTGTAAATAACTGCGTTAATTTTTAGCTTATTTCTAATAATTCCTTTGTTGTTGAGTAATTCGGCAATTTGCTTTTCTTTAAAAGAAGCTATTTTAGTTATGTTAAAATTACTGAAGGCTTTTCTGAAATTTTCTTGCTTATTAAGTATAGTTGTCCAAGATAATCCTGCTTGGTTGATTTCTAAAATTAACCTTCCGAAAAGCTCATTATCGCAAGTTACTGGAAAACCATACTGTGTGTCGTGGTAAATTCGGTTGATGTTATTTTTAGCAAGTCCAGAAACATAGTCACAATATGTAGAAGGTTTTTCCAAACGATTTATTTTTTTTTAAAGCTACAGAAAATAAAATTTTGAGAGGTATTAAAAGGGGTGATGTGATTTTCTTGTTCGCTTTCAATTATATTAAATTCATTTTTAAAAACACCTTTTAATAATTCTTTATTGTATTGTTTTATTTCTAATCCACTACATTTTGTTGGGCCATTGGTTGAAAAAGTGCCAATTACCATGTACCCTTTTACCCATGTTTTTGCTATAGTCTGGTATTTTTTGATTTGCTCATCAGAAGTTAAAAAGTGAAAGGCTGCTCTATCGTGCCAAAGATCATATGGTTTTTCTGGTTTAAATGTGGTTATATCACAGGGAATCCAGTTTACTTGTTCAGCTTTTTTACCAAGGCGTTTTTGCGCCTTCTCAAGGGCCTTTTCAGAAATATCAAGAACAGTAATGTTTTCAAATCCATCGGCTAAAAGATAATCTACCAGTTTGCTATCTCCTGCCCCCACATCAATGATTTGTGCGGATTTATCTAGTTTGCAATTACGAATAAAATTAAGAGAGATAGTAGGTACTATCTGGGTCCAGCTAACTTGATTAGGGGCTTTAGTTTTATATATATTTTCCCAGTGATATTTTCTTTCAAAATCCATTTCATTTAGTAAATTTTAAAACTAAGGTATGGATTTAAAAATTGGACAATAAGTTAATTTTAATTAAATTGATATGTAATTAAACCAATTATTATGAAAAAAATATTGATTTCAATTCTTGCTTTATTCATACTTATTTCATGCAATAAAGAGAAGAAAACACTAAAAAGAATTTCTGGACAATGGAATGTAAGCTCTTATGTATTTCATAATTCTAGCGGAGGAACAACCGACCTTTTGGGACAAAACAATATGGTTGTGGATTTTCAGTCTTGTGAATCGGGAAACACCTGTAATGTTACTACTACTTACAGCGGATCTTTAAACCTTGTTGAAACTAGTACTTATACATTATCTGAAAATTCAGGTGCGTCAACCGGTTTTATGATTACTATAGACACTCTTGATTTTGCTATTAATACATTAACAAAATCAGAAATGACCTTAATGAACCCTGTAGGTAGTTCACAGGCTGGGGGAGCTTCGGTTCAAGGAGCCGGCACAGAAATGACTATAATTTCATTTGATAAATTATAGTATTAATTATTAGTCTTAGTCTCAGTACTGTTGTTTATTACATGTCTCACAAAGGCCTTCAACATTTATAGAAACTTTATTGATTTTGTAATTAGGCAGTGAAATTTCTATGGTATTTTCTACCTCTTCGCAGTGAATGGTTTCGCAAACTGTGCATTTAAAATGAATGTGTTCGTGACAGCGATGCTGTTTGGAACAGTCTATATCACATATAGCGTAATAGATTTCATTGTTGTCTTGGTATGCTTTATGAATAACCCCTTTTTCTTTTAGTGCTTCTATTGTTCTGTAGAGGGTAACTCGATCTACTGGAGACATCTTTTGTTGAATGGACGAATGACTCATCGCAGAGCCGTAGTTACTCATTTTACTCAATAAGTTAATTCGTGTAGTAGTAGCTTTTAATTTTCTTTTTTGAAGTAATTCTCTTATTTGAGTAGTATTCATATAAACAAAGGAATTAAATTTTAGCAAGGAAATCAAGCTAAAGTTTAACGCAAAAAAAAGTCATCTTAGCAAAATGAGCTAAGATGACTGTCTAATCAATTTACTGATTAATGATCTTCTCCGCAGTGAACAGTGTAAACAGTTCCTGTAGTGTCAGATGGATCAACGTATCCGCTAGCTTCTAATGCTTCAGCATCGTCACCGCAGTATTCACCTAGTTCTACTTCTCCATTAGGACTATCATAGTGACAATCATGGCATTTGTTGCATGCGCTTAAGCCAAAAACAGCTACAGCACCTAAAAAAATTGCTACTTTTTTCATTGTTTTTTTTTAAAAATGGGTTCTTAAAAATTAAGTTATAATTTGAAAAAATCACAGAACCCACTATGATTTTTTCAAACAAATCATTTAGTTACCTTTTTTCTTGGAAAGTAAAAGATTAATTTTTACATAAAAGTTTCTTCCAGGATTGGGTATTTCATAAGGCTTTAATCTAGATAAATGGTCAATGTATTCAATGTTAAATAAATTATTTACCCCAAATGAAAAATCTATTTTGTGCTTGCCAGTATATGAGCCAGAGCATCCTAAATTAATTAGCTGGTACGCATCACTAGAAGTCTCGTAAGAGGCAACGTTGTTTTGCTCAAAAAAGTAGACGTATTGAGCAGATAAATTATTAATCTTTAGTTTTTTTTCTCCTTTGAAATCTACTTTAATAATATTGTTTAGTCTGTTTTGAGGAGTAAAAGGAAGTGAGTTTTCAGAAAGATCTTCGGCATTTAGCAATGAAAAATTACTTTCTAAGTGCAACCAGTGAGCAATGTGCGGATGATAATGTACGGCAATATCTCCGCCAGAAAGAAGGGCATCAGTTTGACGAATGTCAAAAATTGCCAATCCAGATGTGGAATCAGTTGAATTGGTGGGGCTCTTGTAAACGTAGTTGTTGATTTGGTTGATAAATGGATTAATGACAATTTCCAGATGATCAAAGTGAGTTCCAAAATATAAATCAATTTGGTTGGCTCTTTCAGATTCTAGATTAATGTCTCCTACTAGGTATTGCATAGTAGCATGGTGAACCCCATTGGCAAGCAATTCAGAAATATGTGGAGGTCTAAACCCAGAAGAAGCATTTAGTCTTGCGGTAAAATTTTCTGAAGATTTAGAAATTCCAGCAGAAAAGTTAACACCGCTAAAAGATTTATCAAAGTTAGTTGTATCAAGTGTTTCAACACTACGCTGATCGAACCTTGCCCCAGCCTGAACGTTCCAAGTGCCAAATGTTCCTTTCAGTAAAGAAAAGGCACCTAGGTCAACAAAATTTGCATCTCTGACCAATATTTCTTCAGCGGACAGGGAATTTGAATTGCTTTGAAACATCCCTTGTGAACCAGTAACAAGCTCAAACTTGTCGTTAAATTGATGTTTCCAACGAACGTTGTAAGAGTAATTTTGTAATGTCATGTCAATACCAGGATTAAAAAGACTCTCTCCATACTCTTTAAGATCATTAGAGGTGAATCCAACTTGGGCAATTACCTCATCGTTTTTAAAATAAAATTTGTTCTCCCATTGCGCTAAATGATTCATAATTATTTGCGCAGGAATGGTATAGTTTCTAGTTTGATTGTCCCCTAAAAAACTCGAAACATCTGGGTTAGCATCATGCGTGTGTCCTGGAAGTCCATTTTGAAAGAAAAGCATCTGATATCTTAGATTGGTAATCCAGTTTTTTTTATTGTAACCAATGGCAGTTTTTACAGAACCTCCGCTGTTTTTAGAATTCAGAACAAACTGATTTCCAGGAACTCGGTAATTCGCCCTGTTAAAGTACCCCCCATAGACCGCAAATCGTAGGTTGTTTTTAGAGGTTTTGTAGGAAAGGTTATTAACTGTTGCCATAGAATTTGTTTCTAACTTTGAACCAAAGGATAGCTCTGATTCATTAGCATTAGCATAGGGCTCATCAGCAAGATAGATGACACCACCAAGTGCATCAGCACCGTAAATTAATGAGCTAGGACCTTTAATTACTTCAACTCGACCAATTCCAAGGTTAAATAATGCAAACCCATGATCTGCTCCCCATTGTTGATTTTCAATACGCAATCCATTTAAAGAGGTAAGCACACGCATTCCTGTAAGGCCTCTAATTACAGGTTTTGCTATTCCGTTTCCAGTAGACTGGTTATAAATTCCAGGCATATTGGTAAGTGCATCAACAAGGTTGGTTTTCTCAATTTTGTTTAAGTCGGCAATCTTTCTTGAATCTACAGGAAATGTGCTGTAGCGCTGAAGCTTAGAATCTGTTGTAGATATAATAACTTCATCTAAATGAATATGAGCGGAGTTCAATTTGATTGAAATACTAGAGCTGGCATCTTCAACATTAATAATTTTGCTATCGTAATCTGCAGCTGTAACTTGAAGCGTCATTTGGTTGTCGACAACATTATATAAAACCCAATTTCCCAAGCTGTCCGCAGTAGCCCCATTTTGAGTTTCCAAACAATAAATCTTAGCAAAAGGAATCCCGTTTCCTGAATCCATATCTGATACTGTACCCTTTAATTGCTGTGCAGATAGGCTAATGGAGACTAGGGTAGTTAGAAGAAAAAAAACTTTTTTCAAAGGAGTAATTTTAAATTTCTCGCAAATATATATTTTAATTGCAACATTGTTGCATTTGTAGAAAGAAAATTGAATTACCCATTGTTGTTAAGAAGAGGACTATAGACTAAAGGAGTTAATCGAATTTTTCTGTTTTTTAATCATTTACCTTAGACCATTAATGTCATACATGGATATAAAATTCCATATTAGTTCTGCTGTGTTTTGACCTTGATAGGTAGTGTTAAACCAAACATGATCTCCCCCAATATATTTATAGTGCTCAACAGCAACTGCACTATCTCCTTGATTGTATTGGTAATGCTCGATGGTCATTCCCCCACTATTATCTGAATTTACAATTGGTGTTGATGAGGTATTGTTAAAAGCAATCCAATAATCTAAAACATCTTGTGTGGAACTGTAATCGTTACTTCCATTGTAAGGAAGCACACCATCGTTTGTTCCATGCAAATGAACAACAGGCATTGGGTGAGTTATGGTTCCAGCACAGTCTAACATTACACCAGAAACAGAGCCTACCGCTGCAATTAAATCACTTTTGTAATTGGCTAATCCATAAGCCATCATACCTCCATTGGAATACCCACAAGCATAAATTCGTTGTAAATCAACAGCATAATTATTCGAAATTTCGTTGACCATAGCTTCAACAAAACCAAAATCATCTGCACTGCTTTTGTTGTCTCCACCAATTGGACAAGCATTCCAATGTGAAGAATTGTTTAAACAACTTCCTTGAGGATAAACTACAATAAATGTATCAGATTCAGCTAAAGATCGTAAATCTGCATCTAACATATATTCACTTGCACTACCACCAAAACCATGAAAATTTAGCAACAATGGAACGGAAGAAGATCCATTATAGGAGTTAGGCACGTACACTATGTATTCTCTGTTTAGTCCATCATGAGTAATGGAACGAGCGGTTGAATTCAAGTAGCAACCATCTCCATTGTTTTGGTTGTTTTTTCTACATCCTAACAAAACAATTGAAGCAATTATTAAGAACAATAAGTTGTTTTTCATCATAGAACTTTTTTAAGTAGTACGATAATTCTTTACAATTATTGTATGCTTAATCCAACAAAATAGGAGCTCCAGCATCTTCGAGCTGTTTACCCACAGACGTTACTTTTTCAATGTAGGCTTCTACTTTAGGCTGTAGACGGTTAAAAAGTTCAGTAGCCATTTTAAAGCTTTCCATATGAAGTTCAGTTGGCCCATAAGAGCTAGGGTACCAACCTCCCCTTGCATTGTAGAGTCTGCTGGTAAGTGTTACGTTGTCTTTCTCTCCTACTTCAGCTCTTGATGGACTACCACCGATTTCTCTTTTTAAGGCGTTCATTCTATCGGTTAAATCGTAAACTTCTTTTGTTAGAGCTGCCCGATCTCCATTAATGTACTTTAAGTTTTTTTGGTATGCTTCTACACGATTGTTTGCTTTGTTAAGCTTGTGCTGGTAAGTTCTTACTTTTTTGGTAAGCTCAGCAATAGACTCGTAATAAGCCTTGTGCTTGCTTGCCATCGGGTTGGTAAGGGTGTTTTTTCGAATTCGTTCCACTTCAAATTGTTGATTTAAGCCTAAATCAGTCAGAGCTCCTTCAACTCTTTTGTACATTGATACCGTGTAGGTTCCAGGCTCTGCCATGGTCCAAATATCAGAGTAGTTGTTTTTAGCTGTTGCTTTAACAGCAGTGGGTAATTTTACATTTAACCCCCAGCTGACTCTATTAATTCCTTTTTTAAAAGGAGCCGATAATTGCTCTACAGTTTCTCCACTACTATTTTTTATTACCAGCACAATTTCTGGTTTGGATTCGTTTAGCTCAGCATCTAATGCTTTCCATCCTGGGAAAGGAATATCTTTGCTTTTTTGATCTTCAAGAGCCTTTGCCAGCTTGGTAAGCTTCTTAAGCTCAATATCAGTTTTTTTAGCAAGTTTTTTAAGGTCTTCTTTTAATATGCTATTGGGTGTTTTGTACCCCGCTTCAGAAAGTTTTTCTAGCAATGATGGGTCTGCTTTATCAAAAGTTTCTGCCTTTTGTCTTTTGGCTTTTTTCGAGGTAAACCCTTCTTTTAGATAGTAGGTAAAAACGGCTCCATAAGGAGGGTTTTTTGCACTATAGGTTGCTCCACCGCTACTTCCAGAACCTCCATTCATTTGATTGTACTGAAGGGCTTTTCTAGGAGCAAACAATAGCGCTTGATCAGAAATGGATTTTTCATTAAGTTCCCTTAGTGGGCTATAGTCGTCTAGCACGTAAAAGCTCCTTCCAAAAGTAGCCAACACTAGATCGTTTTCTCTTTTTTGAATGGCTAAATCCCTAACCGGAATAGTAGGTAATCCAGCAGAAAATTTATGCCATTTTTCACCTTGATTCACACTAACATATACACCATACTCGGTTCCTAAAAACAATAGCTTAGGATTGATGTGATCTTGAACAATTCTCCAAATAAGCGTTCCATCAGGAATACCTTCAGTAATTGAAGTCCATTTTTCACCGCCATCAGTGGTTTTAAAAAGGTAGGGTTGGTAGTCTCCAAATTTGTGATTATCCAAGGCTACATAGGCCGTTTGCTCATTGAATAAATCTGCTTTAATGTCGTTTACAAAAGCAGTAGCAGGAGTTTTGGGTAGTTTGTCTACGGTCATTTTTTTCCATGAAGCCCCTCCATCTTTGGTAAGCTGAATAATCCCGTCATCGGTTCCAGCATACAATACATTTTCGTTCACTTTAGATTCTGCTAGTGAGGTAATGGTATTGTAGGTAGACATGGCGTAAACGTCCCACGCATTTTCAAAGCTTTGTACCTTACCCATAATCGGAAGCGCTAAACGCTCTTGGTTTTTGGTAAGGTCTTTAGAAACGGCTTTCCAGCTGTCGCCTCTATTTTCGGATCGCCATACGCGCTGGGATCCAAAGTATATTCTTTTGGAATCGTGGTGGCTAACTAAAATTGGAGAGTCCCAGTTAAATCGCTCATAGGGCTCGTCAATTCCAGCTCTAGGACGAATGTTTACAATCTCACCATTGGTGCGGTCTATTCGGTGAATGTATCCTTCTTGCGATTGTGCATAAACGATGTTTGGATTTCCCGGTTCTGTAGCCGGCTGGTGTCCATCACCTCCAAGAACAATCTCCCAATCAGAGTTCGTAATTCCGTTTCTTCTTACTGTCCTAGAAGGACCTCCTTGGGTGCTGTTGTCTTGAGTTCCACCATATATGTTGTAAAATGGCTCAGCATCATCAACGGCAAGTTTATAAAATTGAGTAACGGGTAGGTTCCCTACAAACTTCCACGTTTTAGAATTGTCAAATGATTCATATACCCCACCATCGGAACCAGCAAGCATATAGTTAGGATCTCCTTTTTTAAAGGTAAGAGCGTGATTGTCTGAGTGCTTGCTTTTCTCGCTCATGGTATAGAATTTTTTCCCACCATTCTCAGAGATCAAAACACGTACATTCATTAGGTAAATTTTATCAAAAACGTGTGGAGAAGCAACCAACTCTTGGTAATAGTGGGGTCCTGTTCCTCCAGAAACTGTTTCCGACATTTTAGTCCAGCTCCCTCCGCTATTATCGGTTCTGTATACGGCACCTTTTCTTCTTTCTAGCTCAATTGCAGCATAGAGTACATTGGATTTCATTGGTGAAATAGCAAGGCCAATTTTTCCCATTGTTGAGCCGGGAAGGCCTTTATTTATTTTAACCCATGAATCTCCTCCATCGATGCTTTTGTAGATGGATGTTCCAGGTCCTCCTCCAAGAAGAGCAGCAACATTTCTGTGTCGTTGCCAGGTGGCAGCGTAGAGCACATCTGGATTGGTAGGATCGATTACAAGATCGGTAACTCCTGTCCATTCATTTACCTGTAGAGTGTTTTCCCAAGTTGCCCCACCATCAGTACTTTTATATAACCCTCTTTCTCCACCAGAGCTCCATAGTGGACCTTGAGAAGCAACCCAAATGGTGTTGGAGTTGTTGGGATGAACAATAATTTTTGAAATGTGCTCAGATTTTTTAAGTCCTTTATCTTTCCACGATTTACCTCCATCAGTGCTGTGGTAAATTCCGTGTCCAATACCTACGTGTCTTCCACCAACATTTTCTCCCGTACCTAGCCATATAGATGCGTTGTTGCTTGGGTCTATAGTTATGCATCCAGTAGAGTAAAAGGGCATATTGTCTGTTAGTGGCGTCCATGTGGTTCCTGCATTGGTAGTTTTCCAAACTCCACCAGAACCAACCGCTACGTACCAGGTATTTTCGTTGGTAGGATCAATAGCAATGTCTGCTATTCTTCCCGACATAAAAGCAGGCCCAACGCTCCTAAATTTAAAACCTGAAAGGGCAGATGAAAGAGAAACCTTGTCTTCTTTTTTGTCTTGAGAAATAAAGGAGTTAACAGAAAGAGTTAACGATAATACAATAGCTAATAGCGTAAGATTTTTCATAGTAATAGGGTGTTTTTTAAATAAATAGCTCATAAATGTAGCAAAAAATCGTTTTGTTTATTTACTTGTTTTAACACATTGAATAGTACGGTTTTAAAACAATGAAAAAGCGTTATTTTTACCTTTACTATGAAAAAAACACTAGTCCTTGGGGCAAGCTTAAAAAGTGAACGGTATTCCAACAGAGCTATTTTTCAGCTAATTCAAAATGGCCATAAGGTAGTTGCTGTAGGCAACAAGGAAGGTGTCGCTCATGGTGTTCAGATTAGAAAAAATCTGCCCGAAAAAGATATAGATACGGTAACTATCTATTTAGGAAAATCCAACCAAATTCCGTATTACGATCAGTTGCTAAGGTTACACCCAAGAAGAATTATTTTTAATCCTGGGGCTGAAAATTCTGAGCTGTCTGCTCTTGCCAAAGCTAAAGGTATTGAGTGTCTAGAGGCTTGCACGCTAGTGATGCTTTCTATAGGGAATTACTAATTTTTTTACATTAATAGCTTAACTTTAACCAATACTTAAGTTTCTAAAGTAATCTTTAGGTAAAAATCAAGAAGCTTTTCGCAAGTAGGTTAGGTACACAATATACATGGAGTAAAGGCACACATAAACGGGAAAAACAGCGTAAATAAGGTTGTGGTTAAAGCTAATTAGACAGGTTAGCGACCAGCAAGAAAGAGAAATAATCCAAGCCTTGGTTTTTTCATTTTTGGGGTCTTTATACGCCTTAACGATGGTGGGAAAACCAATAATAAAATCGGAAATCACCGCAAAGAAAGTAGTTAGCCAAGGGTCTTTAGAGAGCATGTAGAGCACCCCACAAAAAAGGCCTAAAATTAAAAACCACCAGTCTTGCTTTAACAGCTGATAGCTTCTTTTTGCCAGCGAAACGGTGCCAATGGCAACACAGCCAAACGTACAGCTGGTAATGCTCATTAAGCTCCAGTCCCAACCCGTGCTAATTACTTGCACTACAATAAGGGTTCCCATAAGTAGCGCCCAGCCGTACCACGATAAAACAGAAGGCGCAATTTTCTTACTCCAAACATCCCTAAAATAGGTTAGCTGACCAAAAAAAATAAGCACCGATGCCAAATACCCAATAGGCTCTTCTAAGTATATAAGTAACTCACCCAACCCTTAATTTTTAAGGGTTAAATATCGGTTAATTTTTTTGTTGAGTTTAAAAATTAGCCCCAATTAATGGCTTTTTTATATTCCATATGTTTTTTGTGGAAGCTCTTCAATGATAAACTTTGGATGTCTAGAGAAATCCGTCTGCTGTCCTTTAACCGACTGCTGAAGAATTAGCTTGATCATAGAACACATTTCTAAATAGACATTGTATTGGTCTCTAATGATTTTTGCATCCTTTTGTTTGTGGGTATCGGCAAATTCAGCTCTAATTACTCCACAGTCGGTATAGGCAGCATGGCCTAAAGGAGTGGAGTAGGTAATAAAAGTTTGAGGAGTAGCTTCTAAGGTTCTAAAGTATTCGTATCTGGGGGTTACCCATTTTCTTTTAGACCAAAAGGTTTTGCTGCAGAAAACATAGTTTGGTCGTACCATATTGGCTTTATTGCTTTCAATGTGTTCATGTAAATCAGGCCAGTATTTAGGGATTTCAGACATTTGAGCGTGCTCAAGAGTAGTTTCTAAAATAATAAAGGCATTAAAAAGACTGGTTTTGTTGTTAAGGGCAAGACCCACCTGCGCTCCCCAGCTATGGCCAACATAATAGATTTGTTCGCTGTCTACATAATTTAGCTGCTTAATTTTGTCTAAAACAAAAAGGGTGTTTTCTTTTTCGTAATCTGAAGAAACAGAAATCTCAGTGTTTTTTGTTTCAGAGGGCCAGTTAAAATTACTGCTTACCACAACAAAACCATAGCTGGCAAGATATTCACATAAGATTAAATTCTCCAAGGCGTCACCACCGGCTCCATGATGATAGAAAACACAAGGCCATTTTCCTGATTTAGGAGTTGTGCTTGAAGATGCCTTACAAGGTAAATTTAAAATGGCATCTTTAAGAAGCTGGTCTTTTTGAGTGGGCTTTCGAAGACTTAAATTTTTGTAGTTAATGCAGATCCCGTAGTTCAATAACCCTTCCCTTGCATAGAAATCTAAACTGTCGCTAACTTGTTTCATTTTAGCATCTAGCTTGCCAGAGAGGTAATTGTCTCTAGTGAGCGGCTGCTGACCATCTTCTGCAGATGGAAACCATATGCTCACCTGAAAAGGCAGAGCACCTTTATAGGGGTTAAGCTGGTAATCAATGGAAGAATTGAAATAGGTTTCCACCTGGTGTCCTACGTTGTATCTTCCGTAGCAAAGAGAGTCTATAGTAGTGGAGTATTGGCCAAAAAATGGATTAGAAAAAAGCCCGATAAGGCAAAAGAGTAGGGGTAATTTTTGCATCTTAATTCAGTTTTAAAGTTAAAAAGTAGAAAAAAAGTGAATAGCAACAAAACCAAGTGATGAAATTATGATTTTTTGTAGGCAATTTTTTCTGCTGTTGCAACAGCAACAGCTTCTCCAAAAAGTCTAGCAACAAGGTGTAGGCTAAGGTCTATTCCCGTAGCAATTCCAGCTGAGCTAAGCACATTGCCCTGATCTACGAATGGTGTATTTTTTACAAGCTCAACTGATGGGCAAATGGATTTTAATTCCTCTAGGTGCTCGTGATGTGTGGTGGCTTTTTTGTTATTTAAAAGACCACAGGCTCCAAGCAGCAATGCACCAGTACAAACAGAGGCAATAACGGGCACTTTTTTGCTTTGTGCTTTAATCCAGTCAAGCGTATTGGAGTCTTGTAATTCATGCTTTTGAATGCCACTACCCCCAGGAACAATAAGAACATCTAAAGCTAAGGCATCGCTAAAGGATTTTTCAGGAATTAGCTTAAGGTTGTTGTAGGTGTTAATTTGAGTATTGGTTTTGCCAATGGTAAATACTTCGAATAAGTTCTGGCCTTTTAGTGTTGCCCGAGAAAAAACTTCAAATGGACCCGCGAAGTCTAGCACCTCCACACCATCAAAAATATATATGCCTACTTTCATTTTATTCATTTTCCAAAATATTAATTAAAGCATCTATTTTATTTTCCAATCCGTATGGAAAACCTTTTAAGTTATGACTGCTGTTAAGGATAATTAACCCATCGGAATTGGCAATTTCATTTGCAATAGCTAGCTCATCAATTGGGTGAGACTCAATAGTAGAATTGTTGTAATGCACCTTGCTAAAATAGTATAAGTACTTGGAGTCTTTGTCAAAAATATAGGGTAGCATCCAACAACTCTTAATGCCCCAATAGAAGCTGTCTCCAAGGGTGATAATTTTTGGACGAAAGTTTTTACCACCACTAGAATCTACGGTATATTTTGGATAGGCAAATTTTGAATGGTCAATTCTGGAAAATAGGTTAAGGGTAGTCTCATGATCGCCATCACCCCCCTTAAATAAAGAAGTGCTAATACTCTCAACCGCTAAGCTAGGCAGCTGATCATCAAAAAAACCATTCATGTCTTCAAGAAGTTTAAGCAACGTAAAATGTGCTCCATAGGTTGTCCAATGCACACTAGTTTTACTGTACAAAGGAAACCGACTGGTGTCCATTGCGTTTTGGTAGTAATCCAGCAAATCCCAATAGGCAACACCATTTGCTTTAAGCTGATTTATTAGTAAGTTATAATCAGAATGATGGTGCTCCTTTTTGTACTCTTTGGGAAGAAAAGACTGGTAAATTTCTTCTTTAGAGGGGGGTATAATCACCTTAAAATATTGATTATTTTTTTTCATTAACTCAGAAAGTTTTTCCAGCTTTTCAGTAAATACAGCTAGCGAATCTTCATGTAAATGATTTTCACAGCAACGTGATTTTGCCCAGCTTTTACTAAACAGCACCCCGCTTTTGCCTACTAGTAAATCCCCCATATGATATTCTCCAAAAAGTCGGTAATCGATTTCATGGCCAATTCGAACTACCGTAGGCTTTAGGGTAAGGTTGTTTTGGAAAATGTCTTCCCAGTTTTGCTGCCATTTTTTGCTGATTACATTTTCTAAAGAAAGCCTTAGCGTATCTGTTTTTTCATATGCTCCTTTTAAAGGATTAATGCTTTTTTTAGCTACAGAAAGCTGAACCACCAGCGGAACAAACAGGATCCCAAGACCAATACAAAACAATATGTTTGTTCTAAGTTTCATTAAAAGCGATAGTAGATAAAAGGATTAAAGCCAGCGTTCATTAGCCATACATACGCCATAGATAAGAGTGCTAGCATAAGTGGAAATACAGCCAAGCTACCTTTCCATCCAACCTGAGCTAATTTTTCTGGAAGCGAATTGGCATAATTTTCAATGGGTTTATTTACTGCACTAAAAGAGCAAATAATTCCGATAATGAGTATTGTTAGGGTTTTGTTAGAAATGTCAATGCTGAGCTGAAGGCTAGAAAAATCCATCATCTTTTCTAAGAATAGTAAGGCGGCATCTAAATCCATTGAGAAAAACACCCAACTAATAAGCACCACAAATAAGGTGTAGGTAATGCGTAAAAATCCAGGGATTTTCTTCAATATTTTCGATAGAAAAAGACGCTCTAAGATTAAAAAGCAACCGTGGTAGGCTCCCCAAATCAAAAAGTTCCAGTTGGCACCATGCCAAAGCCCAGAAATTAAAAACACCAAACCTAGGTTGATGTAGGTTCGGTAGCTTGAGCTCCTATTTCCCCCCAAAGGAATATACAGGTAGTCTCTCATCCAAAGCCCAAGGGTCATGTGCCAGCGTTTCCAAAATTCTGTAATGCTTTTGGAGAGGTAGGGAAAGTTGAAGTTTTCTGGAAATTTAAATCCCATCATTAACCCTAGCCCAATGGCCATATCGGAGTATCCAGCAAAGTCAAAGTAAATTTGAAAACAGTAAGCAATGGTGGCTAGCCAAGCATCTGCACTATTCATTGTGTCAATGCCTAGGGCGTTGATTTGAGCTACAACAACAGCAAAAGTATTGGCTATAAAAACCTTTTTGCTAAGGCCGATAATAAAACGATATAGACCGTGTAGCTTTTGGTCGAATGGGTTGTTAGAGAACCCTAAAAGCTGTTGGTGAACATCCTTAAATCGAACTATGGGACCGGCAATTAATTGGGGAAACATGATAATATATAACAGATAGTCTAAAAAGCTATCAAGTTTTTTGTTGTTGCCGCTGTATACATCTAAAGCGTAGGAGATTTTCTGAAATGTAAAAAAGGAAATGCCAATGGGAAGAAGAATTTCCTTAAAAGAAATCGCGCTAAAACCCAATTGCTCACCAGCGTAAAACAGGTTGGTTAAGAAAAAGTTAGCGTACTTAAAGTAGCAAAGCAATCCAACATTTAAGATTAAAGAGCCGATTAGAAATTTTTTTCGATTTGGGTTTTCCTTACCAAAATGCTTACAAAGCTGAAAGTCAATGATGGTGCTTCCCAACAAGAAAAAAATAAAAATAGGCGCTCCCCAACCATAGAAAAAAAGACTAAAAAAAACAATCACCCATTTTTTTAATCCCTTTGGACTTAGGTAAAAAGCCCCAAGAAATAGTGGTAAGAAAAAACTTAAAAATAAAATAGAGCTAAATACCATTTTACTTGTGAGTTGCTGCTACTGTTTTTTAAAACAAAGCATTACCTGCTTGTCGCCCAGTTCCTGGCCGGAAATGTGCCCTAGCTCAGCAAGTGTGCCTACAGCAGAAACGGTTAGGCCATTTTTTTTGGCGAGATTTTCATAAAACTCCATAGAACGAAATACTACCGGGAAACCTTGCCAATTGTTATCCGAATAGCTAACAATGTTTACGTTGGCATAAAACGCTCCACTATCGGCAATAACTGAAGAAATAAAAGCAATGCATTTTTCTACAATTTCATCTTTCATATGAATAAGAACTGAAAAAGCAAACAGCACATCGAATTTGTTGTTAAAAGAAAGCTCACTAAATTCTTTAAAGCAAATAAGCTGAGGGTTTTTATCCTGTAAACCATGTTCTGCAAGCTCATTTTTACCCTCTTGTAAGACGGCATCTCTAACTTCTATTCCGCAGTAATTCCCTTGCTCTAGAAAGTCAATTAGAGGGATACCCCCTCTTAGAGTGCCGCAGCCAATGTCCATAAATTTATGATCGGGAGCTAGCCCCTGAGTCTTTAAAAAGGAAATTTGAAAATCTTGCTTCATTTTCCATAAATGAGCAGGGCCAACAAGGGCGTGTCTGCGTTGTTGAGGAGTTTGAAAAAAACGAACTGCTTTTCTTTTGATGTTTTTTAATGCCTGAATCATTCTATAAAAAGTGTTGTGTATTTAAACCGCTTAAATACATTAAATAATGGTGCAAAGTAGTACTTTTAAAAGTAATTTGTACATCTAACTAAAGAAAATGAAAACCGTATTAATTACAGGAGCTACAAGTGGTATTGGAAAAGCAACAGCGTATGAGCTGGCAAAAAACAAGTTTAGATTAATTATCTGCGGAAGAAGAAAGCAGAGGTTAATCGCAATCGAAAAGGAGCTATCTACTCTTACACAGGTAACCAGTCTTTGTTTTGATGTTAGAGACCAAAAAGCAGTTGATAATTGCATTTCCAATCTACCTAAAGACTTTCAGCAGGTAGATATATTGATTAATAATGCTGGTAATGCCCACGGATTAGATCCGGTAGAAACAGGGTCTATTGAAGATTGGGATGCCATGATGGATATTAACGTTAAAGGATTGTTGTACGTAAGCAAGGCCATTATTCCTCAAATGACCTTAAGAAGCAGTGGTCATATCATTAATATTGGGTCTTCTGCAGGAAAAGAAGTGTATCCAAAAGGAGCAGTTTACTGCGCGAGTAAGCACGCTGTTGTTGCTCTTACCACAGGAATGCGAATGGACCTTAACCAGTATGGAATTAAAGTAACGGCCATTAATCCAGGCCTAGTAGAAACTGAGTTTTCTAAAGTGCGATTTAAAGGAGGCAAGCAAGCCGATATGGTATATAAAGGATACAAGGCACTGCAAGCAGAAGACATTGCAGAAATTATTGCCTTTGCCATTTCACGCCCCGATCATGTTAACATTGCAGATTTGTTGGTATTTCCATCCGCACAAGCATCAAGCACAATGGTGAAAAAAGAGTTTAATTAAGAGCTGTTTGGTCTAAGACGATAACTCCACACCCTACTCTAGGTCCAGCGTTTCCTGAGGGTTGTGAGGTGAAATCATCCTCCCCTTCATGAATAATTATGGATTTACCTAAAATATTTTTGGTGGAATCCTCACAACCAAGACACCAAAGGTCTGTTTTGAGACTGATTTTTCCATTTCCAGAAGTATCAGCATCAATGTTGCCTATATCTCCCAAATGAAAATGATGATTATCCCATTCTCCGTGGGTGGTATGCGTTGGGTTCCAATGACCACCAGCAGATTTTGCATCAAAAGTGCTGCAATCACCAAATTCATGAATGTGAATGGCATGTTTTCCCTCAGAAAGTCCATCTACATCTGCTGTTAAATATACCGAACCTGCAGAGTCAACGAAGGATACTAAACCAGAAACGGAGCTTCCACTTGCAGCATTAATTGGCGCAGTGGCATAGATATTTTTTGTTGTACTCTTGGAGCTATTAATTGATGAGCAATCAATAAAAAAAAGAAAACCAATTAGTAGAGTGGGTATGAATTTATAAAAATGCAATGGATAGAGATAAGATTAAAAATATTGTTGCAGGTAAAGATTTTAACGGTTGGTCCTTAACTTTAAGATGCATTAATATAGCACCTAGCATTAAAACGGCCATTCCAACAGCTGCTGGAAAAATCAATGAATCGTAGAAAATTCCAACAATAAGCATGGTGGCAAGAGTAACTTTTAAAAAACCAATAATCCATACAAACGGACCTTTTAATCCATAAGAAATGAATTCATCTTTCATGTTTTTAGCATCTTTCCCTCGATAAATAGTGGATTTGTTAAACCGTAAAAACCAAACGTTGTATATAGAAATTGCTATAGTAATTTGCGCGGCAAGTTTAAGGTATTCAAGCATGAGTTATTTTTTAAATATTTTGTATAAATAAATAGGTGTTTAAAAACAAGAAAAAAGCAGCGGGAATAGTTGATTTTACCGTATCCTTTATTCGAATTCTAGTAACAACTCCTAAAAACATTAGAAGTGCTAAACCAAGAGAGGAGATGACTAGAACTGGAGTATAGAAAAGCCCAACTAAAAGACCTAATCCTCCCAAAAGCTCTAAAACACCAACCAATGCAGAGTATTTTTGTAGTTTAAATCTATTGAATTCATTTTGCATTTTACTTGAAAAAAAAATAGAAAGGCCATAACCTATAAAAGCAAGACCTGAAAACAGGGTTAAAATAGTATTAGCACCTATAAAATCCATTTTTATTAATACAAATTTGAATAGGTTGATTTATTTTTTGGTAAGTGTTTAACTAAAAATTGGAAGGTTAGGGTGAATTATAATTAAACAAGTTGCAAAACAGTTTAAATAGCTTATTAGCATGTGTTAATTTTGAAGTTATTAAAAATGAACTTTATATAATCATGAAAAAACTAGCTTTATTTTTTTTTATATTTTCAAGTACTCTACTAAATTACAGCCAACAGTATGCATACAAGATTTTTAATAACAAAGGAAAATCAGTAGGTTTTTCCAAA
Source organism: Crocinitomicaceae bacterium (assembly GCA_002716065.1). GTDB lineage: Bacteria > Bacteroidota > Bacteroidia > Flavobacteriales_D > Parvicellaceae. The sequence goes on along the minus strand of PAZE01000018.1, from coordinate 4,275 downwards.
ATGGTAAAATCAACAGTAAAAGCCGATGTTGTTCTTTTTGGAGAATATCACGACAATCCAATTTCCCACTGGCTTCAATTTGAATTGGCAAGTGAATTAATAAATCAACAAAAATTAATTATCGGTTTAGAAATGCTTGAGTCTGATAATCAACATTTTCTAAACCAATATATGGATGACAAAATAAGCTATACTGATCTTGATTCGCTAGCTAGGCTTTGGTCCAATTATTCTACTGATTATGCTCCAATAATTGAAATGGCCAAAGAAAAGAAATGTAAAGTTGTTTGCACCAATATTCCAAGAAAGTATGCTAGAATGGTATATAGAAATGGAGGCTTTGAAGCATTGGATAACATCTCTGAAAATGAAAAAAAATTCATTGCACCTTTTCCAATTTTATTTGACCCTGAGCTTTCTCAGTACAAAAACATGTTGGAGTTTATGGGCGGGCATGGGTCACCTGATATCGTAAAAGCTCAGGCCATTAAAGACGCTACAATGGCTCATTTTATTTCTGAAAACTTAAAGGATAATCATATTTTTTTACACCTTAATGGGGCCTACCATTCTGATTTTTTTCAGGGGATATTATGGTATTTGATACAAGCTAGACCTACTTTAAATTACAAAACCATTTCTACTGTAAATCAGCAAAGCATTCGTAAACTAGAAAAGGAACATCTTGGTCGTGCCGATTTCATTATATGTGTAGACAACAACATGACCAAAACACATTAAAGTATGATTGAACAATTTTTTGAATGTCCTTACTGCTGGCAAAACATCTCAATGCTTTTAGATTTTTCAATTGTTAGACAACAATACATTGAAGATTGTGAAAATTGTTGCAATCCAATTCAAGTTAATTTTGTTGTTGAGTCACAGGAAATATCGTTTTTTTCTGCCAATTCAATTGAACAATAAATAATTAGTTAAACAAGAATCAAAGTGCAAAAACAAGTCTATAAATTTAAGTGTTCAAGATTGTGACAACAATCAATTTACTAACTAATATAGAGAGGAGGTGTCAGATGATTAATTTAAAGTTTTACAAGGTTATGGTTATTCAGATGGTGCCTAATAGTGGTATTGTCTAAACCATCTCCTTATTTTTAAAGCAGGCCGATGGGCCTGCTTTTTTTTGATTCAAGAATTCTTCATTGGCACTGTTTTTTTTATGCTACCAATACATTGTTATATTTGCACCCATTTTAAAATCAGCTGGTTATGTTATCTGCACACAACATTACATTACAATACGGAAAGAGAGTACTTTTTGATGAGGTTAATATTAAGTTTAGCGGTGAAAATTGCTATGGTGTTATTGGCGCCAATGGAGCGGGGAAGTCTACTTTCTTAAAAATACTTTCAGGAGAGATAGATGCCAACAAGGGACACATTTCTTTAGAGCCTGGAAAGCGTATGGCTGTTTTAAAGCAAAATCATTTTCAGTACGATGAGTGCAGAGTAATAGACACGGTAATGATGGGCCACACTCAGCTGTGGGAGATCATGAAAGAAAAAGATGCCATTTATGCTAAGCCCGATTTTTCTGACGAAGATGGTATAAAGGTAAGTGAGCTGGAGGAGCAGTTTGCAGAATTAGATGGTTGGAATGCAGAGCCTGAAGCGGCAACGCTACTTTCTGGATTGGGAATAGCTGAAAAAGACCACGATAGAACCATGCAGGAGCTTGCCGGAAATCAAAAGGTAAGAGTGCTTTTAGCACAGGCGATTTTTGGTAATCCAGATTACCTAGTGCTAGACGAGCCCACCAACGACCTGGATCTACAGACGGTTACTTGGCTAGAGGATTTTTTATTGAATTTTAAAAACACGGTTATAGTCGTTTCTCACGATAGACATTTTTTAGATACTGTATGTACTCATATTGTAGACATCGATTTTAAGAAGGTAAAGATGTATACCGGGAATTATACTTTCTGGTACGAGAGTAGCCAGCTTGCTTTAAGGCAGCGCAATAATGCCAATAAAAAGGCAGAAGAAAAGAAAAAGGAGTTGCAGGAGTTTGTTTCCAGATTTAGTGCCAACGCTTCTAAATCTAAGCAGGCAACTAGCCGTAAAAAGCTACTAGAGAAAATTAATTTAGATGATATTGAGCCATCATCAAGAAAATACCCAGCTATTATTTTAAAACCAGAAAGAGAGGCTGGCGATCAGGTGTTACACATTAACAACATGAGTAAATCTATAGATGGCGAGCTACTGTTTAGTGGGTTAAATCTAAATGTTACTAAGGGAGATAAGATTGCCCTTCTGTGTAAAAACGATTTGGCAACAACAGCCCTTTATGAAATTTTAAACGGTATTGACCAGCCAGACACTGGAGATTTCACTTTTGGTCAAACCATTACTACTGGCTATTTGCCCAATGAAAACGAAGCGTTTTTCACCGGAGAGCTCAATCTAATGGATTGGCTTAGGCAGTATTCTAAAAACAAAGATGAGGTGTATGTTAGAGGATTTTTAGGAAAGATGCTTTTTTCTGGGGAGGAAGTATTAAAGATGTCTAATGTGCTTTCTGGAGGAGAAAAAGTAAGGTGCATGCTCTCTAGGATGATGCTTCGAGGAGCTAACTTTTTAATGCTAGACGAGCCTACTAACCACTTAGATTTAGAGTCTATTCAGGCCTTTAACAATGCACTAGCAGATTATCCTGGAACGGTAATTTTCACTTGCCACGATCACCATTTTACGCAAACTGTAGCCACTAGAATTGTGGAGATTACTCCAAATGGATGCTTGGATAAGCTCATGAGCTTTGATGAGTACATTTCTAGCGACAAGGTAAAAGCACAAAAGCAGCAGATGTTGGTTACTGCCTAAAAGTTTCTTTTTATAATTATTTCTTAAGGGGCAATAAAATTTCGTCCCTATTTTAATGACGTTCGTCCAACACCCGCTTTTTTTGCGACAAATCAGGTGATTTTCAAATTTTTAGTTGCTGAAGAAAATGGTTACTGCTGAGTTTTAGGACGGTGCTTTAGCTGCAATCCATGAAGAAAATTTCTTAGAAACTGATCTTTACAAATCCGGTAATGCTTTTGGGTGGGTTTTCTAAAAAAGGCACTTAGCTCGTGCTTACTAATGTATAAATCAGCTAGCCCAAGAACTGCAATCATGTCTTCTGCTTGTAGGTTAAGTGCTATTTTAAGCTTGCGTAAAATAAGATTGTTGTTCAAGGTTTTTTCTGCTACCATCACTACGCCTTCTTTTTCCCCTCTGTTTTTTACAATAAAGCCGTTTAAGAAATGTGCTAGCGATTTATCGTAAAGAGATTTTTGCTCAGGGTGGTCGTCTTTTTTTAGCCAATCGCTAATTTCTGCTCTTGTCGCTTCATATCCTCCAAGGGCAAAGGTCTCCATCATCTTATTGTCATTAAGATCAAAAGTGTAGCGAATTCTTCTAAGTATATCGTTGTTGTTCATTGGCTTTGGGGTGCAAGTTACGGCAAATTTTCAAGTTCTACTCCGTAGTCGTATTGCAGGTCTTCATCCAGCGTTTTAATGGTTTTTTTAATTAGAATTAATTGCCTTTCGTAGATGTTTCTAAGGGCGATACTGTTGTTCATCGATGGCTGCATTTGAGCTAGTTTTTTGCAGAAATAAATTAGTAGCTCAACAGCTGTTTCCTTGTTTTTAGAATACCTCAAATGCTTCTTGATTTCACGAAGTATTTTACGAACACTTTTTTTGATGTAGTAGTAGCTATTGGTGTTAATTTGGGTGAACTGCTGGTCTATCACTTCTTTAAGGCCTTCAATGAAATAAGCTTCATTAGAAGCTTCAAAAAGAAGGTAGGTGAGTAGCTCCTTGTTTTCTTTTTTGAATTTCGCCATTCTTAGGCAGTATTCCAACAGCTCTTGCTTAGAGAAATGGCCGAGCTCATCTTTGAGCTCTTTTATGGTCGCGGTTTTCATTAGCAGAAAAGTACTACAAAAAACTAAAAGCAATACGGGTAAACGATTTTATTGGGTGTTTTTAACGAAAAAAGCGGTAGCTCTATTGTGGGAATAAAGCTACCGCGAAACTTAAAAATTAAACATAACTATAGGGGTGTTGATACTACTAACTAATTTTTTGGTGAATATATTGTTGCCGTAAAAATTAAGTTAACAAATAGTTTTGGTGTAGGTTGCTTACTTACTTTTCTTTTTTGGCAATGTTAAATCCTACAGAAACTCCGGTATACCACCCATCATTATTATGAGAAAAAAACAGGTTTGCTGGAATGTTTAGATATCCCGAATGA
>PAZE01000017.1 GCA_002716065.1 Crocinitomicaceae bacterium | reverse complement strand
CTCCAAATGCAAAAAATAAAACGGCCTTCGAAAAAAACAAAAGGATTTCCTTTTGGTCTAGAAGAAACACTCTTTTTAAAGGTGTTTTCTTTTTCCCAATTCAGTTGAATTTCATCAGCTATTTCAGGAAGATTTAAACCGCTATTTTCTGGAAAAGTTTTAGACATAATTAGCTTCCTTTTTTTTGAAGGTTTGCGAAGATAAATAAATCATAATGAAAAGTCTACTTTTTTGTTAGATACATTAATTTTATAGAAAATTAAGTATGTAAATGGAATCAGAACTAATTACTAGAATAATAGCTTCAAATAATTGGCTGCTAATTCCTGTTTTAGCTTCTTTGGTTTTATTAGTAGTATTAAAAAATAAAAAAAGGAGTAATTTGTTTTTAATAAAATCAATTTTTAGCTACCACGATTTTAAACAACTAAATAAGGATCAAAACAATCAATCGTTTAATGCCTTAAAGTTTTTTACTGCTGTTTTGTTAATGTCAGTTTTAATTTCTGTTTTGTTGTATCAACAAGTTTCATTTGTTATTTTTATTAAATCATTTTTTAGTGTTGCATTGTGTTTTTTTGGGTATTTATTAATTTCAAAGTCTTTAGGATATCTTTTTGAAAATCAACCTCTTTTCAAAGAAAATATTACATATTTTACTCATTTTGTTCTTACCATTTCGATTATATCTATTCCAATAATCTCCTATTTAATCATTTCTAAAAACAACATTAGTTATGCTGTTTGTTTAGCATACTTGTTGGTAGTTTTCGTGTTATATGTAATTCGATTATTTACGCTATATACAACAGGTAGACAACAGAGATTTTTATTAATGCATTTAATTTTATACCTTTGCACTCTTGAAATTTTACCTGTTTTAATCGTTTATGTTTTACTACAGGGGAAATAAAGTGAAAATAAAAAAAATAGTATTGTGAATATCAAATCAATTTTAGTTTCTCAGCCGGAACCCAAAACTCAAAAAAGCCCCTATAGAGATTTAGCAGAAAGATTTAAATTAAAAGTTGATTTCAGGTCTTTTATACATGTTGAGGGTGTAGAATCTCAAGAATTCAGGCAAAATAGAATTAATCTAGAAGAATTTAGCGCAGTTATTTTTACGTCTAGAATGGCAGTTGACCATTACTTTAGAATTGCAAGTGAAACAAGATTTGCAGTACCAGATGATATGAAATATTTCTGTATTTCTGAAGCGGTTGCATATTATCTTCAGAACTATGTTGTTTACAGAAAAAGAAAAATATTTTTTGGTAAACAAAGTATAGTTGATTTAATGGACACTATAGTTAAACACAAAGCAGAAAACTTTTTGGTTCCGTGTTCAGATATACAACGAAAAATTATTCCTGAGTCTTTAACAAAAAATGGAATAAACTTTAAGAACGTGGTTCTTTACAAAACAGTTTGTAGTGACCTTTCAGATTTAGAGGATGTTAAATATGATATTTTAGTTTTTTACAGCCCATCTGGAATACAATCTTTGGTAAAGAATTTTCCTGAATTCAAACAAAATGGCACCAAAATAGCCGCGTTTGGTCCAACAACAGCAAAGGCTGCACAAGATTTAGGTCTTAGAATTGACATTAAAGCACCAATGCCAGGAATACCATCAATGACAATGGCAATTGAAGATTTTATTAAAACAAATAAGTAAAACGATTACCTAAGTTGTTTTAATAATTATCTTTTACTTTTTTAGAAAGACAACAAATGTCTAATAAACTAGAGAAGTTAAAAAATAACACTGTAATTTCTTCACTTTTTAAGGAAGGAAAAAGTATAAATAATTACCCTTTTCGTTTGGTTTATTTTATAAAAGAACAACAATCAAGCGATAGTTTTTTAGTTTCTGTTTCTAAAAAAAATGTTAAAAAGGCTGTTGATAGAAATAGAATTAAAAGACAACTTAAGGCAGTAATTAATAAGATGGATATTTACCACCCTAACCCATCCAAAAGAATTGTTTTTTGTGTTTCTTATATTGGTTCAAAAAAGCCTACTTTTTTAGCAATTCAAAAAGGTCTAAATGAGACATTTCGTATTTTTAATAAAAAACTCTCAACTAATGAATAAGCTTAATTTTCAAGCAATAGTACTCTTTTTTCTTGCAGTGTTTTTTGTTTTAATTAGCTCATTTTCAACGAATAGACAAAACAATAATGACGATTATTTTGAGATAACTAAAAACTTAAAAATATTAGCTTCAATTTACGAAAGAGTTAACAATTATTATGTTGACCAACCGCTTCCAGGAGAACTCATGAAAAACGCCATTGACGCAATGCTTAAATCATTAGATCCATACACCGTTTATATTCCTGAAAGCAATATTGAAGATTTTAGATTGATGACCACAGGACAATATGGTGGCATTGGGGCATCAATTATAAAACAAGGGGATTATGTTGTTGTTGCTGAACCATATGAAAACTCTCCAGCTCATTTAGCACAAATAAAAGCAGGCGATACCATACTTGAAGTGGACGGTATGTCTGTTTATGGAAAATCAATAGAAGAAATTAGTCAAATGCTTAAAGGATCAGCAGACTCCCCAGTAGCAATAAAAACAACACGTTTTCTAAAAATAAAAGATGTAGAGGTAATAAGAAAAAAAATAAATATTCCCTCTGTTCCTTATTACAAAGAATTAAAAAATAAAGTTGGCTATATTAAGCTAAACTCCTTTACGGAAAAAGCAAGTAGTGATGTAAAAAAAGCACTTGATGAGCTAAATACAAGGAACATTGAAAAGTTAATATTAGACCTTAGAGGAAATGGAGGTGGGCTTTTAATACAAGCGGTAGACATTGTTAATTTTTTTATTCCAAAAGATGAATTAGTTGTACAAACTAAAGGTAGAATGCAGGAAATAAACAGAGCTTATAAAACAAGAAATAACCCAGTAGATTTAAATATACCCTTGGTTGTATTAATAGATTCTTACTCTGCTTCTGCTAGTGAAATTGTTTCTGGGTGTATACAAGATTTAGATCGTGGTGTTATTGTTGGAGAAAATAGTTTCGGAAAAGGATTAGTGCAACAAACAAAAGAGTTAAAATTTGGCTCGAAAATTAAACTAACTGTTGCTAAATATTACACCCCAAGCGGAAGGTGTATTCAAAAATTAGATTATTCCAACAAAAGTTCACTGGGGACTGCTGATGAGATTCCAGATAGTTTGATTAAAAATTATTACACAAAAAATGGAAGAGAAGTAAAAGATGCTAGAGGGGTATTTCCAGATATTAAAATTGAACCAAATTATTTTTCCAAACTGTCGGAAACACTTATCTACAATGATTTTATTTTTAATTATGTTAATCAATTGTCAGTAGATAGCTTCGTTATTGACTCACCAAATGAGTTTACATTATCAGATAAAGACTACGAAAAATTTAAAAACACCTTAATAGGAAAAAAAATTGAATATTCTAATGATAGCGAACAATTGCTTTCTCAGCTAATTGTAGCTACTAAACAAGAGAAATATTATCAATCCAACCAAGAGGCTTTGGAGCAATTAAAAGAAAAATTTAAACCCAACTTAATTGAGGATTTAGAAAGAAATAAACAGGAAATAAAACAAATGCTTGAAATTGAAATTGTTTCAAGAACACACTTTCAGAAAGGGAGAATAGAAGCAAGCTTAAAAGGAGACCCCTACATCGAAGAAGCTGTTTCTGTATTATTGGATTCAACCAGATACCAAAAAATATTAAATAAATAGGACTTGTGTTAGAAAAAATAATTCCTCATAGGTATATATATCTTTTTTTTCTTTCCGTTTTACTTTTTGGTCTTTCAATGGGAAAAATATTTATGAGTATTGGCACCATTGGAATTACCGTAAATTGGGTTTTCGAAGCAAACTTTCACTGTAAAATTGCTCGAATAAAAAAACAAAAATACTCTTCTTTAGTATTGTCTATGGGTTACTTAATACATGTTTTATGGTTATTAAACACTCAGAATTTTAATTATGCATGTAAAGATTTACTCGTTAAACTTCCCCTTTTGTTAATACCTCTTGTTATTGGAAGTACAGAATTTCTAAATAAAAAAGAACTAAAAATACTTACCTCATTATTTGTTTTTGGAGTATTAACTAGCACCTTATTAAGTATGCTGGTTTATTTTAATATTTTGCCTCCTAAGCAAACCAATGGTTTTTATCAAATATCCCTATTTATGTCACATATTAGAATGGGGTTATTGGTGGCATTCACTTCAATTTTATTGTTTTATTTGTTTTTTTTTCAGAAAAATAACAACAAAAAAGTAATCTTAATTCTAGCAATTTGGTTGGTTGTTTTTTTGTTTTTTCTACAATCAATAACAGCAATAATTGCCTGGTTACTAGGCATTACTATTTTGGTGTTTAGTTTAAAAAACAATACCAATATTATTTCAAGAGTTGTTCCATTATTTTGGTTGGCGGGCTTGTTTGTTTCCGCCTTTTTTATAGGGTTTGTTTATAAAGACTTTTATACAATTAAAGATAAAAGAGACCTTTTAAACTTACCAGAAAAATCGACTTTAGGAGAAGTTTACGTTCACGATACTATTAATAATTACACTGAAAATGGATATTATGTTTGGGTTTGTATAGCACCAAACGAAGTAAAAGAATCTTGGAATAAGCGAAGTAATATTTCAATTGATTCAATTGATTCAAAGGGTCAGAAGATTCGGTCAACGCTATATCGATACTTAACCTCAAAAGGATTAAATAAAGATGCTAAAGCTATTAATACGTTAACAAAACAAGAAGTAAAACAAATAGAATCGGGAATAACCTCATCAATTAAATACAGTCGTTTAGAGGATAGAATAAGGGGTATTTTTCTAGAATTACAACTTTACAGGGATGGTATCGAGGTGAACAATCATTCAGTTTCTCAGCGACTATTGTTTACTCAAGTAAGTAAAAGTATTATAAAAGATAATTTTTTATTTGGAGTAGGCATAGGAGACATTAATGATGCTTTTAAGAATGCGTATTTAACNACCTCAATGGGNNTNTCAAAAGTTAACCAAAAGCGATCACACAATCAATTTTTATCNTTCTTTATTGTTTATGGNTTAGTTGGTTTTTTATTGTGGTTGTTTACGGTTNTTTATCCAATTTTTGTAAATGATAAGCCTCAACCNATTTATTGGATCTTTTTAGTAATCATACTAATAGGTTTTATCTCTGACGATATGTTAGAGAGACAAGCTGGTGTCGCTATTTATATTACCCTTAATAGCCTAATTTTGTATGGAGNCTATTCANTAGAAGGNGGCTCAAAGGTTTTAGACCTTACAAAACGTACACCAAACATCAATTCATGAGTTCCTGAGCTGTAGTTCCTTAAATTTGATGTAGTAAAATCATATGAATATCCAAACAAAAGGTTTTGCTTAAATAAATATCCAATCATTGCCGATGCTGCATCCATTGTTCTGTAAGCAACNCCCAACCACACTTTTTGTTTCCAGGTAGCTTTAGTCATAATATCAAATTGAACTGGAACTGGAGAAATAAATTTAATCATACAAGAAGGTTCTAAATCAACATCATCATTTAAATGAAAAACATATCCTCCATGTAAATAATAGTGAGGTTTAAGCTTGCTTAATCCGGTGTTGTCGGTATTGGAAAAAGAAAGCTGACTAGCTAAAAGATTAGGGATGGATCCACCAGCATACCAATCTTTGTGGTAAACTAAAAAACCAAATTTCGCGTCNGGAACAACAGCACGCATTACATTGTTAACTAGAACCTGGTCATTTAAATCGTAAAGCTCTATTTTATGTCCATCGAGCTTCCATTCCAACATTCCAGCACTAAGGGCTAAGCTTAATTTCACATCCGAAGNGATATTTAAATGATAAGCGTATGATGCTTGAAACCCGGTTCTTCGAGTTGGTCCAACGTGGTCGGTAAACACCATACCACCGAACCCCATTTTTTTATTTTTTGAAGGTCCATTTAAAGAAAGTGTATACGTTCTTGGCGCATCGGTAATTCCTACCCATTGATACCTATGGTTAGATTTAACGTCATAGTAGTCATTAGATCCGGCTATTGCAGGGTTATAGGCATAGTCGTTTAAAAGATACTGACTAAAAATAGGAAGTTGTTGTGAAAAANNACAAGTAGAATAGAATTGAACNANAAGNCCAANAGTCAAGCACCATAAATATTTATTCATCCACTTCATATTATCGCATAATGGTTACTGGTCCAGTATAAGGATCTGGAAANTTAGGATCATTTAATTCTATAATGTAGTAGTAGGTTCCAACAGGAAGTGGTTTGTTTTTGTATTGCCCATCCCACTTTTGGGTATAACCAACTGATCTAAATAGTTGCTCTCCCCANCGGTTGTATATCTCTACAATGCAATTGGGATAATCATCAATTCTGTCAATTTCCCAAACATCATTAACACCATCACCATTAGGTGAAAAACCGGTNCCATGATAAATTTCAGGAATTGGAANAACAACNATGCTGTCTGAAGAAATNCAGCCATTGGTATCTATTACAGTAACGGTATACTGCTGAGTTGAAATTAATTCTATTTCTGGATTATATAAAGAGGTATCATCTATTGAATAGAAATTAATTGNAGGAGACCAAGAAACAACTGCACCACTTGGCGCGGTTGGGGCACCCCCAAGCTGAACAGTTTCTCCATATATTTCACTTATGTCTACACCAGCCTCAACTATAGGAAGAGAATTAGTGATAATTAATATTGAGTCAGTTGAGACACAATTTTGATCAGTTGCCTGCAAAATATATTCATAGTTAAGTTCATTTGGAGAACAAATTTCTAANGTGTCTGCATTTGANACAATATTTCCTAATGTGTCCANCCAAACAAGCGTAAAGTTTGAAGTTCCAGAAGCNGTTCCTGTAATAGTAATACAATCGTTTAAACAGAGNGATGTGTCTAAACCAGCATCAGCGATTAGCACATTGCTCGTATCTACAAGAATAGTTGAATCAAAAGAACAGTTATTCCCATCTAAAATTGATATAATATATGTAGTTGGCAATAAATTGGTAATATCCTCTAAATTGGAACTAAATGAAGAGCTAGGACTAGTAGTCCAAGAGTAGGTATAATTGCCGTCACCTCCAAATACACTTATATTAATTTCACCGTCAGCATTATTTACACAGTAAGCATCTTGNAGAAAATCTACAGTTATAGAAATACTNTCGGGTTGTTCAATAGTAATTTCTTGAGAATTAGTGCACCCATTNGCATCAGTAACAGTAACAACGTTAATTCCCGCACAAAGGTTTTGAACTGANGGTGTAATATCTAAAGATGGACTCCAGGAGAAAATNAACGGACCAGNACCACCAGAAGGAATTACACTTGCTTGAGCATCACAGGCATTATTACAAGACGAAACAGTAGCAAANGNAATACTTAATGATATGGAATCAGGTTCATCTAAATTAACATATGCAGATGAACGACAACCTGTTAATGTATTAACAAGATCTAAACCATATAATCCTGGNCATAGGTTTGAAATAGATGAGGTGGTTTCNGTGTTGCTCCAAGTGTACGCATAATTAGTTCCAACTGGGTCTGCAGAAATGGATCCATCACATGAGTTGTAACACGAAGGTTTACTTACAGTAAATGAAATGATATCTGCGTTTATTTCATTCAAAGAGAAAAACGCACTATCAACACAACCAAGCGCATCAGTAATTATTCCTAGATAATTACCACCAGCTAAATTGCTTATATTCTCCCCAGAAGAGGTAAATAAGTTTGGACCGGACCAGTTTATAGCAAAAGGACTATTTCCTCCAGTTGCAACAACAGAAATAGAACCATTATTTCCGTTACATCCAGCATCTTCAATAACAGATTGAATTTGAATAGGATCAGGTTCATTAATAGTTACATCTACCACCCTAATACATCCATTAGCATCTTCAACTTCCAAATAATAGTTTCCTGCAGATAATCCAGAAACTACATTAGTAGTTTGCCCACCAGGAACCCATAAATAATTATATGGAGGAGTTCCTCCACTAGGAATTACCGAAACAGAAGCATCATTTCCACCATAACAGGATACATTATTTATGGATACCACCTCATTATCAGGACCACCAGTGTTATTGATGCTTACCTCACCAGAAAAACTACAGCCATTATTGTCATTTATAACATATCCATATATTCCAGCACATAAGTCTTGATGTGAAGTCCCAGATATTCCATCATACCAGGTAATGGTGAAATTACCAGAGCCACCACTTGGAGATAACGTTGCTTGACCATCACATGACCCGCAAGTAGCGTCAACAGAAAAATATTGAACATCTATTGTTTCATTAACATCAATAATTACTGTTTCTTCCAACACGCAATTGTTGGCGTCTGTTATGGTTACTACATTAGGTCCAGAACAAAGCCCATTAACACCATTTCCAGTTGCACCATTTGACCAATTATAGACGTATGGAGAATTATCTCCAGCAATTACAACAGTAGCACCTCCATCACACGAAGCATCACATGAGGCGCTCAATANGTTTGGAAGACTAATTATAGCTTCAGAAGGTTGAGTTAAAGTTGCAGAATTAAACTGAGAGCAACCAANGGAAACGTCTTCAATCTCCACAAAATATGTTCCTGAATTAAGCGCGTTTAGATCAGCATTTCCAGTACTTATTAATGCTCCAGATAAATCATACCAATTGTAATTAATTGAACCTGTAGCACCAAGAACAGTTGTGTTAATTTCTCCATTGGAACCACCAAAACACGAAACGTNAGTTAGCNCTAAATCAATAGCTAAAGCATTAAATTCAGAAACCGTATAATTTTCATTNATTGAGCACCCTATAGCATCTGTTATGTCAACAGAATAAATACCAGAGGATAAATTACTTATTGATGAAGTATTTTGAGTTGTTGACCAATTGTAGGAGTAACTTCCTGCACCCCCAGAAACNGTTAAATCAATNGAACCATCNGNAGCACCACAATTTGAAGGCATTATCATAGGGCTAACAAAAATAGAAGANGGCTCGGNAACAACAATTTCTTCAACTTTAGTACANCCTTGCTGGTCGGTTATTTCAACAAAATAATTTCCTGCTGTTATGTTAGATATTGANGANTTTACGGATCCATTATGAGGCCAATAATANACATATGGAGCTGTACCNCCAACTCCGGATACTGATATTGAACCATCATTTAAACCATTACAACTTGGTGAGNATATNGAAGAAGTANCACCTGTTGGNCCTGTATTATCGCTAATNCCCACATAGGAAGTGATAGAGCAATTATTTTCATCAGTAACAGTAAGAGAATAAACACCTGAACACAGATTTGTTGTGGAAGCTGTGGTGTTTCCATCTCCCCACATGTAGGTATATCCTGAGCTTGATGTTCCCCCTGAAGCTAATACTGTTGCGGAACCATCACAAAGATTACACGATGCATCGGTTGTTGAAAAAGAAGTTGTTATTGAATTAGGCTGAGAAAGGGTAATGGTATCAAAATTTTCACACCCAATAGCATCTATTATATGAAGGAAATAGGTTCCAGATTCGAGATTAGTAATATCTTCAGATTGTTGATTTACTCCTGAGTTCCATATAAAATTATATGGAGAAGTTCCTCCAGAAACACTAGTGTATATTGCACCATCAGATCCACCATGACACAGAGGATTAAATGTGGAGTCTATTGTTATACTAGGTCCAGTAGTTATGGAAATAGAAACGGTAGAATCTGCTTGACAACCATTATCATCAGTTACAAATAAGGTGTAATTACCAGATGGAAGTAAAGAAATGGAATTAGCATCATCATTGTCTCCTAAACCGTCATTATCCCAATCGTATGTATAATCAGGTCCTGTAAGCACTCCACCCGTTACGTTAGCAGTTGCAGATCCATCACTAAATGCACAGTTTGCATTTGAAGTAGTAATATTTAAGAAAATTTCTCCTGGAGAAGTTATAGTAAAAACGGAATCTTTTGTACACCCACTATCATCGGTTATTGCAATAGAATACGTATCTGCAATTAAACTCGAAAGATCTTCTGAAGAGCCAACATTTAAACCAGAAGAATTTGTCCATAAATAATTGTAATTAGGTATTCCACCACTAACAGTAATGTTAATTGAACCTGTAGTATCGTTAAAGCAATTGTTGTTGGAAAGCAATGCTGTTAATGATATTTCAGATGGCTCAGTGATAGAGAAAATAGAGTCTGTTGAACATCCGTTGGTATCAGTGACAAAAACTTGGTAAGTTCCAATAGTTAAATTGGATAAATCTTCTGTGTCGTCATTATCACCAATTCCATCATTATCCCAATCAAAATTAAAAGGTGAAGTACCACCATTGACACTAATATTAATTCCACCAGATGAGTCTTGATAACAAGTAAGGTTTTGGCTTAGCCCAGAAATGGTTAATGCTCCAGGCTCAAGCACATCGACAGACAAAGCAGCAACGCAGCCGGTGGATAGATCGTTAACAATAACAGAATAGGTTCCAGCTTGTAATCCAGAAAGGTCGGCTAAATCATCATTATCACCAACACCATCGTTATCCCAATCTATAGTAAATGAGCTTGTTCCTGAAATAGTTAGGAAGATTTCACCAGTAGAATTTCCATTACAATCAACATGAACTGTAGAGTCTGATAATGTTGGGGCGTTGGCATTATTTATGGCAAGAATAGTATCGTTTACACAACCATTATCATCAGTTACTGTAACTTGGTAGTTACCTGCACCTATGTTAGTAACAGAAGAGAATGTGCTAATTCCAAAAGCAGGCGTACTTATATCATCCCATAAATATGTATAGTCTGAAAATACGGTTCCACCCGAAACAGCAACAGATATTTGGCCATCAGAAGCATTACATGTTGGAAGTATAATAGTTGGTAGAATTGCTATTGAATCAGGTTGATTTACGGTAAATGAAGAACCATTAAGTTGACATCCGTTTAAGTCTACAATGGTTACCGTATATTCTCCCGTATCAAGGTTCACTAAATCTTCCAGATTAGAAGTGAATCCATTAGGACCAATCCAAGATGTTGTATAATTTGGAGTGCCACCAGAAATTAAGATATCAATACTTCCCGTAGAGTCGTTGTAACAAGAAAGATTGCTAATAGATGAATTAACAGACAATCCTAAAGCAGGACTATTAATGGTAATATTTTCAGTAGCAATACACCCGTTTATATCCGTAACAGTTACAGAATATGTACCTGCTTCTAAATTTGTTAAGTCTTCAGTTCCAGGATCTGTAAAAGAAGGTGGACCTGTCCAAGAATACGTAAATAAACCATTTCCTGAAACAGTTAAATTAATTTCACCAGTTAAGTCCCCAAAACACAATACGTCAACAGTTGAATAACTTATGGTAGGACCATTTGCGTCCGAAACAGCCACCGCTAAAGAGTCCAAACATCCATTATCGTCAGTTACAATAACATGATATGATCCAGAAGCTAGGCCATTTTCTGTTGCATTTCCACTTCCAATAGGTGTTCCTGGGTATCCAGAATTAATATCAAACCAAGCATAAGAATAATCAGCAGCAATAGTTCCACCAGTAACAACAACACTAACCTCTCCATTGGAATTTCCACAAGTAGAGTTTATTGAGGAGCCATTAAGGGTGAGTTGGTCCGGCTCGGTTAGCTCTATAGAATCTGTGTAATCACAACCGTTAGCATCTGTAACGGTAAGTAGATAATTTCCTGCAGAGAGATTAAATGGATCTTCTACAGAAGAGACAGAAAAACCATTCAATGTCCAATTGTAAGAAAAAGAGGGCGTTCCTCCGTTTACAGTAGCATTTATACTTCCAGTACTATCGTTATTACAAGAAATATCTGTCGAAACAAAAGAAAGTGAAATAGAATTAGCCACATTAATATCTACAGAAAGAGAAGCAACACAACCGGTTCCTAAATCTTCAACAGTTACATTATAAGTTCCAGCAGCAAGCAAAATAAGGTCTTCTGTATCATCATTATCACCAACTCCATCATTATCCCAATCAATAAGATAAGAACCACTTCCTACAATAGTAAGGTTAATTGTTCCATCATCGTCACCCACACAATCAACATCAGTTGTTGTTGCAGATAAAATAGGTCCAGTAAGATCAGAAATAGAAATAATAGAACTATCTGTACATCCATTATCATCGGCAACAGTAATTTGGTAGTTGCCAGCTGAAATTCCAGCTAATGTTGAGGAAAAACCAATGTTAGATGAAGGAGTGCTTAAATCATCCCAATTGTAACTATAGTCAGTTGCAATAGTTCCCCCAGATACTGTTACTACAATTTCTCCATCACTTAAACCACAAGTAGGTTGAATTATGGTTGTGTCAATCACAATTGAATCCGGCTGGCTAACATCAAAAAGTTGGCCGCTTAACGTACACCCGTTTGCATCAATTATATCTAGTACATATTGACCAGAATCTAGACCTGTTAAATCTTCGTTAGATGATGTGAATCCATTGGGTCCAGACCAATTCGTGGTATAGTTTGGTGTTCCTCCAATGATATCAATTGTAATCTCACCAGATGCATTACTGAAACAAGTAAGGTCAGAAATAGTAGAATTTAAGGTTATTGGACCAACGGGTCCAGTAACATCAATAGATTCTGTAGAAACACACCCGTTTGCATCGGTAACAATTACAGTGTAAGTTCCAGGCTCTAATCCACTTATGTCTTCAGTTCCAGGATTCACAAAAGGAGGGGGTCCAATCCAATTGTAGGTAAAAGAAGGTGATCCAGAAACTTCTAAATTAATACTTCCATTAGCACTACCAAAACAGGCAATATTTGTAGAGGTGTATGTTAAAATAGGTCCGGTGTCATCTGAAAGGGTAACAATTAATGAATCCGTACAGCCGTTATCATCAGTAACAATTACTTGATATGCACCAGCTAGTAGTCCTATTTCAGTTGCATTTCCGCTTCCTGTAGGGCTTCCAGGATATCCACTTGCTATATCAAACCAAGAATAAGAGTAATCAAGAGCTACAGTACCTCCTGAAACAGAAACACTTACCTGACCATCAGCATTTCCACAAGAAGAATTAACAGAGCTACCTATTAAGCTTAAATCAGGGTTTTCGTTAATTATAGCTTGGTCAGCCACTATACAACCATTACTATCGGTCACCAATAAATCATATATTCCAGCAGGAAGACCAAATGGATCTTCTTGATTAGAAATTAAAATACCATTAGAGGACCATTCGATTGTGTGGGGATTTATTCCACCAGAAACTGTTAGATTGATAGCTCCTGTGCTATCACCATTACACAAAACATCTGATGAAGTAATTGTAGAATTTAATTGGAGAGGCTGATCAATGGTTAGACCAATTAAACTATCTTGACAGCCGTTAGTATCAGTAACAACGATTGAGTAAACCCCTGCAAACCAAGTGTCTAAGTCTTCATTAAACTGGTGAAGTGGGTCAGGGGAAACAGTTCCAGACCAATTGTATGAAAATGGAATAGCATTTCCTGTAACTGAAATAAAAATAGAACCATCTTCATTTCCAGCACAAGGAACATCAATTATGGTGTCTAAACTAATTGAGGGCCCTCCAAAAGGAGATATTACTACACTGACTGTAGCAGAACAGCCATTATCATCTGTTACTAAAGAGTAATAGATTCCAGATGCCAAGGAATCTATAGATGCTGAATTACCAATAGTATCTCCTGAGCTATTAATCCAAAAATAAGAGTAATCATTCCCAACAGTTCCACCAGATGAGCTAACGCTTGCTGAACCAGTATTTTCATCACATGCGGTTGGAGATGAAGATAGTGTTAATGCAATTGAATCGGGCTGATCAATAGTGAAACTTGTAGTAGGTATATTACAACCATTTGCATCAGTACCAGAAACAATGTAGGTTCCTGTATCAAGTGAGCTTATATCTTCAAGGTTAGAGGCATACCCATTAGGTCCTGTCCAATTATAGTTGTAATTAGGTGTTCCTCCAGAAATGGTTAGATTTATCTCCCCGCTATTATCGTTAAAGCAGGTTAAATTGGTTGGAGTGCCAGAAATTATAATAGGATCAGGCTGAGGTATTGTATAAACACCTCCAGCTATACACCCTAGGGAATCTGTTACGGTTATGGAATATGAGTCAGCCAACCATGTTACTAAGTCCTCATTATTAGAAGGTTGAAGTCCAAAAATTGTTTGCCAATCATATGTATAACTTCCATTTCCACCACTAACAGAAATAAAAACACTTCCATCTTGTCCACCAAAACAAGAAACTGAATCAATTTGATCAAGGGTTATGGTTGGTCCACTTGGGTTACTAATACAAGTTATATCACTATAAATACAATTGTTATCATCATTTACGGTGAGCTCATAACACCCTGCTGGTAGCTGAGCAACAGAGTCAGTATTTCCAACCTGTAATCCTGTTGCTTGATCAATCCAAGCGTAGGTATAACTTCCAGATGTTAAAGTTCCACCAGAAATCAACGAGGTTACGTAACCATCATTTAAACCGCATGCAGCAAATGAAGAAGAAACTGCTCCTATTAACTCATCAGGATTAGTAAGGTTAAAGGTGTCTGAAATAGTACAACCATTGTCATCGAAAACACTAACAATATAGGTTCCAAAAGTTAAACTATCTTGGTTTTGAGCATCATTTAAATCTCCTGTTCCATCAATATCCCAATCAAATTGATATCCAGCTGTGGTGCTGCCGCCCGATGGGAAAATACTAATTGAGCCATCGTTGAAATTAAAACACGTTGGTTCGATAACGCTACTATTTAAAGACAGCGCCTGCGCTTCAATGATATCAATCACCTCTTGGGTCTGACAGCCTAGTCCATCAACTAATGTTGCAATGTATTGTCCTGCAGATAGGTTGTTTATTGTGGTGTTATTTCCTCCTGGATCAACAAAACCTGTAGGCCCAGTCCAACTTAAATTTCCTGGAGGTGGTGATACGGCTATGGTTACTGTAATTAATCCGTTATTATCTCCAGTACAGGACTCATGTATTATGGTGTCAATTGTTATTGTAGAAGCCGAAAGATCATTAATTGTAGCTGTTGTAGAATCCAAACAACCTAGGTCATCTGTTACAATTACAGTATAAGTACCAGCACTCAAATTCGTTACACTTGATGTTGAGCCGATAGGGATAGAACCGTTATCTGTCCAGCTATAATTATAATCTGAAGCGACAACACCACCACTAACAATAACAGAAACTACGCCATTGGAATCTCCACAAGTTACATCAACTGAACTTGGTGTTAAAATTAAAAGTGAATTTTCAGTAACATCATAAACAAGGCTATCTGTACAACCATCATCGTCAGTTACGATAAGTTGATATTGATCGCTTATAAGATTTGAAATATCTTCAGAAGCTGAATTAAAACCAGTACTAATTCCAGACCAAGTGTAGGAGTAATTTCCAGAAGAAGAAATATTCCCTCCAGAAACATCTATTGAAATAGCACCTGTACTATCACCATTACAATCGATGTTTGTTATGCTTTCAAGTACTGTAAGCTGATTAAAGCTTGTTATTGCAAACGTATCTTGAATTGTACAGCCGTTAGCATCAGTTAATGATAAATAATAGTCTCCACTACAAAGATTAAATTGACTTTGAGCTCCATTGTTGGTAAATCCTGGATTAGTAGAACTCCAAACATAGGACATAGGGCTAGCTCCGCTTAAAATAGTTGTTGTTATGGAGCCATCACAAGCTCCAAAACAGCTTTCATCAACAACAACATAGGATGCAGTTGGTGATGGAGGATTATCTATGAAACTAAATGTGGTATCTACATTGCACAATGAACCATCATTTCCACTGTAGGAAACAATTAATTGATACGTTCCAGAAGGAATGTTTAGCAAGTCTTCATTGTCATCATTATCTCCCAATCCATCATTATCCCAATCAAAAGATAAAGGCGAATTACCACCTGTAACAGTAAGGTTGATGTTTCCATTGGGTAGGCTACATGAAGAACTATCAACAATAGGATTAAAAGAAATATTATCTATTGCATCTAAAGTTATACAGCTATCTTTTGTACATCCATTATCATCAGAAACACTTATGCAGTAAGTTCCACCACCAATTAACGATAAGTCTTCTGAATCATCATTATCTCCTGTTCCGTCATTGTCCCAGTCGAATTGGTAATTAACCGCAATTGAACCTCCCGATGGCGCAATATCAATAGCCCCATTTAGTGAATCGGCACAGCTAATATCAGTTATACTAAGCAGATTAATAAAGATGCTATCTGGCTGAGTGATAATAAAACAGGTGTCTAATCTACATGTTGGTTGATTTTGATCAATTATACCAACACAGAAAGATCCTTGTGAAAGGCCAATTAAATCTTCTAAGTCATCATTATCTCCTGTTCCGTCATTATCCCAATCAAACAAATATGATCCAGACCCACCAATTGGAGTAATGTTTATTTCTCCAGAGGAGTTATTGTTACAACTTAGGTTGGTTACAATACCGTTTGCAAAAATATCATCAGGCTCTAAAATTGTGAAAGAGGTGTCTTTTAAACAACCGTTTGCATCTGTAACTGTTAGGGTGTATGTGCCAGGTTCTAAATTAGTTAGAGAGGTTGTATTTCCACCAGGGTCACTAAAACTAGGGTTGGTGCTTGTCCACAGCCAGGTATTTGGAGAAAAACCACCAGAAACAGTGATGGTAATACTACCATCATTTACTCCAAAGCACGAAATATCCACATGAGAACCATCTACTGTAATAGAATCCGACTGATTAATAGTAAAAGAGGTGTCTTTGGTACAGCCGTTAATGTCGGTAATGGTAACGGTGTAGGTTCCTATGTCTAAGCCTGTAAGGTTTTCTGTGCTAGGGTCAGTAAAACCGGGATCAGTACTAGACCAGCTCCAAGAGTACCCACCAGTACCACTAGTAGTATTAAGG